>JBGPKK010000057.1:0-25284 GCA_041485905.1 Vicinamibacteria bacterium
ATGAAGCGGACTTCGTCTTCGTCGTGCCAGTGCTCGGAATTGAACTTCGCGAGCATGCCGTCGAGTCCCGGCGTGTCTGCCGTGACGTCGATCACATCGGCGGTGACGTACCCGCCGCGCGCTTTGAGCTCGTCGATTTTTACGGCGTACGCAGCGAGGACAGCGTCCGAGGTCGCGCCCGCCGCCGCGGTTTCGGGGCCGGTCCAACGCTCGTAGTCGATGCCGCGTTCGGCCAGATACGCGGCGATCGCCGATATGTCCTCGATCGTCCGGTCTTCTTCCGGGATTCTCACGAGTGCCATGACGTCCCCCTAACAAGGTCTGGTGGGTCGGGTGGGCCAGCCTGCCCTACCTGACCACCTGACTCACCTGCAGTGTACGGCCGATCATTTCGAACAGAAACTCCAGGATCTCGACGTGCCGCTCGGCGTCGGCGAGCGTGTCGCCCCATGTGTACAGGCCGTGGCGGCACAACAGGAACGCATGCGCCTCGGGGCGGTCGCGTAGCGTTTCGGCCACCGTCCCCGCGAGCCGCGGCATGTTCTGGTCGTTTGGAATAATGGGAATCCATTCGCGGTGTTCGTGCGACCCGACCCCCCGCAGTCCCTTGAGCATCTCGTAGCCTTCGATGCTGAAGCCCCCGGCGCCGGCGTGGAGATCCGAGAGCACGGTGGTCCACACCGAGTGCGTGTGCAACACCGCGCCCGCGCCTCGAAGCCGCGCGATCTCGAGGTGCAGCAGCGTCTCAGCTGACGGTTTGCGCGTGGCGGCCTTGCGCCCGATGAGAACGCCGTGCTCGTCGCATTCAACGATGTCGGCCCGGCGGAGCTGGCCTTTGTGTGCCGCGCTGGCTGTAATGGCGAGACGAAGCGGCTTGCGCGAGAGGACGACGCTGAAATTGCCGCTCGTGCCGAGCACCCACCCGCGCGCATAGAAGCGCGTCCCGACCTCGACGAGTCGAGCCGCTTCGTCGCGAACATCCGCGCGCGCCATACCGCGATTCTACTTTGATCGTTCAGACACGTCGCAGCGGCGGCCGATCGAGGGCGCTTCGCAACGCTTCCCGGGCGGCCGCAAATTGTGGACCCCGGGCCGCGAGCAGTCGGGCCACGAGCAGATTCGGCGACACAACGTCGACGCCGGCGTGGATTCCGTCGATGGTCCCGAGCCGCATCTGAAGCCGCTCGGCGCAAGCGGCCGTGGCCCCCTCGTCATGTACTAAGGTGGTTCCGAGGTAATGCGCCCCGCCGGCCATCCACCGACGCTCGACAGGACGCGACTGCGGCGTCAGCCGATAGCGCTCGAGATACCTGAGCCTGCCGCCGACGTTTACCCGCAGCTCGTGGCTGACCTCGTCGAACCGCCAGGCTTCACCGCGCCCGATCCGCCCCGCCATGAGCGCATCGCTCCAGAACAGACGACTGTCGGTCGCCAGGTGCACGTCGATCCGTTGGGCCAGGCGAGCGCCTGCGAAGGGAATCACCGGATCCCAGAAGCAATCGAGCTCACCACCCGATTCCACCTCGAAGCGGGATTGAATGACGGCGGCGTCATGGCTTCCAGCGGCAGCCGTGGGATGAATCTGCAGCGCCGCCTGCGAGACCAGCAGCACGCGCGCGCCGCGCCCCACGTGCACGCGCTGGTCGATCGCATCGCCGCCGAAGACGCCCGGACCGGAGCAGACGAGCATCACGTACGTGTACGGCCCGGCGTCGAGGCTGCAGCCGACACGACAGGGCGGTTCCGCATACGCGTGCGTCAGCACGGTCCGACCTTGCCGACACGCGAACTCGAGCTCCAGGCGCGCCCGCCGGCCAATCGCGACCGCTTCGCGTTGATCGACAGCGGTCACATTTCGAACAACAGCTCGCGACGAATCCATGTCACCACGTCCTCGAGGCCGGCGCCGTGCTTCAGATTCGTGAACACGAACGGCCGCTCGCCCCGCATTGTCTTGGAATCGCGCGCCATCACGTCAAGGCTCGCGCCCACCCACTCGGCCAGGTCGATCTTGTTGATGACCAGCAGGTCCGATCGGGTAACACCCGGACCGCCCTTCCGCGGAATCTTGTCGCCGCCGGACACGTCGATGACGTAGATGGCGGCGTCCACCAGCTCCGGGCTGAAGCTCGCGGCCAGATTGTCGCCGCCGCTCTCGAGAAAGACGATGTCGAGGTCGGGAAAGCGGGCGGTCAGCTCGTCCAGCGCGTCGAAGTTCATCGACGCGTCTTCGCGGATGGCGGTGTGCGGACATCCGCCGGTTTGCACGCCGATGATCCGATCGGGGGCGAGCGCCTCGCTTCGCACGAGGAATTCCATGTCTTCGCGCGTGAAGATGTCGTTGGTGATCACGCCGAGCTTGTAGTCGCCGCGCATGCTCTTACAGAGCGCGTCGACCAGCGCCGTCTTCCCGGAGCCGACGGGACCGCCGATGCCGATACGAACCGGTCTGGTCTTTGTCACGGGGGTCATGAGCGGAACAGGCGGGAATGCACGTACTGCTGCGTCATCTGCGCAACGTCGAGCGCCGGCGCGAACGATTCAACCGGATCGTTTCGGACCATCACGTTGTCGACCGTCGCCGGCACGCGCTCGAGGATTCGGCCCAGGAGCCTGTGCGCGTCGGTCTGGCCGAGCGCCATGAGCCGCATCGCGGCGGACACGGTCGCCGCGAGGCGCGTGTACGCGTAGCCGGTGACCCCGTCGCGCCGATCGATGCCCGCCGACGCGCAGACGACTCCGAACGCGGCCGGCAGCGTCAGCCCGTCCGTCAAACCGTCGAGGCGCGCATCCGGGTGAATCGCCTGCCACGTCTTGAGCAGCCGCAGCCCCATCGATCGGTTCGCCATCCGAATCGTGGAGGAGGGACGAAGGGCCGTCAGCTCCTCGTCGACGGCGATGAGTGTGTCCCAGTCACCGGCGTGGCATGCCGACCAGGCGATGGCCACTCCCGGTCCGTCCGAGCGCGCGATCACTTCGTCAAGGCACACGTCGAGCCAGTCGCGCAGATCGGCAACGTCCTTCACCATCCCCGCGCCGATAGCGGACTCGAGCCCTTCGGAGTACGCAAAGGATCCGATCGGAAACAGAGAGTCGCAGAGATGCAACAGCGACACAAGCATGGGATCCTCGAATATCTAGATGACGTGACCAGACGCGGTTGCCGGCGTGAATGCGACCTCGGCGCGCACGTACGGGATGCGGTGATATTGCAGCAGCATCTCGACGCCGGGGACGTCCGGGCAGACGAGCGCCCGATCCGTAATCATCAGCGGCTGATGGCCGTTGCCGATGTGATACGCAAACAGACCCCATTCCGATAGGTCGCGCGGCTCGATGACGAAGACCGGCTCGAGCCGTTCGACGACTTCGACGATTGCGCGGGCCCCGTCGAGCACCAGACGGTCGCCGGCGCCGAGGACCGTTCCGCGCGGCAGCGAGGTGCCGAACTCGAGGCCGCCATCCGAACGCCGGCGGCCGCGCGTTTTCAGCCGGTCTTCCCATCCAAGCGTCATCGTGTCGCGCCTGAATCCCCGCGCGGACGCAGGCAGCGACTCCTCGCGATATGCGGCCTCGGCGACCGGCAGTGCCTTAAACACAAGAACACAGGGCTCAAAATAAAAAATATCGCTGCGCGAGCGGCAGGACGTCGGCCGGATCGCACCGCAGCAGCTCGCCGTCGGCCCTCACTTCGTACGATTCGGGATCGACGTCGATTTTCGGGAGCGCGTCGTTCATCACGAGGTCCTTTTTACCCAGCGTCCGGCACCCGCGCACGGCTGCCAGAGGCCGCGCCAGGCCCGACAGGCTTCCGCTGTCCACACCCGCCTGACTGACGAAGTGCATGCTGCACGCGTGAAGCGCGCCACCGTAGGCGCCGAACATCGACCGTGCGATGACCGGCTGCGGCGTCGGAATCGAGGCGTTGCCGTCGCCCATCATCGCGCCCGCGATGAACCCGCCCTTGATGATCACCTCGGGCTTCACACCGAAGAACGCCGGCTTCCAGAGTACGAGATCGGCCATCTTGCCTACTTCAATCGATCCGACGTGGGCCGCGATGCCGTGCGTGATGGCGGGGTTGATCGTGTACTTCGCCACGTACCGCTTCACGCGCACGTTGTCGCTGCCGGGACGCTCGCCCGGCAACGCGCCACGCTGGCGCTTCATCTTGTCGGCGGTCTGCCACGTGCGGCAGATGACTTCTCCGATGCGCCCCATCGCCTGCGAGTCCGACGACATCATGCTGAAAGCGCCGATGTCGTGGAGGATGTCCTCGGCGGCAATCGTCTCCGGCCGGATGCGCGAGTCGGCAAACGCGACGTCTTCCGGCACGCTCGGCGACAGATGGTGGCACACCATGAGCATGTCGAGGTGCTCGTCGAGCGTGTTCCGCGTAAACGGCATCGTCGGGTTCGTCGACGACGGCAGGACGTTGGGCTCGCCGCACAACCGGATGATGTCAGGCGCGTGGCCGCCCCCGGCGCCTTCGGTGTGATAGGTGTGGATGGTTCGGCCCGCGATGGCCCGGATGGTGTCTTCCACGAATCCCGTTTCGTTGAGCGTGTCGGTGTGGATCGCCACCTGCACGTCGAACTCGTCGGCCACGGCGAGGCAGCAGTCGATGGCAGCCGGCGTCGATCCCCAGTCCTCGTGCAGCTTCAACCCGAGCGCGCCGGCGCGAATCTGCTCGCGCAGCGCGGCCTCGTCCGAGCCGTTGCCTTTTCCGAGGAACCCGAAGTTAAGCGGGAACGCTTCCACCGCCTCGTACATCCGGCGGATATGCCACGCTCCCGGTGTGCAGGTTGTCGCCTTCGTGCCGGTGGCGGGTCCCGTGCCCCCGCCGATGAGGGTCGTGATGCCGGAATGAAAGGCATCGGGAATCTGGGTGGGCGAGATGAAATGGACGTGCGAATCGATTGCGCCGGCAGTCAGGATGTGCCCTTCGCCCGCGAGGATTTCGGTGGACGCGCTGATTTCCAGACCGGGCGTCACGCCGTCCATGATGCCGGGATTTCCCGACTTGCCGATGGCGGCGATACGGCCGTCCCGGATCCCCACGTCGGCTTTATAGATGCCGGTGCTGTCGAGGACGATCACCGAGGTAATCACGAGATCGGGCGAACCGGACGCGCGGGTTGCCAAGGGCGACTGTCCCATCCCGTCGCGAATAACCTTCCCGCCGCCGAATTTCGCCTCGTCGCCGTACGTGGTCCAGTCGCGATCGATCTGAATGATCAGCTCGGTGTCGGCCAACCGGACCCGATCGCCGGTCGTCGGGCCGTAATGATCGGCGTAGGTGCGACGATCGATCTTCATTTCGTGAATTTGCGCACGGCCGCGAGCGCGCGCCTGCGCGTCGCTTCTTCGTCCAGCGAGCCGTTCACCAAGCCGTTCAGGCCGAAGACCTCGCGGCGGCCGCCCATGGCGACCAGCTCCACCTCGCGCGTGTCGCCCGGCTCGAAGCGGACGGCCGTCCCGGCGGGGACGTTCAGCCGCATCCCGTACGCGGCTTCGCGATCGAACGCCAGGCAGCGGTTCACTTCGAAGAAATGACAGTGCGAGCCGATCTGCACCGGGCGATCGCCTCGATTGGTCACCTCGAGACGCCGGGTCGCCCGGCCAGCGTTGAGCTCGATCGGGACGTCCGACAGAAAATATTCGCCGGGAATCATCGGATGGGGTTGTGAATCGTCACGAGCTTGGTGCCGTCCGGGAACGTTCCTTCGATCTGGATCTCGCCAATCATCCCGGGCACGCCTTCCATCACCGCGTCGGCGCTGAGAATGCCGGAACCGAGGCTCATGATTTCGGCCACCGATTTTCCGTCGCGAATCAGCTCGAGGATCTCGGACGTGATGAACGCGACAGCTTCGGGATGATTGAGCTTCACGCCGCGGGCGCGCCGCTTGCGGGCGAGCTCGCCGGCCGAAAAAATCAGCAGCTTGTCGATTTCACGCGGGGTGAGGTGCACGGGTCGCTCCACGAAAAGGGGTACGGCCCCTTTTCGTGGCGGATCATACCCCCTCTGTTCGATCCACCGTTCCGGAACGTTATATTATGGATGATAATAGGGGCCTCAGTCCTGACGGTTCCTGTTCTATGCCTCCTGACCCGGACGATCTGACGCGCCTTCCCGGCGGGCCGGCGACGGCCATGCCTTCGGCGACGGATGCCCCGCCGGAAGCGGACGCTTCGTCACACCCCGGGCCCCCTGGCGACGCCCCTGCCTTCGCGACCGGCGAAGCTTTCAGCACCCGCTATCACATCATCCGATTGCTGGGGATGGGCGGCATGGGCGCCGTCTACCAGGCCTGGGATCAGGAGCTCGGCGTCGCCGTCGCGCTGAAAGTCATCCGTCCGGATGCGACCACCGACCCGGCGGCGGCAATCGAGATGGAGCGGCGCTTCAAGCGCGAGCTGCTGCTGGCGCGCCAGGTCACGCACCCCAACGTCGTCCGGATTCACGATCTGGGCGATCTCAAGGGCGTCAAGTACATCTCGATGCCTTACATCGAGGGCGAGGATCTCTCCACGCGGCTCAAGCGCGACGGCAAGCTTCCGATCGGCGAGGCGTTGAGCATCGCGCGCCAGGTGTCACGCGGCCTCGCGGCGGCTCACAGCGCCGGCGTCGTCCACCGCGATTTGAAGCCGGCCAACATCATGCTCAACAAGGATGGCCAGGCGCTGATCATGGATTTCGGCATCGCGCGCGCCGCCGGAGCTAACACGTCGCCGCCGGCGTCGTCGCCGTCATTACCCACAGGCCGCACGGCGCCCGCGACGCCTGCCACCGCGCCAGTCGTGGCCCCACGCGCAACCGAGGACGCGACCATCGCGCCAACGGCGGCAGCGACGAAGGCTGGGAACGACGACCCCGACGTCACCATTGCGCCGACGCCGCGCACCCGGACCGGCGCGGTACCCGCCGATGCCATGGCCGCGAGCATGGCGCAGGGCCGCATCGTGGGAACACTGGAGTACATGTCGTCTGAGCAGGCGCGCGGCGAGGCCGTCGATCAGCGTGCGGACTTGTATGCGGTCGGCATGATTGTCTCGGAGATGCTCGTCGGGCGGCGTCCCCTGCCCGAGGGGATGACGCCGATCGACGCCCTCAAGCGACGGATCGCCGAGCCGCCGGCGTCGCTGCGTAAAAGCGATCCTGCGATCCCCGAGTCTCTCGACGCGCTGGTCCTCCGTTGTCTCCAGATCGATCCTGCGGATCGTTTTCAGACCACGGCGGAGCTCGTCACCGCGCTCGACCGCCTCGACGACAACGGCGAGCCGATCCCCGAAGCCCGCCTCCTGACGCCGCGCATGATGGCGGCGACTGCGGCGCTCGTCGTCGTGCTGCTCGGCGGCACGTACTTTCTGACGCGGCGCGCGGTGGAGCCACCGAAACAACACGCGCCGGTCACGGTGATGATCGCGGACTTTGAAAACCGGACCAACGAACAGACGTTCGACCGCACACTGGAGCCGATGCTCAGGCGTGCGTTGGAAGCTGCGGGCTTCATCAGCGCGTACGACCGGAGCAGGATCCGCGCGACGTTCGGTGTCCAGCCGCCGAACAAGCTGGACGACGTGGCAGCGCGTGGGATCGCGCTGAAGCAGGGCGTGGGCGTGGTCCTCTCCGGTTCGATCGACCGTCGAGGCAACAACTACGAAATTTCCGTCAAGGCGGCTCAAACCGTGACCGGGAAGGAAATCGCCAGTGCCAGAACTCGAGTGTCGAGCAAGGACCAGGTCCTTGGAGCGGCGACGAAGCTGGTCACCACGGTTCGCAAGGCACTCGGCGACGAGACATCAGACTCGGCTCAGTTGCTCGCGATGAAGAGCCTGTCAACCACGTCCATGGCAGTGGCCGGTCGCTACGCGGCAGCGATCGAAGCCCAATCCAACAACAAGTTCGAGGAGGCGCGACAAAACTTTCTGAAGGCCGTGGAACTGGATCCAAACTTCGGTCTTGGCTACCAGGGTTTGGCGCTCATGTCGCGGAATCTCGGCAAGCTGCAGGATGCTGAGAAGTACAACACTGAAGCCCTCCGTCATCTCGAGGGGATGACGGACCGCGAGCGTTTTGCCGTCCGTGCCTCTTACTACATGAATACCGGCGACTCTCAGCAGTGCGTGAAAGAATACGGCGAACTGATCGCCCAATACGCGGCTGACGCTGTCGCGCACAACAACCGCGCCCTGTGTTTGTCGAAATTGCGAAACATGCGTGAGGCTGTCGATGAAATGCGGCGGGCGGTACAAATCCTGCCGAAGCGTGTGCCGTTCCGAGGCAATCTGGCGGTCTATGCGGCTTACGCCGGCGATTTCCAGACTGCGGAGCGAGAGGCCGGCACGCTACAGGAGCCGACCGATTTGGCCACACTTGCGTTGGCCTTCGCCAGGTTGGGACAGGGCCAGCTACCGGAGGCGGCCGCAACGTACAAGAAGCTCGCAACGATCGGAGCGCGTGGCGCATCCTGGGCGGCGTCCGGCATGGGCGACCTAGCGCTGTATCAAGGGCGTTTCTCGGATGCCGTGCGGCTGTTCGAGCAGGGCGCGGCGTCGGACCTGGCGTCCAAGAACGCCGACAAGGCCGCCAGAAAGCTCACCTCGCTGGCGTACGCTCACCTCATGCGAGAGCAGAGAGGTCCTGCCATCGCGGCCGCCGAGAAGGCGCTGCTGAATAGCAAGGCCGTGCAGGTTCGATTCCTCGCTGCTCGCATCTTTGTCGAGGCGAACGCAGTCGCCAGAGCGCGGACGGTCGCCGCCGGCCTCTCCTCCGAGCTCCCAGCCGAGCCTCAGGCGTACGGCAAAATCGTTGAAGGTGAGATCGCCCTGAAGACTGGAGACCCGCGCCAGGCGATTAAGATTCTTACCGATGCCGGCGGCCTGTTGGATACATGGTTGGGTCATTTCGATCTTGGGCGCGCGTACCTGGAGCTCGGCGCGTTTCCGCAAGCCGATTCCGAGTTCGACCGCTGCATCACGCGTCGGGGGGAGGCGCTGTCGTTGCTCGTGGACGAGGAGCCCACTTCCGGCTATTTCCCGATCGTGTACTACTACCAGGGCCGTGTTCGGGAAGGACTGCACAACGCGGGATTCGCCGAGTCGTATCGCGCCTACCTCAGTCTCCGCGAAAAAGCCGGCGAGGATCTGCTCTTGCCGGACGTCCGCCGCCGCGCCGGGCGCTGAAGCCTCCGCCCCCAGTCACCCGCGCTTGGATCCCTTGCCTGCATCGCCGTAAGTTCGCGCATTGGACAAGCTCATTTGTTGAATTCAGTCACCAAACCTGTCGTGTCTACCGGACCAATCGCATTTCCCACGAAGGCGTAGGCCCGTGTTGTCGCAGTTCCGCTGGAGTCGGCATCGTTGTAACCGTTGCCAAAACCGTTATGTAGGCTTGTTTGGTTGGTTACAACGATATTCAGCAGTAAATTACCTGAGCCTGGATTGTAGACAAACGGCACGGAGCCAGTAATTGTAAACGACGGAGTGGCGGAGACTCCCCCCAGGCTTCCATTGAAAATCACTGTGTTGTCGCCGCCTATGTTGGAGTCAAGATTGGTGCTCAGTCCGTGGACTGCCCTTGTCGTTGTCGACAGGGACACCTGATAGTTTCCGGAAAGCACTGTCGTCGTTCCCCCGAACTGGGCTGCGAGTACCCTGAAGAACGTTACGGAGTTGATTGTGGTTGCTCCGCTGAAGGCGCTTGCAGCATAGACCTGCTGATAGTGGATCGATGGACCTATAGCAGCTCCACTGTCATTACACATGAATGGGTAGCAGTTACCAGTGTTCGCGACGCCAACGGTCACAGGGACGCTGGCTTCAATGTGATCGTGAACCGTGTCACTCGCGCTCTTGTAGTTGCCGTTCCCGGCGAAGATCCAGGGATCGTTCGGGTAGTCGCCCGCGTCGGTGTGCGTCGTCCCGCTGAGATTCAGCAGGCTCGACAGATCTTCACTGTTCACCCCAATCGCCGTCCCGGTCGCCGTATGGGGGTTGCCGTCGTAGGTCACGTTGTATGGCGCCATCGTGATGTTGGCGTTCGCCTTGTTGATCGTCACCGTCCCGTTGTTGAACGTCGTGAAGTCGTAGTTGGTCGCGGCGAGGGTGCCGGCCGTCGGCGTAATCGTGTAGCTACCGGCATTAATCGCCGTGGTCGCCGTGCCGGTGAACGCCGCCGCGCCCAACAGCGCGCCGGATTCGCGCAACCCGCCATCTGTTTCGCTGTTCACAAAGCCGCTCAGCGTTGCCGTGAACGGCGAGAACACGGCGCCGTCGTAGGTCTTGCTCTTGTCGTCGGCGGTCACCGTCAGGTGCTTCTTTTGAATTGTGTGAGTAAATGGCGCCGACGTGCTGCCATAGTAGTTAGCACCGCAGTACGCTGCGGGGCTCCCACAGTACAGGGCGGTGATGAAATGGTCCCCGGCATTCAGGAGCGTGGCCAACGACGACGGGGTGTTGAACGTGCCTGCGGACTGCCCGCCGACGAGAGCGAGCGTTCCGGTCCCCAGCGTCGTCTCGACTCCATTGAACGTGTCCTTGAAGATCACAGTTCCAGTCGGCTTGCCGAATTGAGCCGCGACGTCGGGCGAGACCGCGGCGACAGTCGCGGTGAACGTGACTGAATCTCCGTAGACCGAGGGATTCGGCGACGAGACGATGCTGGTCGTCGTATGACGAGAGAAGACTGCCGTGATCGTGACCGTCGCTTCGTTGGAGGGATCGCTCATGTTCACGCTCGGGTCACGGATCCACTTCCCGTCATTCGCTGTGTATGTGAAGTTGACAGGTCCTCCTTCGAAGTCCGAAGTGGGCGAGAATGTGAATGAACCATCGAAGGTATCGCCCGGGTGCAGGACGATGTCATGCGACTTCAACGTACCGGTCGACGGCCCGCTCACGAGGACCGCCCTGAGCGGAGCGAAGGTGCCGGCATCGATGCTCGTGTCGTCGTCGGTGTCGTTACTCAGCACATTGCCTGTCGCCGATGTGTCTTCGTAGGTGAATAAGCTTTCCGCGAGCGCCATTGGCGCGTCGTTGACGGCGCTGATGGTCGCCAAGTTCGACGCGAGACTCTGTGTCCCACCGCCAAAATCCGCCCTGACGAAATACGTAAACTCGACGCCGTTCGGGAGCTCTTCGGAATCGACCAGGGTCATCGTCGAGCCGTCCGGCGTCGTTCCCACCAGCACGGGCGTACTGGTGGGCGTGACTGTGTTGCCCGTCACGCGATAGACGAGGAAATGCAAGGGGGTACCCGCATTGGTCGCCTTCCACTCGAGAAAGGTCCTATGCAACGGCGACGGTGCCCCTGTGCAAGTCTGGCCCAGTACGCACGCTTTCAGGTCGTTGGGAAAAACTCCCGAAGCCAGCGCGCCCTCGAGGTCTATGCCCTCGGCCAAGGCATCGCCCTCCGCCAACGCGTCGCCCTCCGCCAACGCGTCGCCCTCGGCCAACGCATCGCCCTCGGCCAAGGCGTCGCCCTCGGCCAAGGCGTCACCCTCGGCCAAGGCATCGCCCTCCGCCAACGCATCGCCCTCCGCCAACGCATCGCCCTCCGCCAAGGCATCGCCCTGGGACAATATCGCGATATTTCGCCCGCCGCCGGCCTGGTCAAGGCGGAGGTTGGCCCAGTCGTTAAAACCCCGAAGTGGCAGTGTTCCTGTCGCGGCGCCGCTGAAGGCGCCGTCCAAGTTCACGTCCTGGGAGGACGCCACATTCAGGGCGCCGTCCGCGTTCCAGTCGATCAGGTCTAAGACGGTGGTGGCGTCGATGCGGCCCATAGAAACCGGCGGAGGATGACTCCCGAAAGGCAAGCCGTTACAGAATTTCGTGGCCGCCGGGGTTCCCAGCGCGAAACCGAGCGTACCTGGCACGAGAGGCGCGAACCACGCAGCCCGGTAGGGTAGCGGCGTGGCCAGCGACCCGTCGCTCAGGGGGGACGTCTCATCGACGTTTCCGTTGATAAAGTCGTCGCGCGAGGAGTAATCCAGCTGGGGCACATGGCTGTTGTCGAACAGCCCGTGCGCCTGAAACAGGTAACTCATCACGCTTAGATAGTTCGGTTTGCAGTTCGGCTCGACATACGTTGGTATGCGCACAGTGCCGCTCAGATGGCCCCACGTGGGCTGCATTCCGCCATGCCAGAGGTCCACGTTGTGCCCGAGCTCGTGCAGCGTTGTCGAGGCTTGAATGAAGGGCGTCCCCACGAACCTGACCGTGTCCCAGAGACCGAGCGTGACCAGAACGCTGTTGCCCGGCAGGTGCGCGATGCCCGATGAGCTCGAAGGAACGTGTAAGTCAGAATCGTGGAAGCTAGGGTTAGGTGCCAGGGGCGGGTTACAGGCACCATTGACGTACTGCTTAGGCGTACCAGTCGAATCCAGACACGGGAGGGATTTTGGCTTGGCGCGTGCGTGGGCGTACAACACGTGATGGAAGAGACCGTCGCGGCTCGGATCGAATCGTGTTCGGAAGTGAGTGGTTTCCCCTGGGCAGATTCCATCGTCGGGTGTGCCGTATATGCCGTCGGCTCCCTTGAGACACCGTAGCGTGACTGCCCTTGAGAGCTCTGTGCCATCGGCGGCGACCGGCTGATCCCGATAGTGCTGAAAGCCGAGCATCCAACCAACCGTGCCCGGAAAATCTGGGAACTGGCAGTTCCACCGTGGCGGGCTCTGCGTGTCCGCGACGCACTTCTTTTCCTTGATAACCTCCCCGCCGCGGGCATACGCCGACGGGACGAGGTACGCATCGGCATCGGTGGACGCGTAGGGGCTGAGGCCCACATAGCCAGGATAAGGCGTGAGGGCATGGTAAGTTGCGAGGTCGCCGACATCGAAATGCGCCGTGGTCCCATTAGCGAGGTACCTTTCGCCCAGCATCTTCAGGACTTCCGGCGTCGGCAGGTGATTGTGTCCGTTCAGGTCCGTCACCTGATTGACCGTGGAATTGAATGGAGCGGCGGGTGACCCGTAGCTCGTTCCAGCGGGAGCCCACATGGCATTGACTTCGACGAAGATATCTTTTTGCGACGTTCTCGCGCCCATGGCATACAGGTTCGGAAGACGCCCGCCATTCGGATCCTTGAGGCCTCCGCGGGCGGCGTAGTTCTCAAGTCCGTCCGGGATGCCGTCATGGTCGACGTCCGCGACCGCGGTACTGAAGATGACCGCTGCCCACGTCAAGCAATCGTACGCGCCCCCACCCGAATGGTCGACCGTCGTCGTGGCAGTTTCACCGAAGCCGTCATCGTCATCAGAATCGTTTCCGGAGTGCATCAAAGAGCTCACGTTGATCGTCGGACTCGCCCACGCCCGGTCCGAAGAGGTCTGGGCGCTGGGAAACGGATCGGTCGCGATTTGCGTGCCGCGGTCGTCGGACTCTTCCGAATCGTTGAAGAACATTCGTTCGCGCGTATTCTTCTGCCCGCCCGCTACGATGTGCGTCATCTGGGCGGATCTATTGGCAGACGACTTGTAGAACCCCCGGAGGGTCAGCTTCATCGCCACGTTCAGCGAAGGCTGGATGTAGACGCCGTCGTAGACGACGATCTTTCTCAACGGTTGCGTCGGATCCCGGTAGACCACGAACAGGCTGGCGCCCGCGCTCTGCGGAGGAATGTTCCCGGTGCCCGCTTCGGGCAGCGTCACCTTGTTCAACTCGAAACCGTTGGCTTGCAAGTCCGCGTCGTTGACCAGACGCCTCTCAGTCTTCTTGACGCTCGGGTCCAATTGCAAGAGCCGGAGCACATCGGCGCGGAACATTGTCAGCGTCAACGACGTTCCGGAACTGTAGCAGGCCGAGCCGATGATCGGCACCGAACTCGCCTTCACAACCCTAACGTGCTTGGCATCAATGACGGGTTGACCTCGGAACGTTACGGGGGTGCGTTGCGGATCCAGATCGGCGGATCCAGGGAGATCGATCGTCTCCCAGTACAAATATGCGGCGAGGATGTCTGCGTTGGCAGGCACGCCTGCCATATGGATCGTGCCAGTCGAGAAGCCATTCGTGCTGCGGCCCTGCACGTTGACACCGCCCACGACGTAGTTGCCGGTGACGAGGTAGCTGTTGGAGAACGGCAAGGCGTCTGAGTGGTCGTCGTGGTGCGCCTGCCCAGGCTGCGCAAAGAGCAAGAGGAACGCCAGGACAACAAGCGCGGCCCGCCTCGACCTTCTTGCGAACATCGCCCTGACCTTGATGCGCAGCATGGTTTCTCCTGATCTGACGTCACCGTGTGGCGCGTTTCCGCAAGCCGATTCCGAGTTCGACCGCTGCATCACGCGTCGGGGGGAGGCGCTGGCGTTGCTCGTGGACGAGGAGCCCACGTACGGCCATTTCCCGATCGTCTACTACCACCAGGGTCTCGTCCGTGAAGGATTAAAGAACCCGGGGTCTGCCGACTCGTACCGTGCGTATCTCGACATCCGCGGCAAACCCAGCGAAGACCCGCTCCTGTCAGAAGTCCGCCGCCGCGCCGGGCGGTAGGGTCATGCGGGGCTGGGATCCAGCCCCGGCCTGTGTTCTTTATTTATGACGCCTCAGGGGGCACCGACCTCCAGCCCGTCATGGAAGGCTTCGGATGGCGTCGTGAAGGAGCCCAGCAGCGTCCCGTCGAGCGAGAAGTGGTAAATCTTCCCGAACGTCCCCACCCACAGCGTGCCGTCGCTCGCGTCGAAGCCCAACCCGCCGAGGCCTAGGGTCACTCCCGTGTCGAACAACGGTCCCAGCGAGGTCCCATCCAACTTCCACCGATGGATGATACCCGCACCCGAGAATCCCTCGGTCGTGTACAGGTAAGTCCCGTCCGTCGCGATCCCCGTGAACGTGAACCTTGTGTCGAAGTAGGAGAGAATCGTCCCGTTTGAATCGATGTGGTACACGATTCCGTTGTAGCCGGAAATCCAGAGCGTGTCGTTACCGCCGTACGCCATGTCTTCAATCCAGCTTGGCAAGCTGTTGCCGTTCTCAATGCCCGTGTTGAAGTTGATCGTGCCGACGACGTTTTGCTCCGCGTCATACTTCGTGATGACGCTCTCTGAACCGCCCGGAACAACTGTGTACACATGGCCTGCGCCGTCGAGAGCCGATCCCGTGGCGCCGGACGCTCCCCACGGACCGATCAACGTTCCGTCGCGCCCGAACTGCTGGACCGGACCTTGGGTATCATTCCCAACCCACAGAATGGGCGGGGCACTGGCGCTGGCGCTGATGGTGATTGTCTGCTGCGCCGAGCTCGCCAGGTAATTGGCGGTCACCGCGCTATCGGCTCGCACTACGCAGCTGCCGGTCCCGGTCGGACTGAACGTGCCCGCGCTGGCATCCACCAGCGTGCAGGGCCCGCTCACCTGGCTGTACGTGATCGCGCCGCCCGAGTTGTTCGACGCACTCACTGTGAAGTTCTCGCCGGGATAGGTCGGCGTCGGCGCCGCGCCGAACGTCGTCGTCGACGCCGCGGGGCTGATCATGAACGACCCGGTCACCGCTGTGATGGCGAAGTTGTCGAGTCCGGTGCCGCTCACCACCGGTGTGATGACCGTCGGGCCCGCGCCTGGGCCCACGAACGCCGGGTTGTTGGTGCAGCTCAGATCACCCGTGTAGGCGCCCGTGACCGCACAGGCTGAGGGCGATTTTGTGCTCCCGTCATAGATGGCCGACCCGCTCCCCGCCGTCGCCGTCACCGCCGCCTTGGCGATCACGTCATGCACCGTGCCGTCTGTCGCGTTGTAGTTGGTGTTGCCGGCAAACGCCCACGTATCGATCGGATAATCGCCCGCATTAGTGTGTGTCGTTCCCACCAGTTGCAGCAGGCTCGTCAGATTCGCCGGGGCCGCCTCCACGCCGGTAGCGGAACCGGTCGCCGTATGGGGGTTGCCGTCGTAGGTCACGTTGTATGGCGCCACCGTGATGTTGGCGTTCGCCTTGTTGATCGTGTGAGTGAACGGCGCCGACGTGCTGCCATAGAAGTGCGTGTCAGGCGCACAGAACGTTGTGGTGATGCCGCAATACACCGCGGTGATCGAATGGATCCCAGCGTTCAGCAGCGTCGCCAACGACGACGTGTCGAACGTGGCCTGACCGTCAACGAGAGTTCGTGGGGGCCCGAGGATCGTCGTGCCGTCCTTGAAGGTTACAGTTCCGGTCGGCGTCCCCAATGACGGCGAGACGGGCGCGACCATCGCCGTAAACGTGACGGCCTGACCGTACACCGACGGATTTGTCGATGATGAGACGGTCGTGATCGTATGGCGAGAGACGACCGTGATCGTGACCGTTGCCAGGCCCGAATCCGGACTCATCGGGGTCGAGGCATCGGTCCACGTCCCGTCGTTCGCCGTGTACGTGAAACTGTCAGTCGGCGATGACTCGAAATCGTCGTTCGGCGCGTAGCTGAACGAACCATCCGCGTTCAGCGTGAAGCTCTTGGCATGCGACGGTCCGCTCACCAGCTTGGCCCTCAGCCCAGCGTGGGCGCTGTCGTCGTCGGTGTCATTGTCCAGCACGTTGCCCGTCACCGGTGTGTCTTCGTTGGCGCTGTAGCTGTCGGGCTTCGCCACCGGCGCGTCGTTCACGGCCGTGATGCTCGCGAGCGCAACGCTCGATCCCTTGGGGCCATAGTCCGCCGTGACGGAATACGTAAACGCGACGCCGTTCGGAAGCTCTGTGAGATCGACTACCGGCGTTGTCGGTGGCGTTAGCACACTGATAATGGGCGCGACCGCGCCCACGCGATTGACGATGTACTGCGAGGGAGTGACCGAACTGGGTGCGGTCCACGTCAGGCTAGTCCTGTGAAACGGCGACCCTGTGCAGGGGCCGACGCCGATCACGCACGCCGTGAATCCATTCGGGGGAGCACCTCCCGAAGCCAGCACGACTTCGAGGTTTATGCCCTCGGCTAACGCATCGCCCTCGGCTAACGCATCGCCCTCAGCCAACGCGTCGCCCTCGGCCAACGCATCGCCCTCAGCCAACGCATCGCCCTCAGCCAACGCGTCGCCCTCGGCCAACGCATCGCCCTCGGCCAACGCATCGCCCTCAGCCAACGCATCGCCCTCGGCCAACGCGTCGCCCTGGGACAATATCGCGATATTTCGGCCGGCGCCGATCTGGTCGAGGCGGAGGTTGCTCCAGTCGTCGAAGCCGCGAAGGGGAGCCGCGCCGCCGTAGAGGGCGCCGTCGAAGTTCACGTCCTGGAACGGCGAAGCGGGGCCGCCCGCGCTCCAGTTCGTCGTGTCGAACACGCTTGCGGCGTCGAAGCGAAACATCTTCGTCAAATCCGTCAAAGGCGCATACGTCACCGTCGCACCGATTGAATGCGCGACGTGGGCCGTGCGCGTCACAGTAAATGTCGTTCCCGTTACGCCAGAGACCCTCAGGATCTCGGAATCGATCTGGATCCCAAACGTTCCCGTCGTGGGAAAGCCCGCCGCTGAGGCGACGACGAGGGAGGTGGCAACGTCATTGATGCCGGCGTTCAACTTCGTCTGCGCAGCGGTACAGAATTTCGTCGCGGCGGGGATTCCCGCCGCGAACGCGGGCGTGCCTGACACGAGAGGCGCAAACCACGAAAGCCGGTAGGGTGGCACCGGAGTGGACGACCGGTCGCCTACGGCTGTCTCATCGACGCTGACGCCCGCGAAGACCGGGCCCGAAAAATCCACCTGGGGATCGCTGCTGCTGTCTTTGAACAGCCCGTGCGCCTGAAACAGGTAATTCATCACGCTCGGATTGAACGGCCCGCAGTTCGGCGGGACATACGTGGGTACGATGGTGTTGCCGACTCTACGGCCCCACGTGGGCGGCGCTCCGCCGTGCCAGAGATACAGGTTGTGGCCGAGCTCGTGCAATGTGGTCGCCGCTTGAAAGTAGGGCTTCGCGACGAAGTTGTCCTTGTCCCAGAGGCCGAGCGTGACCATGACGTTGCTGCCGGGCTGGTGGGCGATGCCTGATGTGCTGCTCGGAACGTGGAAGTTCGGCGAAATCGGATCAGCGGACTTGGCCTTGGCGCGCGCGTGGGCATACAACACGTAGTGGACGAGGCCGTTGCGCTTCGAATCGAACCGTATGCGGGGGCAGGTTCCATTCGCGATACAAGTCTTCCTCACGCTGGTCGGGAGCTCCGTGCCGTTGTCGTCGACGTGCTGGTTCCGATAGTGTTGAAAGCCGAGCATCCAGCCGAGCGTGCCGGGATAATCGGGGAACTGGCACGTCCATCGGGGCGGGTGCGTCGCATCGGCGAGTGGGTCCGGAACGCACTTCACTTCCGTAATCGCCTCGCCGCCGCGAGCGTCAGTCCCCTGGACGAGATACGGATCGGCCTCGAGCGATGCATATGGGTTCACGCCTACGTAGCCAGGATACGGGGTGAGGGCGTGATAGGAGCTGAGGGGGCCGACATCGAAGTGCGCATGTATCCCATTGGCGAGGAACGTCTCGCCCAGCGTCTTCAGGACTTCGGGCGTCGGCATGTGATTGTGTCCCTTCGAGTCCGTCACATGATCGACCGTGGAATCGAAGGGAGCGGCTAATGAGCCGTAGGTCGTTCCAGCGGGAGCCTTCATGGCATTGAGTTCGACGATGATATCGTTCTGCGACGAGCGTGCGCCCATGGCATAGAGATTCGGAAGAGCTACGCCATCCGGATCTTTGAGGCCTGCCGCGGCGTCCTCCAGTCCGTCGGGGAGGCCGTCATGGTCGATGTCCATGACCGCCGTGCTGAAGATGATCGCCGCCAACGTCGGGCATTCGTATGGCGTGCTCTTCGTATGGCTGAGTGTCGTTGTGGCCGTTTCTCCGTAGTCCAGTTGATTCGTGACCTTGGACATCAACGAGCTCACGTCGAAGGTCGGATTCGCCCATCCACGGTCGGAGGAACTTTTACTATCCGGAAAAGGATTCGTTGCGGGAATGAGTAACCCGTTGAAGAAAAGTTGCTCGTTCGGATTCTTCGCACCGGTTCCGACGATGTACGTGAGTTTGGCGGATGGAGTGGCAGCTGACTTGTAGAACCCCTGGAGGGTCTGCGTAGTCGTCGCGCCCTGAGGCTGGACGTTGACGCCGTCATGGACGACGATCTTTCTCAACGGTTCCGCCGGATCCCGGTAGACCACGAACAGGCTGGCACCCGCGCTTTGCGGAGGGTCGTTCCCGAATCCACTTTCCGGCAGCGTCACGGTGTTCAGCGCGAAACCGTTGGCTTGCAGGTCCGCGTCGTTGACCAGACGGCTTTCAGGCTTCTTGACGTTCGGGTTCAATTGCAACAGGTGGAGCACATCGGCGCGGAACATCGTCAGCGTCAACGATGATCCGCTGGCATAGCATGACGCACCAACCGACGGCTTCGACTTCGCTCTCACTACCCTGGTGTTGTTGGCAGCAATGACGGGTTGACCTCTGAATTTGACGGGCGTGGTTTGCGGATTCAGATTGGGGGATCCGGGAAAATCGATCGTCTCCCAATACAAATATGCCGCGAGGATGTCTGCGTTGGCCGGCACGCCGCTCATCGGGATTGTGCCGGACCGGAAGCCATTCACCGCGAGCGACGAGTCCACGTCGACACCGCCCACGACGTAGTTGCCGGTGACGAGAAAGCCGTTGGAGTAGGGTAAAGGACCCGAGGCTTGCGCCTGTCCCCTTGACTGCGCAAAGAGCACGAGGAACGCCAGAACAACAAGCGCGGTCAGGCTCGACCATCGCGCGGAGGTGAAATTCAGTCTCATCGTTTTCTCCCGCCCTATGTGTCCAGTTTGCGTGCCCGACGATAAACCGGGGACATCTTCAGCCATGCATGTCCCAAGAGGCTGCTGAAGTCCGTCGACGTACGACTTATTGGACCCATTTGAGCGGCCCTTTGTACATCACGGCTGGGCTAGGTCACAACGTTTTTCTTTGTCAAACTGTAAAGTGCCAAAGTTGGCCTGTTTCGACGCCGGGCCGTTCGCGCCTTCGGGGTGGGGCGGGGGACTGTCCGGAGAGGTTCAGACCTGAGATCGCGCAGGCTGCGCGGCCATCGGCGTGAGGCCGAGCGCGCTCAAGAGGGACGCGTCCTGGTCGGGCGAGGGATTGGGCGTCGTGAGGAGCTTGTCGCCGACGAAAATCGAATTGGCGCCCGCCATGAAGCACAAGACGACGGCTTCGCGCGTCAACTGATCGCGCCCGGCCGCAAGTCGAACCATGGATGTGGGCATCAGGATGCGCGCCGTCGCCAGCATCCGCACGAGCACCAGCGGATCGAGCGGGGGCACCTCGGCGAGCGGCGTCCCCGTCACGCGCACCAGCAGATTGATCGGCACGCTCTCGGGATGCGGTTGCTGTGTCGCCAGTTGCTGAAGCAGTCGAATCCGATCCCCTTCCGACTCGCCGAGGCCGACAATACCGCCGCAGCAGACCGAGATGCCGGCACGGCGCACGGCGCCGAGCGTGCGGAGCCGTTCATCGTAGACGCGCGTCGTAATGATCTGGCCGTAAAACTCCGGCGACGTGTCGAGGTTGTGATTGTAGGCGGTGAGTCCCGCCTCTTTGAGCCGACGCGCCTGGCTGTCGGTGAGCATGCCGAGCGTGCAGCAGACCTCGAGGCCCAGATCCGCCACGCCGCGCACCATCCGCAGCACGGTGTCGAACTCGGGACCCTCCGGCGCATCGCGCCACGCGGCGCCCATGCACAGCCGCGTCACGCCTTCGCCGGCCGCGCGCCGCGCGCGCGCCACGACCTCGTCGACGTCCATCAGTCCCTGACGATCCACCGGGGCGTCGTAGTGCGCGCTCTGCGGACAATAGGCGCAGTCTTCCGGGCAGCCGCCCGTCTTGATTGACACCAGCCGGCACGTCTGCACCTGATCGGGCTGGTGAAATTCGCGCGCGACCTGCTGCGCGCGAAAGATCAGGCTTAGAAGCGGCGTGCGATACACCTCGTCGATGTCGGCGATCGTCCAGTCGTGTCTCATGCGGGCTTGATCCTTACTTCTGGACTCGCGCGAGGGTTCGGATGAAGTTCACCACATTCCAGATGTCGGTCTCTTTCAATCGCTCGGCGTAGCTGCCCATGTCGGCCGACGTGCCGTCATGGATCACGCCGTAGATCTCGCCGTCGCTCGACCCGTAGTCCCAGACCGCATCGGTCAGGTCGGCCGGCTGCGCACCGGCGGAGGCGCCGCTGCCGTCGCCCTTGCCGGAGGCCCCGTGACAGTTGGCGCACAACTGGGTATAGGCGCGTTTGCCCGCCGAGAGAGACTCGGGCGTCGAGGTAACGGGATTCTTGATCTTGGCCGCTTCAGGGTTGCCGCCCTTGTGCGGCGCGGTTGCTGGCTGCTGCGCAACCAGCAGTGACGCGCCGGCCACCAGCAGAGTGACGAACATAGACGCCTGCACACGGCCAAGCATGCCGCAAGTGTAAAACAAACACCCACGTCCTGACACGCGAGGGGTTATAGATCCAGGCGCCGAAGGAGATCGTCCAGCGCAGATGCGTCCACGTCCGGCCCGCCGAGGCGACCGTCGAGGATCGCGCTCAGGCCGAAGCCGATCACCGACGCGCGAAGTCCGCCGGCCACAGAGACCTTGACCATCGACGCGTCGAGCCGGAGGTGCGCGACACCGGCAGCCTGGGCGGCGCCGACCGCCTCGGTGATCTGCCTGGCGATCTCCGCGCGATCACCGCGCTGCAGCGTGTGACGCGACAACATCCCGGACAGCGGAGAGCCGGCGACGTATTGGCTGGCGATGTACACCGAGCCGTCGGAGGTCGAGCCGGCATCGACGACCTTGCCCGCGCCGGGATGTTGCAGGCGCGCGAGCGCGGGCTTCAAGGCCCGGAACCGCGACAAAATCGCCGACCCGTCGCCAACCTCGACGATTTTGAGCGCCACGAAAAAGGGGTCGGGAGTCTTTTTCCGCTGCGCCAGATAGGTGACGCCTTGTGTGTCCTGCTCGATGGGCGCCAACACCTCATACGGGCAGCCTCGATCTTCCATCGCCGCCGCCGTTGCGAGGAGACACGCGGGGCACAGGCCGTGCGATGCGGGATCGGCCGTGCGCCGGCGGCCGCACTGGGGGCACAGCGAGGCGTTACGGACGGTCATGAAACGGCGTTCATCAGATAGTTGATTTCACCGGGAATGTCGGCGGGGTCCGAGACGGTTTCGGCGATCTGCTCAACGAGCGCGTCGCGGAAGTGGGCCCGCAGGCGATGCACGGCGACCTTAATCGCGCCCTCGCTCATGCTCATCGCCGCCGCGACTTCGCTGTAGGGGACGCCGGTGGTGTCGCCGGTCAGAAATCCCTTGAGACGATCGAACAGCTCGCCCTTCTGCGCGGCGGCGTAATCGTGGCGGACGCGGGTCAGCGCGCGATCGAGGAGGATGAGCGCCCACCGGCGATCGAACAACGTCTCGGGCGTCACATCATCGTGCGGCTCGAGCTGATACCGGCCTTCGGCTGTGTCGACATCGAGCGAGATCGGCGGCCGGCCGCCTCCCCGCTTCAATGTGCGCGCCCGGTCGCGCTCATTCGACAGGAAATGGCGCACCGACGCGCAGAGGAACGCGCGGAAACGGCCGCGCGCCGGGTCGGCCGCGTGAAAGTACTTTTTCTCCAGCACCCGCAGGAAGAACTCCTGCGCGAGATCGGCCGATTCGGTGGCGCTGTTGCCCTGCCGGCGAATGAACGCGTAGACCGGATACCAGTACAGCTCGCACAGGCTCGATAGGGCGCCTGCCGAGTCTTCGTCGGTCTGCGCCCCCGCCGCCAGAACGAGGCTCCAGCGCGTGGTGGCGAACCGTCCCGCGCCCGGCGCTGGGAATCCCTCGTTAGCCATCCAGGCTCCGCTCAAAACCGTCGAGAAATTCGGCGGCCGATTGCGGCCGAGCCGCGCGATCGATCGCCAGCGCCCGCGAGAAGAACTGCCGAGACGCTGTCGGATTGTCAGAAGAGTCGGGAACCCCGCCGAGCAGGCCGTTGCCTGCGGCCGCGAAAGGATGCGATCCGGTCAACATCTCGAACGCGATGACGGCCAGCGCCCAGACGTCCCAGCTCGGCTCGGGACTCTCGCCGCGAATCTGCTCGGGCGCCATATATAACGGTGTACCCACCAGCCCGCCGCCTGAGGCAAAGGTTGTCAACGGATCGCCGTCGACTCCCGCGAGAAACTTGGCGATGCCGAAGTCGAGAACCTTTGCGGTTTCGCGCGAGCCCTGAGTGACGAGGCAGATGTTCTCCGGTTTCAAATCGCGGTGCACTAGCCGGCGGCGATGCGCCGCCTCGACGGCGGCGGTGACGTCTCGCACGACGGCGAGCGCGCGCTGCGGATCGAGCCGCTGTTGGGCCCGCAGCGTCTCGCGCAGCGTGCGGCCGTTGAGGAGCTCCATCACGAGAAACGCGTGCGCGCCCGCCACGCCAAAGTCGTGCACGGTGACGACGTTGGTATGGGAAAAGCCGGCGGCAACCCGCGCTTCCCGTTGAAAACGTTCGACCGCTCCGGGCAGTCCGATGAGCTCGGCGCGGACGATCTTGGCGGCCACCCGTCGATCGAGTAACGTGTCGAAGGCGGCGTACACCGTGCCCATGCCGCCGCGGCCTAATCGGCGCTCGAGGTGATACCGCCCACCAAGGACCCGTGGCGCGGCGACCGGCACGAGCGCTGCTTCGTCTGTCCGGCAGCGGCCGGTCCCCGGTTCGTAGCAGCCGCCGCAGGTCGGGCATTCTTCAAAACCCTCGACCGCCGACGGAGCCGCTACGGCAAACCTCATTGCGACGGCTTCCGCGATCGCCATCAACAGCTCGCCATCGTCCTCGGTGTACGGTTCCTCCGAGCGCTTCGGCCCGAGGACGAGCAGCGCCTCGAGCCCGGCGTCCGCGCCGGCAATCGGGACCACGAGCTCGATCTCCGCGCCGTGCAACGCGTGAATGTCTCCGATCGGCATTTTTCGCGCGAGCCATTCGGTGTCAGACCCGACAATCTCCAGCGGCTTCCCCAGCAGCCGCGCCAGCGCCAGCATCTTGTTCGCCGGGTCGAGCGCCGGAACCGCGTCCTCTCGTGACGCTGCGACCGTACGGTACATGCCGGCGTCATTGATCAGCAACGCGACAAACGTCGGGTGCAGCGCCTGGTCGATGCGCGACACGACCATCGGCGCCGCCGGTTCGAGGCCGGCCGCCTGGCGGACGTCCTCGGCCACCCCACGCAGAAGGCGCTGCACGTTGTACCGTTCGCGAAAGAATCGGCGATCGAGCGCGTCGAGCCACGTCTGACGCCGGAAGCGCGCGACGATCGCAAGGCCGGCGACTCCCGCGTAGAGCCATAGTCGATTGCGCAGCACCGCGCCCACCGGTTCGCTGCTGTGCGCCACCAGATCGATGCTGAATACGACCAGCAGAAGCGGCACCACCGCGAGCAGCGCGCGCCGCGCCACCGCGTAGCGCAGCCCCTGACGGATCATCAGACGAACATCGAACAATCGATGGCGGAGGATGGCGTAGACAAACGACAGGGGGAGCACCAGAAACAGGAACGTGCCGGCTGTCGCAAAGGGCGACGCGAGAAATGACTGATCGAGGGTGTTCGTCGACGCGCGCCAGTGCATCACGACCACGGGCATTCCCGCCAGACCGCCGATGACCGACCCCACCATCAACACACGCGCGCGCCGCCGTTCGTTGAGGTCCGTCAGCTGCCAATAGTTGCGCACCAGAACCGCGAGCCCTCCGACGATGTACGCGACGCTGACCGCAAGCAGGCTCACCGACCACGGCGGAAGGGGCGGCGGCAGGCGGCCGAGGACAATCATGTAGTAGCCGTAGATGGCGTGTCCGACGAGGCCGGGGACGAGCGGCAGCCAGACGAGGGACCACAGGAGTCGACTGCGAAAGCGCACGTGCGGAAAGATCTCGAAAAAGGAAAATCCCCAGCCGGCCAGCGCCACGCTGCTGAGAAACGGGATCCACAGCAGCCAGCTGACCGCGGCAGGCAGCGCGCGCCATGTCGACGCGAACCGAAACGGAAGGGCGACCGAGAAGATCCCGATGGTCGCGAGAAACGCGGCGCCCACCAGCGCGCGCGCATCGCGGGGACGCTTCAGCGCCACGACGATGGCCAGCAGCAGCGTGACCAGCTGCACCCCGCGAATCACGAGGAGCTCGGGTCCGTGGTGCAGCCGCCACGATTGCCACGACCCGCGCTCGGGCACGAGCGCGATGGTTGGCAGCCGGCCGTCGCGGTCGACCGACAGGTCTATCGGACGCGCGAACTCGACGTTCGCTTCGACGGCCATCCAGTCGAGC
>JBGPKK010000058.1:0-25124 GCA_041485905.1 Vicinamibacteria bacterium
CCTCGCGCGGTCTCGTATACGAGGGCCACCTCCCGCTCAAGCTCGGCGACAAAGCTAGTCCGCGCCAGCCGCTCGAAGTACTCGTCGAACGTGGGCGTCGGGATCTCGTCCATCACGACCTCGGCGGCACCGGCCTGGGGGACCGTCACCGACCGTCCGCCCTCCCGGAAACAGAGCCCGGGCTGAGGACGCACGGTCCCGCCCGCGAGAAGGTCCCGCACGAGGTCGGGGAGGATTCGCTCGGCTTCCCCGCGGACGACGACGTCCACCCACGGAAATGCCCGGTGAAGGGCCGCGCCCATCGGGCCATCGCAGTTGGCCCCGCCGAAGATGATGGAGAGCGAGGAGTCGCGACGCTTGAGGATTCTTGCAAGGACGAGGGAGGGGACGTTTTGGCTGAAGGTCGACGTGAAGCCGACGACCCTTGGGCCGATGTTACGGACTTCGTCCCCCATGCGCTCAAGGAACGCCGGGACCAGACGACGCATCGTCAGCGCCGCCTGAACAAGTCTGTCGGGAACCTCCCGCGTCTTGAGGAAGGCAAGGTACTCAGTATCGGGCTCGGGAGCGTCACGGAAGGGTGGAACGGAGAAGATCCAGTCTCCCAGTCCGATACTGTCGCCTTGGCTGACGACGGCATCGTAGTCGGCGACGCTGATCCGCGATCCGCTCGGGAGTCCAGTTGTCTCGGCGCAGCAATATTCCAGGAAGGCGAGCCCGAGCGTGGCCACTTCGGTCTGGATACCCGCTTGATCGAGGACGCTCTGGAGGAGGCCCAACTGGATGGACGGCAGGCTCAGCGCGTGCCATGGCATCGCGATCAGAAGCACGCTGGGCGCAGACATGCCACACGTCTCCCGATTCGGCCTGACCTTGCTTTAGAAAGTGGCTTTAAGTGCTCGAGACACGCCGGATGCTCATGCTGCCGCCTTTGACATCCTTCCCTTTCGACGCATCCAGGTCCTTGATCGACTGTTTCTTGACGGAGAGCTTCTTCTCACGCGCCTTGCCCTTGGCACCAGCCTTCTCCTTCTGCTTGGCCATCGCAAACCTCCTGTGCAAGCTGACGGAGCAGCACCACCCTGGCGCTGGCCGGCAACGATGTCGGCGGGACGATATCACACTCGATGCCGTCTTCAATCCTCGATCCCAAGTCGCCAGACGGTGTAGACCCTTTGCCTTCCTTGCACTGCCCTTGTCCGGGCAGTAGAATCGTCCGCTGACAAAAGACAAGAAGGGCGGACTCTTGCTAGCTGTCTGGGGACGACCGTAAACGAACCGAAGGTGTCTATGAAGAAGAGTGCGAAGCAGACGACCAAGGTGAAGGTGAAGGACCTCAAGCCCAAGAAGAGTGCATCGATAAAGGGCGGCGCGAGACAGAGAGTGGCAGGGGAGTAGCACAGCGAAGTAATCTGTCCTCGGCGGTCGCCGCGCATTCCAACCTGCCGGAGCTTCCGAGTGAGAGCGATGAGCGGACGTGGAGCCCAGCCCGAGGGATACGGCGCCGTCGATGACCGGGGCGGGCGCGTGGCGGTCACGCGTACGATGAAGCGTGACTTCGGCGGCACGATCCGCCACCGCGATCCAGCGGAAACCCTGGCCTGGGTCCGTCCTCTGTTCCCACATTTCGGCATCACGCGACTCGCGAACGTCACGGGGCTCGATCGCATCGGCATCCCGGTGTGGCTCTGCGTTCGGCCTAACAGTCGCTGCCTGTCTGTGTCGCAGGGCAAGGGAGTCACTGCGGAACTGGCGCAGGTGTCCGCCGTCATGGAATCGATCGAGCTGTTCCATGCCGAGCGCGTGGCCGAGCCGGACATGGTCACTTCCTACCGCGCGGCGCGTCGGCGTCACGAGCTGCTGGATCCCGAAGACCTGGCACCGGGTGTCCGCTGGCGTGCGTACACACCGACCCGGGAAATCGCGTGGATCCAGGGAACCGACCTTGGCAGCGGCGAGCGAGTGTTCGTCCCTCGCGCGTGGGTGGATATGAACTGGAGCCGGCCTCACCCCGACGCGGGCTTGTTCTTCGTCACCACCACGGGCCTGGCTTCCGGCAATCACCGCCTGGAGGCCCTGTGCCACGCGCTGTTTGAGGTCGTCGAACGCGACTGTGAGTGGCGCTGGGACCGGCTTTCCCAGCGGGCGCAGAGAGCACGGCAGGTGAACGGCGACACCATCGACTCGCCCATGCTGCGGCGGCTGCTCGACCAGTTCGCGAGCGGGGGAATCCTTGTCCACATGTGGGACATGACCTCGGAGGTTGGGATTCCCGCCTACCATTGCACGATCATGGACCAGCGGGCGCTCGGCGGTCTTAGTCCGGCTTCCGGAGCCGGATGTCATCTCTCAACGGAGATTGCCCTCTCGCGGGCACTCACCGAAGCCGCGCAGAGCCGGCTGACGTTCATCGCGGGATCCCGCGACGACGTGTTCCCCTCGCTGTACGCGCGTCTGAAGTACGCAGCGCCGCACGACCAGGTATCCCCGGGGACGCTGGATTTTCGGGAGCGCCGGTCAGCGCCGCTGGGTTTGACGTTCGAAGACGATCTTCAGGCGGCCTTGCAACTGCTTGCCAACGTCGGCTTCAGGCGGGTGGTCGCGGTCGAGCACACCAGGCCCGAGCTCGAGGTCCCCGTCGTCGCTGTCGTCGTCCCCGGGATGCGCGAGGTCAGGTAACGCCGTGCGCGCGGGCGAGATCGTGGTGTTCCTGGGGCCGTCGCTGCCCGTCGAAGAGGCTCGACGCACGCTGCGGGCCCAGTATCTGCCCCCGGTCTGCTGTGGCGACGTCCTTCGTGTCCGTCGGATCAAGCCTCGCGTCATCGCCATCATCGACGGGCTGTTCGAAACCACCGCGGCCGTCTGGCACAAGGAGATCCTGCTGGCGCTGGAGGACGGCATCGCCGTGTTCGGCGCCTCCAGCATGGGCGCGCTTCGTGCGGCGGAGCTCGCGCCGTTCGGCATGGTCGGCGTCGGGAAGATCTTTGAAGCCTACCGGGAGGGGCTTTATACCGACGACGATGAGGTCGCGCTCCTGCACGGCACGGCCGCCCATGGACACCGCGCGCTGTCGGAGGCGATGGTAAACATCCGAGCCACCGTGGCCCGGGCCGTCGAGGCTGGGGTGATCGGAAGCGAATCCGGCGAACGCGTCATTCGATGCGCCAAGGAGACCTTTTACCAGGAACGGTCACTGGCGGGCGCGATCGATCAGGCGTGGGGCACCAGAGCACGCGGGGAGGAGGCGACCCGTTTCCGGCGGTTCATCGCCCGGGGCGGATACGTGAATCAAAAGCGCCTGGATGCGCTGGCGCTCGTTCGTCAACTGGCGGGCATGAGCCCGAAGCGTGTGACGTCGCAGAACGGCGCCGCGCCGGTGAACCGCTCGTACTTCATTCTCAAGCTTCAGCACGAGGTGATGTGCCGCCCGTTCACGACCGCTGACCCAGGTCTTCCCGGCGAGGAGCAGGTCGCCCTCGAAGCCAGATTGCTGGGCTCGACGTACCGCTTGCTGCGCAGGCTGGCGCAGCTCATGTCCGTGGCCCATGCCCTCGCTCGCGCGCAAGCGCTCGCGGTGAGCCCCCGGGATTTGACGCACGTCTACGAACGCGACGACTTCGGCCTCGGACCGTCGGCGAGAACCCGGCGCTGGGCCCAGGTACGGGATCTCGACGACAAGGCCCGGAGATGCTTTGTTGAGCGGTTGGCCGACATCCGCGCTCTGCTCGAAGCCTCCGAACACAAGCACGGGGGACGCGAAACGCGCCGGAGCCGGTACGAGGTGTACCTGCTGGCCTTGATGCGTATCGACGGCCGATACACACGGTGGCGGCCCTCGGGAAATCGGACCGGCGCCAGCGTGGACCGCGCGGTCTTGCGCAACGCCGAGCGGCGAGACGGCATGGAATTCCGCCTCTACCGCCGGATCGCGAAACTCTGGCGCGTCGTCGATGAGGCGGCCACGCGGGTTGGTATGGAACCGCTCGATGAACCTCAGCTCCTGTCCGACGAATTTCGACGAGCGCGGGGATTGAACCTGAGAGAGTCGACGCGCGTCTGGCTGCGCGCGAACAACCTCGACAGCGACGGCTACACGGCGCTCATCGCCGCCGACGCCCGGCTTTCGATCCTCTGTGACAACTCCCGGACTTACACGCTCGGGCTCATCGAAACGGCCGACCCCGTGTGCTGGCTTCACGACGCGATCCGGCTCACCAGGCTCTATCCCAGCCTCAAACGCCGCTTGGCGCGCGCGCCGGCGACCGACGGCCGATCTCGCCAAGCGCCCGGCGGAGGTGTGGAGCAAACCATCTTCCGCCGGCATTTTGCGCGCCTCGGTGAACCGGTGCCCACGAATATCGAGGAGTACGCCTGCTCGCTCGATTTCATCAACGGGGAGACCGAATTCCAGACCGCGCTGGAGCAGCGCCGCGGACGTGCCGTCAGTGACAATGCGTCAACCATCACGAAACGCTCACTGCCGAGGAGCGTGCGATCCGCCCCGGATCATTGACCGCACTGGACGCGCATAGTACCGTTACCTGTTCCTGTCACGCGTCCGCTCTGTCCATGGATCCGGTCACCGACGCTCCCCTCAAGACAACGCCGCTCCATTCCCGCCATCGCGCCTCTGGCGCGAAGATGGTGTCGTTTGGCGGATGGGACATGCCGCTGGAATATTCCGGCATCGTGGACGAGCACCTGGCCGTTCGGACGCGCGCCGGTCTCTTCGACGTGAGCCACATGGGCGAGATCGAGATTGCCGGCAAGGACGCGCTGGCCGGCGTTCAGCGCATTACGTCAAACGACGCATCGGCACTCCAGGTCTTACAGGCTCAGTATTCTGGATTGCTCACGCCTCGCGGCACCTTTCTGGATGATGTGCTTGTGTATCGGCTCGCGCCGCAGCACTTCCTGCTCGTCGTGAACGCCGCCAACACGGACAACGACTTCGCGTGGATCCAGGCTCAGATCGCGACGTTGGGTGACATCGTCGCCGTGAACGCCAGCTCGCGGTACGCGCTCCTCGCCGTGCAGGGGCCCGCGGCGCTCGACGTGCTGCAGTCGCTCACGGCGATCGATCTGCAGGGAATGAAGTACTACCGGTTCACGCACGGCGAGGTGGCGAACGTGCGGGCCACCGTGTCGCGCACGGGCTATACCGGTGAGGATGGATTCGAGGTGTTCGTCCCGCCGCAGTCGGCCGACCGCGTCTGGCAGGCCATTCTCACGGCTGGCCAATCGGCGGGGCTAATCCCCGCGGGGCTCGGCGCGCGAGATACGCTGCGCCTCGAGGCCTCGATGCGTTTATACGGCCAGGACATCGACGATACGGTCACGCCGCTCGAAGCCGACCTTGGATGGATCGTCGGGTGGCGGAAGAGTAATTTCAACGGCGAGGACGCCCTCCGAGAACAGAAGACCCAAGGCGTCAGCCGAAAGCTGGTGGGATTCGAAATGCTCGACCGCGGAATCGCGCGCCATGGATACGACGTCGTCGTCGCCGGCGAGAAGTGCGGCCGCGTGACAAGCGGGACCCAGACACCGTTTCTGAAGAAGGCGATCGGGATGGCGTATGTGCCGGCCGAACGTGCGGCGCCGGACACGGAGATCGACGTCGATATCCGCGGGCGTCCCGCCCGTGCCCACGTTGTCTCGATGCCGTTCTATCACCGCGTGCAGGCTTGAACGGCGCCTCGCGTCGATTACAAAGGAGCGGCGATGACGTATCCGGCGGGACTCAAGTACACGAGAGACCACGAATGGGTCGATCTCTCGGGCGATCGTGGAAAAGTGGGCATCACCGATTACGCGCAGAAACAACTGGGCGATGTCGTCTACGTCGAGCTGCCGGAGATGGGCGCAGCGTTGAAGCAAGGGGATTCGTTCGGCACCATCGAATCGGTCAAGGCGGTCTCGGAGTTGTATGCGCCCATGTCCGGGGAAGTGGTGGACGTCAATCGGTCGCTCAGAGACAAGCCGGAGGCTGTGAACGCCGACCCGCACGGAACATGGCTGATCGTCGTGAGGCTGACCAACCCCGCCGAGACCGGCGCACTGCTTGACGCGACCGAATACGCGGATCTCGTCAAGTAGGGCGGACCGTATGAGGTCCGCCAGAACGCGGGTCGTATGAGATCCGGCGCACAGTCCGAACTCTTTCAATCCCGTCACATCGGTCCCGGCCGGGCCGAGCGCGACGCGATGCTGCAGGTCGTCGGCGCCTCCTCGCTCGACGCCTTGATCGATGAAGCGATTCCCCCAGGCATTCGACTCACCTCTCCGCTCAATTTGCCTCGGGGCCAGAGTGAGCATCAGTACCTGCGCGATCTCCGCCGGCTCGCCGCGCGCAATCAGATTTTCAAGTCCTTTATTGGCCTCGGCTACCACAACGCCGTCACGCCGAGCGTCATCCTGCGGAACGTTCTGGAGAATCCCGGCTGGTACACTCCGTACACGCCGTATCAAGCCGAAATCGCCCAGGGGCGGCTCGAGGCGCTCCTGAATTTCCAGACGATGGTGCGCGATCTGACCGGGATGGAAATCGCGAACGCATCGCTGCTCGATGAAGCCACGGCCGCAGCCGAAGCGATGACGATGATGTATCGCGCGAAGGCCGGCAGTCGGCCGCGGTTCTTCGTCGCGAGTTCCTGCTTTCCCCAGACGATCGACGTGCTGATGGGCCGTGCCGAGCCGCTGGGAATCGAGCTTGTGGTTGATGATCTGGAGGCCGCATCGCTCGACGGCCGTACCTTCGGCGCGCTCGTCCAGTCGCCGGATGAAGGCGGCCGCGTTCACGACCTGCGCGACTTCATCGCCCGCGCGAAAAGGCAGGGCGTGCTGGTGGCGGTGGGCACCGACCTCCTCAGCCTCACGCTCCTGACACCTCCTGGCGAATGGGGTGCGGACGTCGTGTTTGGTACGTCGCAGCGGTTCGGGGTCCCGATGGGCTACGGAGGACCGCACGCTGCGTTTTTCGCAACGCTCGCCAACCACGTGCGGCAGGCTCCCGGCCGCATCGTCGGCGTGTCGATCGACGCGCACGGCGACCGCGCGTACCGCATGGCATTGCAGACGCGCGAGCAGCACATCCGGCGCGACAAGGCCACCTCGAACATCTGTACGGCGCAGGCGCTGCTGGCGAGCATGGCCGGGTTCTACGCCGTGTACCACGGGCCCGAGGGGCTGACGACGATCGCCCGGCGAATCCACGAACGGGCGAGAGTGCTGGCACACGCCCTCGCCAGTGTGGGTGTCCGGCAGCTCAATGACGTCTACTTCGACACGCTGCGGCTGGCGGTGGACAGTGTCGAGCGGCTTCATCAAATGGCAGTCGCGTCCAAGATGAACTTTCGGTATCGGACGGACGGTACTGTGAATGTCGCTATCGACGAAACGACTGACGCCGCCGACCTGCAAGCGATCGTGGCGGTGTTTGCCGCCGCTCAGGGCGTCGGGGTCGCGCCGATCGATCTCTCGGGGGACTCGCTCGGTCCGGACTATCCGGAGTCAGTCACGAGGACGTCCACGTTCCTCAGTCATCCGGTCTTCAACGCCCATCACTCTGAAACGGACATGATGCGGTACATCCGCAGGCTGGAACGGAAGGATATCGGCCTCGACACGTCGATGATTCCGCTCGGCTCCTGCACGATGAAGCTGAATGCGGCATCCGAGATGCTCCCGATCACGTGGCCGGAGTTTTCACAGTTACACCCGTTCGTTCCCGTCGAGCAGGCGGCGGGCTACCACGAGATATTCAGCGGACTCGAGGCGGCGCTGTGCGAGATCACCGGTTTCGCCGCCGTCTCGCTGCAACCCAATTCGGGGGCGCAGGGCGAATTCACGGGGTTGATGGTGATTCGCGCCTACCACCGCGAGCGCGGCGACACGCATCGGGACGTCGTGCTCATTCCCGACTCCGCGCACGGCACCAATCCCGCCAGCGCCGTTATGGCCGGAATGCGGGTCGTGGTCGTCGCAAGCACGAGGGAGGGGAACATCGACGTCGACGACCTGCGCGCGAAAACAGTAGAGCATCGCGAGCATCTCGCGGCGCTGATGATCACCTATCCCTCCACGCACGGTGTGTTCGAAGAATCGATCCGGGAAGCGTGCGCCATCGTGCACGCGGGAGGCGGGCAGGTCTACCTGGACGGCGCGAACATGAACGCACAGGTCGGCCTCACGAGCCCGGCCGCCGTCGGCGCGGACGTCTGCCATCTCAATCTCCACAAGACGTTCAGCATCCCGCACGGAGGCGGCGGGCCGGGCATGGGACCCATCGCGTCCGCCGCCCATCTGGCGCCGTACCTGCCCGGCCATTCAGTGGTCGCGACGGGAGGCAGCCGTGCGATACACGCGACCGCCGAGGCACCCTGGGGCAGCGCGAGCATCCTGCTGATCTCGTACGGCTACATCCGGATGCTCGGCGGCGACGGCATGACGGATGCCACGCGCTACGCGATCCTCAACGCCAACTACGTCAAGTCCCGGCTGGAACCGCATTATCCGGTCCTGTACGCCCGTGGAAACGGCCGCGTCGCGCACGAGATGATCTTCGATCTCCGTCCATTGAAACAGGCAAGCGGCATCGACGAAACGGACGTGGCCAAGCGTCTGATGGACTACGGATTCCATGCGCCGACCGTGTCGTTCCCTGTGGCCGGGACGCTGATGGTGGAACCGACGGAAAGCGAATCCAAGGAGGAGCTCGATCGCTTCTGCGACGCGATGATCGCGATCCGCGGCGAGATTCAGGCGGTCATCGACGGTAGCGCCGATCCGAGCGACAACGTGTTGAAGCACGCGCCGCATACGGCTGCGGCGGTGTCGGCCGACGACTGGAAGCACGCGTACTCGCGCGAGCAGGCGGCATTCCCGCTGCCCTTCGTCCGCGCCAATAAATTCTGGCCGAGCGTGGGACGCATCAACAGTGCGTACGGCGATCGCAACCTCATGTGCGCGTGCCCACCGGCCGCCGCTTACGCGGCGGAACTTAAAACTGAAAAGTCAGAACTGAAAGGACCGTGATCGTGGTCCTTTTAAGTTCTAAGTTCTAAGTTCTAAGTTTCGAGTAAGCTCCTGGGCTTTCCGGCGAAAGGCGTCGAGAAGAGCGCGCGTCACGGATCCGGGCGCGCCGGCGCCGATGCGCCGGTCGTCTATCTGCACAATCGGCACGACTTCGCGAGTCGTGCTCGTCAGGAATGCCTCGTCGGCGCCGAACAGATCATCGTCTCGCAGCACGGCTTCGCGAACGGGAATGCCCACGTCGGCCCCGAGCTCGAAGACGAATTCACGCGTGATGCCTGGAAGCAGTCCCGCGTCGAGCGGCGGCGTCAGCGCCGCGCCGTCCTTGACGATGAAGAGGTTTGAGGTGGTGCACTCGGCGATCTCACCGCGGTAGTTGCGCATCACGCCCTCGAATGCGCCGCGCCGCGCCGCTTCCTGCATCGCGAGCGCATTGTTCAAGAGGTTGTTCGATTTGATCAGTGGATTGACCGTCCTGGGGTGATTTCTCACGATCGACACCAGCGCCACGCGCACGCCCTTCTCGAATGTCTCGCGTGTCGGATCGACCTGCGGCTTCACGATCACGACGATCGACGGCTCGGGGCAGACGGCCGGATCGTACGACAGATCGCCAATCCCGCGAGTGACCATCAGCCGGATGTACGCTTCCTTGTCTGGCCCGCCGCCGAGCCCTCCCGCGCGCATCGTGCCGCGGAACCGCGCCTCGATCTCGGTATCGTCTATCGGAATGGGCAGCGCCAGCATGCCCGCGGAGGTTCGCAGACGGCGCATGTGGCGATCGAAAAGAAATGGCTCGCCGTTGTAGGTTCGCAGCGTTTCGTACACGCCTTCACCGTAGAGGAACCCGTGGTCGAAGACGGAGATGACGGCGTGGGCCTGATCGGCGATGCGGCCGTTGACGTTGACGGTGGCACTCATCAATGGGAGGGTACCATCACGTCGAGAGACCGATCCACCACAAAGGACACCAGGGACACAGAGGCCCGGACCTTACAGTAATATCCATCGTGTCCACTGTGTCCTTTGTGTTGTGCCAGCGCCCGAACGAACCCGAATGCGTGTACTGAACTCGACACAGATGCGTGAAGCCGATCGCCGCACAATCGAAGAGATCGGTATCCCGGCGCTCGTGCTCATGGAAAATGCGGGCCGCCAGGTCGTGGCCGCGATGGAAGCGATGCACGGCGATCTGCTCGAGCGCCGCGTCGCGGTGCTGTGTGGCCGTGGCAACAACGGCGGCGACGGGTTCGTCGTCGCGCGCACGCTGATGCAGCGAAGCGTCGACGTGGCGGTATTCCTGCTCGGCCGGGTCGCCGAGGTTCGCGGCGATGCGCGCATCAATCTCGAGATTCTGGGTCGACTGGGCGTCACCGTGGTCGAGATCGACGACAGTCAGGCGTGGGAGCTGCACTTTTCTGAGGTCAGCGACTGCACGCTGATCGTGGACGCGATTTTCGGAACCGGCTTGAACGCGCCGGTCAGCGGCCTCATTCAGAGCGTGATCGCCGACGTGAATGCCTCCGGCATCCCGGTCGTGTCGATCGATCTGCCGTCCGGATTGTCCGCCGATTCCGCCGAGCCGATCGGCGACTCGATCGAAGCCGGCCTCACCGTCACCATTGCCGCGCCCAAGCTTCCGCTGGTCCTGCCGCCGGCGGAAACGCGCGCGGGCGACATCGTGATCGCCGATATCGGCATCCCATCCGATGTGCTCGATTCGGTCGAAGGTCCGCGGGTGGAGCTCCTGACGCGCGCCTCGATGCGCGAGCTCATCACGCCGAGAACCGCCGACAGCCACAAGGGCGACTATGGTCATGTGCTGCTGGTCGCCGGATCGCGCGGCAAAACGGGAGCGGCTCATCTCGCGGCCCTCGGCGCACTGCGGTCGGGCGCCGGCCTGGTGACGGTCGCCACGCCCTCCAGTTGCCAGGCTGTGATCTCCGCCATGGCGCCGGAGTACATGACGGAGGGGCTCGAGGAGACGGACGAGGGACTCGATCCCGACGCCGTGGACGGCGTGCTGGAGCTCGCGCGTGACGTGGTCGCGCTCGGGCCGGGTCTCGGGCAGGCGCCGGCGACCGCTCAGTTCATCATGCGGCTGGTCGATCGCGCGACGATGCCGCTGGTCATCGATGCCGATGGGTTGAACGCGTTCCGCGGGGATCCCGATCGGCTGGCTGGTCGTGAAGGCCGCGACGTCATCATCACGCCGCATCCCGGCGAAATGGGGCGGCTTCTCGGCATGTCGTCTGACGAGGTGCAGGCGAGCCGGCTGGAGATCGCGCGCAATTTCGCGGTCGCGCACCATGTCTACGTCGTGTTGAAGGGACACCGGACGATCATCGCCACACCGGATGAGAAGATCTTCATCAACCCGACCGGCAATCCAGGCATGGCAACGGGCGGGACCGGCGACGTTCTGACAGGGATGATTGCGGCGTGGCTCGCGCAGCTTCTCGATGCAGAGGCGGCGTGCAAGCTCGCGGTGTACCTGCACGGCATGGCGGGCGATCTGGCCGAGGCGGACGAAGGGGAAGTGTCGATGACGGCGGCCGATGTGGCCGGGCACCTCGGCGACGCGATCCTCGAGCTCACGGCGCGACGGAAGGTCGTCGATCGCAATCACGGATCTTCGTGACGAACGCATCGCTGACCCGAACCTTCACCACACACTCCGAAGCTGAAACCGCCGCGGTCGGATACGGGCTGGCGCCGACGCTGGCGGAGGGATCCGTCGTGCTCCTCATCGGCGATCTGGGCGCCGGCAAGACGGCGTTCGTTCGCGGTCTCGCCGAAGGGCTCGGCGCCAGTTCAGCCGACGTCAGCAGTCCGACGTTCACGCTGATTCAGGAATATCGGGGCGGTCGGCTGACGCTGCTGCACGTCGATCTGTATCGTCTGGACGACCCGCGCGAGATCGACGACCTCGGCCTCGACGAGCTGGGAAGCGGGGCCGTGGTGGCGATCGAATGGGCGGGGAAGCTGCCGCGGCCGCCGCACGATGCGATCCGCGTCAGGATCGAGCACGCGGGGGAGATGGAGCGACGGGTGACTATTGAAATGCAAAATGTACAATGACGAATGCATAGTGTCGGACCCACCGACATTTTGCATTCCGCATTTTGCATTATTCCGATCTGTAGCTCGGCGTGTCCTTTATCACAGCCCGGGGCCCCACCCCCGGGGGTCGGCGCCTCACTCTGTTCGGTAGTTCGGCGCCTCCTTCGTGATGGCCACGTCGTGGACGTGGCTCTCGCGGACGCCCGCCGCCGTGATGCGAATCAGCTTCGCGTCGCGCTGCAGCATCGGAATGTTGCGGCACCCGCAGTAACCCATCCCCGCGCGTAATCCGCCGACGAGTTGGTAGATGAGCCCCGCGACGCTGCCCTTGTGGGCGACCCGCCCCTCGATGCCTTCCGGCACGAGCTTGTCGGTCCCTCCGGGCGCTTCGAGGTCGAATTCGTCCTGGAAATAGCGATCCCGGCTCCCGCGGCGCATCGCGCCGATTGACCCCATCCCGCGATATTCCTTGAAGCTGCGGCCTTGATAAAGAATCAATTCGCCGGGACTCTCGTCGGTGCCGGCGAACAAGTTGCCGATCATCGTGCAGCTCGCGCCGACCGCGATCGCTTTGGTGACGTCGCCGGAAAACCGGATGCCGCCGTCGGCAATCACGGGGATGCCGTGCGACGCCGCGGCGCGCGCGCACTCCATGATGGAGGTGATCATCGGCACGCCAATCCCCGCGATGACGCGGGTCGTGCAAATCGAGCCGGCGCCGATGCCGACCTTCACCGCGTCGACACCGAGCGCGATCAGGGCTTCGGTCGCCTCCGCCGTCGCCACGTTCCCCGCCACCAGGTCGACCTCGGGGAAGCGCCGGCGAATGTGCCGCACCATGTCGAGCACGCCCTGCGCGTGCCCGTGCGCCGTATCGACGACGAGGACATCGACGCTGGCGGCCACGAGCGCCTCGGCCCGCTGCATCGTGTCCGACGCCACGCCCACCGCCGCACCGCACCGGAGCCGGCCGAGTGGATCCTTCGAGGCGTTGGGATACTTGACGGCTTTCTGGATGTCTTTCACCGTGATGAGTCCCTTGAGCCGGAACTCGCGATCGACGACCAGCAGCTTCTCGATCTTGTGCTCGTGAAGAATCTTCCGCGCCGATTCCAGCGTCGTGCCGACCGGCACCGTGATCAGATCCTCGTGGGTCATCACCTCCGAGATTGGACGGGTGACGTTGGTCTCGAACCGCAGGTCGCGGTTCGTCAGGATCCCGACCAGCCGCCCCTCCTTACCGCCATCGGCGGTAATGGGCACGCCGGAGATCCGGTATTTCTTCATCAAATCGAGCGCTTCGTAGATCTTGTGCGTCGGGGACAGCGTGATGGGATCGACGATCATCCCGCTCTCCGAACGCTTCACGCGATCGACCTCCGACGCCTGCTCCTCGATCGAGAGATTCTTGTGGATGACGCCCAGGCCCCCGTGCTGCGCCATCGCGATGGCGAGCCGCGACTCGGTGACGGTATCCATCGCCGCGCTCACCAGCGGCACGTTCAACCGGATGTTGCGGGTCAGTCGCGTGCTGACATCCACCTGTGTGGGGACCACGTCGGAGTGCCGCGGGACGAGCAGCACATCGTCGAAGGTCAGCGCGGTCGCCAGGCCGGACCCGATGGAGAGCAGCGTCGGAGCTTCGGTCTTCAGTTCCATAAGAATCTCACTGGTCGCTGCCTGTCAACCGACGACTGTCGACTCCGCCGCTATGCGGCGGCGCCGTGACATTTCTTGTACTTCTTTCCGCTGCCGCACGGGCACGGATCGTTGCGTCCGACCTTCGGTTCGTCGCGGCGCACCGTCTTGACGGCGGCATCGTCGCCGCCGACGCGTGGCGGCTGTCCCTGGCTCCGGTCGGCGGCGGATGCCGGCCTCTGTCTGGGCGCGAACGGCGATGCGGGCGCCGTCGAGGGATCGTTCAGGATCAGGGATGGTGGCCGGCGCGGGGCCGGCCGTCGCGGCTGCGGGGCGTCTTCGGACACCATGGGCCGAAGCCACCAGAGATACCGCACGATCTCCTCGTCCACCCGGTCCTTCATCGCCTGGAACAGCTCGAAGCTTTCCTTTTTGTATTCAATGAGCGGATCGCGCTGTCCGTATCCGCGCAGGCCGATGCCTTCCTTCAAATGGTCGAGGCTGTAGAGGTGATCCTTCCATTGGGTATCGACGATCTGCAGCATGATGTCGCGCTCGACGCGCTGCAGGACCTCGCGGCCGACGACCTTCTCCTTCTCGTCGTACGACGCCTGAATCCGCTCCCACAGGGCGTCGCGAATCTCGTCGGACGTCCGGTCGCTGAAATCCATCGCCACGGTATCGATCGCGAACACCCGGCTGACTTCGCGTCCGAGCGCGTCGAGGTCCCACTGCTCGAAATCGGACTCGCGCGGCGCGTAGGTTTCCATCAGCGAGTCGAGGATGTCTTCTCCGAGCGACACGAGATACTGGCGCGTGTCGACAACCGTCTCTTCGTCGAGACGAATGTGGCCTTCCAGGATCTCGCGGCGCAGCGCGTAGATATGCTCGCGCTGCTTGTTCATGACGTCGTCGTACTCGAGCAGGTGTTTGCGGACGGAGAAGTTCTGGGCCTCGACCTGCTTCTGCGCGCGCTCGATCGCGCGCGAGACCATGCCATGCTCGATCGGCACGCCTTCTTCCATGCCAAGCTTCTGCATCAACCCGGAAATGCGATCCGAGCCGAAGATGCGCATCAGATCGTCTTCGAGAGAGAGGTAGAAGCGCGACGAGCCGGGGTCGCCCTGGCGGCCGGCGCGGCCGCGCAACTGGTTGTCGATCCGGCGGGCCTCGTGGCGTTCGGTGGCCAGGATGTGAAGCCCCTCGAGCGCGACGACTGCATCGTGTTCCGTGTCGGTCTGCGCCTTGAAGTGGTCGAAGATGCGCTGGTAGGCGGCCTTCGGCACACGATAGAACGTGTCGAGGTGGTAGAAGTACACGGACTGCTCGTCCTCGATGAAGCGCTCTTCGCCCTTCGGAAGCCGCTCGGCGATCTGCTCGGCCAGGCACTGCTGGCGGGCCATGAACTCCGCGTTGCCGCCGAGCAGAATGTCCGTCCCGCGGCCGGCCATGTTGGTGGCGATCGTGACCGATCCCTTGCGCCCCGCCTGCGCGACGAACTCCGCTTCCTGCGCGTGGTATTTCGCGTTGAGCACGACGTGCTTGTCCACGCCACCGCCGGTCGTGGTGCCGCGCTTCAGGCCGCGGCGATCGAGCATCGCCGACAGCCGTTCGGATTTTTCGATCGAGACAGTGCCGACCAGGACCGGTCGCCCTTTGGCGTGCTCGTCGACGATCTCGGTGACAATCGCTTCCCATTTTTCCGCTTCGGTCCGATAGACCAAATCGGGATTCTCGACCCGTCGCAGCTCCCGATTCGGCGGGATCACGACGACGTCGAGGTTGTAGATCTTGGCGAACTCTTCGGCCTCGGTGTCGGCCGTCCCCGTCATGCCCGAAAGCTTTTTGTATTTGCGGAAGTAGTTCTGGAAGGTGACCGTGGCGAGCGTCTGATTCTCGCGCTCGATCTTCACCTTCTCCTTGGCCTCTACCGCCTGATGCAGGCCGTCGCTCCATCGGCGGCCCGGCATCAAGCGTCCCGTAAACTCGTCGACGATGACGACCTCGCCTTCCTTGTTGACCATGTAGTCCACGTCTTTCTCGAAGAGGGCGTGGGCTCGCAGCGCCTGATTGATGTGGTGGAGGAGCGGCATGTTCGCCGGATCGTAGAGGCCGCCCGGTTGAAGCCGATGCGAGAGCATCTTCTCGGCCTCCGCCATGCCGCTTTCGGTGAGCGTCACCGTTTTGTGCTTTTCGTCGACGAGGTAGTCGCCGGTCGCTTCCAGCGCCTCGCGCTCCTCGGCCTTTGTGTCACCGCGCGTGACCGCTCCCGGCTTGAGGCGCGGAATGATGCGATCGACTTCGTAGTACAGGTCGGTCGACTCTTCGGCCGGTCCTGAGATGATCAGGGGCGTCCGCGCTTCGTCGATCAGGATGCTGTCGACTTCGTCCACGATCGCGAAGTGATGCCCGCGCTGCACGTAGTGCGCGAGCTCGAACTTCATGTTGTCGCGGAGGTAGTCGAACCCGAACTCGTTGTTGGTGCCGTAGGTGATGTCGCTGCCGTACGCGACCTGCCGCTCGGCGTCGTTGAGATCGTGCTGGATGACGCCGACCGTCATGCCGAGGAACCGATAGATCCTGCCCATCCACTCCGAATCGCGCCGCGCCAGGTAGTCATTGACCGTGACGACGTGGACGCCCTGGCCTCCGAGCGCGTTGAGGTAGGCGGGGAGCGTGGCGACGAGCGTCTTGCCCTCGCCGGTCTTCATTTCCGCGATCTTGCCCTTGTGCAGGACGGCGCCGCCGATCAACTGCACGTCGAAGTGCCGCATGTTGAGCATGCGGCGGCCGGCCTCCCGTACGACGGCAAACGCCTCGGCGAGCAGGTCGTCGAGCGTCTCGCCCTGGGCGATGCGCTCACGGAATTCCACCGTCTTGGCGCGGAGCGTTTCGTCGCTGAGCGCCTGAATTGCCGGCTCGAACGCGTTCACTTCGCCCACGATTGGGCGCAGACGCTTCAGTTCGCGTTCGTTTTGGGTACCGACGACCTTGGCGAGGAGTCTCTGGATCATCTACAGCGAAGGCGAGACCAAGGATATCCAGTCATTGTAGCAGAGACGGGGGCAGAGACTCCTGGTAGGGCGGACCTTATGAGGTCCGCCGAACGGGCCGCCGGAGATGCCGGACCCAATAGGGTCCGGCCTACAACTGGCCGGATTGTTATCGGTTCGTGGCCGGCTGCGTCAGCAGCTGGAGCGGGTTGATGAGTTGGCCGTTGGCGAGGATCTCGTAATGCAGATGCGCGCCGGTCGCACGGCCCGTCGCGCCGACGTACCCGATGATCTGCCCGCGCTTGACGGCCTGGCCGGGTCCGATCGCAAACCCATTCAGGTGTCCGTAACGCGTCGCCAGGCCAAAGCCGTGATCCAACACGATCAGGTTGCCGTAGTCGCCGGAGTAGGCCGCCAATTCGACCGTGCCGTCCGCGGTCGCGTGGACGGGCTGACCCTTCTCGAGAGAGATGTCCAGGCCTTGATGGAAGCCGGCTTCCCCGGTGAACGGGTCGCTTCGGCCGCCGAACCAGCCGGTCACCCATCCATGCGCGGGCCAAATCGATGGCGTGGCTGCCGCCAGCGCTTCGCTACGCTCGACTTGCCTTCGCACGTTGAGCAGCCGATTCTCGAGACCGCCGAGCAGCTCGCGCAGCACGCCGAAGATGTCGTCAGGCGAGGTCAGCGCCGTCGGCAGAACCGTGGCGATCGCCGCGCTGGTCATCTGACTTCCACCGGCCGCGCGCGCCTTGATGACGGCGGGCAGCTTCTGCATCGCGCGCACCTCCGCCGGATCGAGCGTCGCCCGTGCGCCGAGATCGTTGATCACGCCTTCCAGCGACTGGATCTGCGTCGTCAACGCGCCGGTCGCCGCACGATAGCTGCCGTTTTCTTCCTGCAGAGTGGCATTCGCGACGCGGATCGCGTGCGTCTCGGCGTGTGCGCTCCACTTGGCGCCCAGGCCAATGAGCACGGGCAACATCAGCGCGCCCGCCACCGTTGCCACAGCGGGGCGCAAACCGATGGTCACTTGGCGGACGACGCCGCTCGAGCGGTCAGCGATCAATACGGTGTAACGTCTGCCGGGCATCAGCCTCCAACCGGGAACCAAGCTCCGGGAAACCGAGGGGAAGTCGGTTCTATCCGGCGAGTTAACAGGGGTTTGGACACGGCAACCCGCCGTGTCGAGGCCCGAGAAATCTACCACACACCGCTTGTCGGCCAAAGTGTGAAGTTTGTTGAGCGAAAGTCGGGCGAATGCGGCCGCGGGCCTTCGCGGTATCCTTTCGGTCCCCCACATGGCCAGCCCGCGGTCGTCGATCGATCTGTTCCTCGTCAGCTTCCTGATCCTGTTTCTGGAGCTCGTCTCCATTCGCTGGTTCGGAAGCACCGTCGTCTTCCTGACCTTCTTCACGAACATCGTGCTGCTCGCGACGTTTCTGGGGATGTCGGTCGGATGCCTCGCCGCCTCGAGCAGGCGCAATCTGATTGAAAGCGTCATTCCAGCCCTGCTCGTTGCCGTAGCCCTCGCCTGGGGCGTGCTGCTCGTCTACACGCACTACGGCGCCATCATGATCGACGTCGGCGGCCAGGGATCGGCACAGCAGATCTATTTCGGCACGGAATATCGGGCGCGGGACGTGTCGCGTTTCGTCGTACCCCTCGAGGCCGTTGCCGCGGCGTTCTTTCTGGTGATCGCGCTCACGTTCGTTGGTCTCGGTCAGGTGATGGGCCGCGCATTCAACCGCATCCCCGACCGCCTGAGCGCGTACACACTGAACATCACCGGAAGCCTGGCTGGAATCGCGGCGGTCGCCGTCGCGTCGTACCTGCGAACAGGGCCCGAGCTGTGGTTCGCGATCGCCCTGTCGCTCTGTCTGTACTTCGTCCCGCGACGGACGCTGTGGCAGGTCTTCGGCGCGGCAGCGGCGCTCATCATCGTCTGGGCGTCGGCCCATCCTCAGGGTGTCGAGACGATCTGGTCGCCGTACTACAAGATTGCCTACCAGCCCTCCGCTCGATCGATTACGACGAACAACATCAGCCATCAACAGATGACCCGAGTCGAGAAGGGCGGCGCCGGATACCTGTTGCCGCATCTGCTCAACCGCGACGCCGGCGGCAGACCCTTCGAGGACGTGCTCATCATCGGCGCCGGATCGGGGAACGACGTGGCGGCGGCGCTCGGGCAAGGCGCCCGGCACGTCGACGCGGTGGAAATTGATCCAGCCATCTACGACCTGGGTCGCGCGGACCACCCCAACCGGCCGTACGACGACCCGCGGGTCAGCGTGCACATCGACGATGGACGCAGTTTCGTCCGGCGGAGCGATGAACAGTACGACCTGATCGTGTACGCACTGGTCGATTCGCTGGTCCTCCATTCCGGCTACTCGAACATACGGTTGGAGAGCTTTCTTTTCACGGCGGAGGCATTCCAGGACATCAAGAAGCGGCTGAAACCGCAAGGCGTCTTCGCCGCGTACAACAGTTATCGACAGGGATGGCTCGTCGGCAGGCTGAAACGGATGATGAGCGACACATTCGGCGCCGATCCGCTCGTGATGTCGCTGCCGTACCAGCCACGAATCGGCCCAGAGGATCGCGTCGACCACATCACCTTCATACTCGGGGGGCGGCCGCAGTCGGCGCTCGTGAGCATCCGCGAGCACCTGGATCGCAACTTCTTCTGGATCAACGACCGGCCGGAGCTCAACGAGGCCGTAAATGGCTTCGGTCCAGCGGCTCCGGCAGTGGCCGGCGCCTTGTCGGCCTGGCACCGCATCCGACCGGCCGCGATCGACGTTCGTCCCGGCGAGCTCGAACCTTCCGACGATTGGCCGTTCCTCTACCTCCGAGATCCCGTCGTGCCGACACTCAACCTCCGCGCAGCCCTCATCATCGGCACTCTGTCGGGGGGGCTGCTGTTCATCTTCGCGCCGGGGCGCCAGGTTCGTCCAAACTGGAGCATGTTTTTTCTGGGCGCTGGATTCATGCTGCTCGAAACCAAGAGCGTCGTCCACCTCGCGTTGCTCTTCGGATCGACCTGGATGGTCAACCTGATCGTCGTCTCTGCGGTTCTCGCGATGATTCTGTGCGCGAATATGTTTGTGGGCGCCGTCCGACCAGTACGCGTGTGGCCGTTTTACGCCATGCTGGCAGCGACACTGGTGGCCAGCGCCTTCGTCCCGGTCAGCGCGTTCTTGAATCTGCCGGCGGCCGTCCGCACGGTGGTGTCGGGCGCGTTCGTCGTGCTGCCGATTCTGTTCGCGGGCGTCGTCTTCGCCGTGGCCTTTCGGGATTCGCGAACGCCGGACGTCGACTTCGGATCAAACATCGCCGGCGCGATGCTCGGCGGTCTCATTGAGCCGCTGTCGCTCGTGATCGGTTTTAGCCGCTTGCTCCTGGTGGCGCTCGTGTTCTATGTGTTGGCGGCGGGCCTGCGATCGAAACAAACGGCCTAGGGCGATCGGCTTTCGTGATGTAGGCTTAGCGCGCTGGAGATGACATGCGCGAGAGCCTGGCGATTGGCGCCGTCACAGCACTGCTGATGACCCTCACGCTTGGCGCACGGCAGACGCCCGTTGCGCCTGCAGGCGGTCCGGGACGCGGGCAGGGCGCCGGCGTCGTCATCAGCGGGCCGCGCGACGCGTACCCGCCCCGACCGCCGTCCGATCCTGCCGCCCTGGAGCGCGGCCAGGCTATCTACAGCGTGAACTGCGGCTTTTGCCACGGCGCCGACACCCGCGGCGGCGACAGCGGACCGAGCCTGCTTCGTTCCTCGATCGTGCTCGACGATCAGCGCGGCGAACTGATCGCGCCGGTGGTGCAGAACGGGCGCGTCGATCGAGGCATGCCGAAGTTTTCGCTGACCGACGGACAGGTTGCGGATCTGTCCGCGTACCTTCACAGCTTCAGGGCCGCAGGGTACGACCCGTCCCGCAACGCGCCCCCGAGCATCGTCGTCGGCGACGCGCGAGCCGGGCAAACGTATTTCAGCGCGAAATGCGCATCCTGCCATTCGGTAACCGGTGATCTCAAAGGGTTCGCATCCACGATCGCCGATCCCAGGACGCTTCAGCAAACCTGGCTGATGCCGGGGAGCGGCGGCCGCGGCGCCAATCCTTTGCCGATTCCGGTGCCGCCGACCACGGTCACGGTCACGCTTCCGTCCGGCGAGAAGAGCGTTGGGGAGCTTCAGCGTCTGGACGATTTCGTCGTGTCTTTCATTCAACGGGACGGCACTTTTCGATCGTTCCGTCGAAACGGCGACACACCTCGAGTCGACGTCCACGATCCGCTGCAAGCGCACAAGGACATGCTGCCGAGCTACGCCGACTCGGACATTCACAACGTGACGGCCTATCTCACGACACTCAAATGACGACCACCACCAATGTCCGGCTAGAGCTGGACGCCACGTACAAGCGGCTTCTGATCGCGTCGTTGTGTGTGGCATCCGCCGTCGTCCTTGCGGCGGGCCCGGATCTCGATCCGTCGCAAATCCTCAAGCCGCTCGCGGACGCGTGGCCGACTTATTCCGGCGACTACTCTGGCAGGCGCTACAGCACGCTCACGCAGATCAACCAGTCGAACGTGAAGAGTCTGACGCTGGCGTGGGTCAGCAAGGTGACGCCCGGTGGCGGCGCGGGCCGAGGACTGCCTCCGCCAGTCGGGCCGGCGGGCCCGGTGACGACGATCGGCGGCGAAGGCCCGGGCGATGTGGTGGTGGGCGGAGGCGCGACCATCAAGGGCTCGATTCTGGCAGTGAACGGCGTGCTGTACGTCTCGACGCCCGACAACGCCTGGGCGCTGGACGCACACGACGGCCGCGAGTTGTGGCATTACTTCTGGAAGACGAAAGGCGGCACGCACATCGGCAACCGCGGGCTTGGCCTGTGGGGCCACTGGCTCTACATGGAAACACCGGACAACTATCTGGTGTCGCTCGATGCGCGAACAGGGAAGGAACGCTGGCACAAGGAGATCTCCAGCTTCAGCCAGCAGTATTTCTCCACGACGGCACCGGTCGTCATTGGCAATCACGTGCTGGTGGGCACCGGCAACGATCTCGACGCACCGGGGTTCCTCCAATCGTTCGATCCGGAGACCGGCGGGCTGCAGTGGAAGTACTACGCTGTTCCGATGAACCCGGGCGATCCGGGTCTCGAGACGTGGAAGGACCTCGATGCCGCAAGGCACGGCGGCGGTCAGATGTGGCTTCCCGGATCGTACGACCCGGACACGCATTTGTACATTGTCGGGACGGGAAATCCGACGCCGGCGTATACGGCACAAAGCCGCGGCGAAGGCGACAACCTGTTTACGTGCTCGATTGTGGCGATCAACGTCGACACCGGGAAGATGGCGTGGTACTACCAGACGTCGCCCCACGACACGCACGACTGGGATTCGGCGCAAACGCCAGTGCTTGTGGACGGCGTCTTTGGCGGCCGTCCCCGCAAGCTCGTCTTGACCGCGAGCCGCAACGGCTACTATTTCACGCTCGACCGGGTGACTGGCGAGCACCTCGTCACGAGCAAGTTCTCCGACACGGTGAATTGGGCGAGAGAGCGGCTCAACGAAAAAGGCCAGCCGATCCGGGATCCGGCGAAGGACTATCACGTTGGCGGTTCGCTCGTGTCGTCGGCCAACGGAGGCGCGGTCAACTGGCCGCCGCCGGCCTTCAGCCCGGATACCGGACTCTTCTACACACCCACCGCCGAGACCTTCGCGATGTACTACCTGACCGAGACCGATCCCCGTGGTGCGATGGGCCTTGGCGGCAAGGAAGAAATCGGTGTCGGCACGGCGGGCAGCTACATGACCGCGATCGACTATAAGACCGGCAAGGTCGTGTGGAAGCACAAGTATCCGACAGCGACCGGGCGCGGCGGCGGCGCCAACGGAGTACTCACAACGGCCGGCCGGCTGCTCTTCGGCGGTGACATCTCGGGGAACCTCATCGCGTTCGATCCGGCCAACGGCAAGATCCTCTGGCACACGTCTATCGGCCAGGTGACGAACGCGCCGGAAACGTACACGGTAGACGGACGTCAGTACATTCTTGTGGCGGCCAACGACACGTTGTACGCGTTCACGCTCTATGATCAGCGGTAAAGATCACGGTAGTGTCCGGCTTCCGCCGGACCGGGAGCTCGCCATGTATTCACGACGTGAATTCGGCCGGTTGACCGTCGCGGGCCTCGCGTGGCCCGTGTTCGGCGCGTTCATCGATTCGCGCGTGGGTGGCGTGCGGATTGGCGTGCAGACCTACAGCTTTCGCGATCTGCCGCGTCCCGACGGCGGTGACGCGGTCGACGTCATCGACGTCGTCATAAGGGCGATGGGGGAGTGCGGTCTCGGCGAGTGCGAACTGTGGTCGCCGCAGATCGAGCCTCGGACGCCCGCGGGCCGCGGACGGCCCGATCCGGTCGCGGCCCAGAGCGCACGCGAGACACTGCGCAGGTGGCGGATCGATACCTCGCTTGATCATTTCCGCGAGATCCGCAGGAAGTTCGACGCGGCGGGGATGTCGATTTACGCCTACAACTACAGTTTCAGCGATTCGTTCACCGACCAGGAGATCGATCGCGGCTTCGAGATGGCCAGGGCGCTCGGCGCCGAGATCATCACCGCGTCGACGACGGTCTCGGTCGCCAAACGGGTCGTGCCATTCGCCGAGAAGCACGCCATGGTGGTGGCGATGCACGGCCACTCACGGACAGACGACCCGAACGAGTTTTCGACGCCCGCGAGCTTCGCTGCCGCGATCGGCATGTCCAAGTATTTCAAGGTCAATCTCGACATCGGTCATTTCACCGCCGCTAATTTCGACCCCGTCGCGTACATGCGCGAACATCACCGCGACATCACGAATATTCATCTGAAAGATCGCAGGAAAAACCAGGGAGACAACACGCCCTGGGGACAGGGCGAGACGCCGATTCGGGAAGTCCTGCTGCTGCTCAAACAGGAGAAGTGGCCGATTCGTGGCTACATCGAATACGAGTACCGCGGCACAGGTACCCCGACCGACGAAGTGAAGGCGTGCTACGAGTACACGAAGCGGATGCTCGCCTAGATGAGTCTTTCGGTGGGGACGGTCGATCGAGGCGTGACCTATCAGAAGACGCGGCTGTTCCTCGTGAGCAGTCTGGCCCTCGCGATGGCCGGCATCGGCGCCGCACTCCGCGCCAACACCGCGACCGATCTGCAGCGGATTTTCTTCGATCCGATCGACAAGGCGCACTCCGCCGAGTTGATCGCGAACATCCTCGGACTGCCGTTCCTCGGCTTTGCGTTGACGATTGCGATCGGCAGCCCGCTGCTCGATTACCTCGGCATGCGGCTGCTGCTGCCGTTGTCCGGCATCTGCTTCACCGTGGGCGCCTTCATCATGATGTTCGCCGGCCAGGTCTCCTCCGGCGCCGGCGTGTACGACGCGATCTGGGTCGGCGCGCTGATTACCGGCGTCGGTTGGGGGCTGGTGGAAACGGTCATCAATCCGCTGATCGCCGCGCTCCATCCCGACGACAAAACGGCAAAGCTGAATACGCTTCACGCCTGGTGGCCGGGCGGTCTGGTGATTGGCGGTCTGCTCGGCGTGGGCATGTCGAGCGTCGGCCTCGGCTGGCAGGCCAAGCTCTCGGTGGTCGCGGCTCCGGCGCTGGCGGTGGTGGGCCTGTCGGTCGGCGTGAAATTTCCGCCGACTGAACGCGCGGCGGCGGGCGTGCCCATGAAGGAGATGTGGCGCGAGCTGGGCAACCCGCTCTTCGTCGTCCTCTTCTGCTCGATGTTCCTCACCGCCGCCACGGAGCTCGCCCCGGGTCAGTGGGTCGATTTCGCGCTCAGCCGGACCGTGCACATGCCCGGCATTCTGCTGCTGGTGTACGTCAGCGCGCTGATGTTCGTCATGCGACATTTCGCCGGTCCGCTGGTTCACAAGCTGTCGCCGATCGGGCTGCTGTGGATTTCCAGTCTGATGGGATCCCTCGGCCTTGTCGCGCTGAGTGTCGCCAACTCGCCGATCACCGGTTTGCTCGCGGCCACGGTGTGGGGCACGGGCGTCTGCTACATGTGGCCGACCATGCTGGGCAGCGCATCGGAGCGCTTCCCGCGCGGCGGCGCGTTGTTGATGGGGCTGATGGGGACGGCGGGGACGCTCTCGATTCGATTCGTCCTGCCCATGATGGGCGCGATCTACGACCGCCAGAAGCTTGAAGTCGCCGGCGGCGAGGCAGCATTCCGGGCGCTTCAGCCGGGTCCGGAGCTCGAGCGCGTGCTCGGCATGGCGGCGCAGGCCTCGTTTCGCGCCGTTGCCGTGTTGCCGGCGATTCTGCTGATCGTGTTCGGCGCGATCTGGCTCCGCGACCGATCGAGGGGCGGCTACCGGCCGCA
>JBGPKK010000059.1:0-24723 GCA_041485905.1 Vicinamibacteria bacterium
AATCCGCCGAAGCCACCCCCGCCGCCTCCGCCGCCACGACCCCAGTCGGCGACCGAGTCACCCTGCAGCGTCCGCCCGCCGCCCGGCGGGCGCGCGGCGCCGTCCCTCGACTCAGCCCGGGACGGCCCTGAGCTTGTCGTCTCTCGACTCGGCTCGGGACGACCCTGAGGCTCTCGAAGGGTCGAAGGGCCAAAACGGAGCAGCCGCATCTGCTGGCCGGCATCGGTTTCGATCTTCAGCGTGTTGTCGTCTTCCCAGGTGATGTGAAGCCGCCCCGGCAGACGCATGAGCGCAGGGGCGCCGTACGCCTCGCACGCGCCGTCCTTCGACGGATCCCAGGCGTCGGCGATCCGGCGCGCCTCGGCATTGAGCGGCACGCTCTGATAATCGCCTTTCGCGGGCGTCACCATCCGATAGCGCCAGTCTTCGGTCACCACCGACACCCAATAGCCGGTGAGATCGACCGGCGCCCCCGCGCGCGCGGTGGGCGGCGGGCCGCCGCGGCCTCGACCTCCCTGTGCGGTGACGTCGGTGCCAAGCGCGAGAACGTATATCCCGAGAATCGTGGAGCAGGCGATCGCAGGGCCAAAGCCCCGCGCGACACAGGCAGGTGTTTTCATCCGCGCCACACCGGTGAGTGCTTTCATGCGCGTCATCCTCTATTCTTCCTACTCAAATCGCGGTAGATCGTCTCGATGAACATCGCGGTCGTCCAGAAACCGGAGTCGGTGCCATAGCGCGGATCGAAGTCGAGCGTCGGCTTGGCCGCCTTGATCTGATCCAGCGTCATGCCCTTCTTGATCATGTACTGGATGCGGTCGCGGATGATGGTGACCATGTCCCGGTACTCGATGACATCCTGCTCGTCGCAGAGCCGCCCGTGCCCCGGGATGATCATGGTGCCGCCTTCCTGCACCTTGAGATCCGGAACGGCGATGTCGATGATGCGGTTCAGCGCACTGACGATGCCGTTGATGGTGCCGCCTCGGGCCGAATCGATGAACGGATACATCGTGGTCGTGAACACGTCGCCGGTCGCGATCACATCCGACCGCCGGAAGAACACCATGCTGTCGCCGTCGGTGTGGGCAGCGGGCGGGTGAATGATCTGAATCGCCTCGCCATTGAAAAACACTTCCGTTTCGTCCTCGAAGTAGGTCTCGTTCGGCCACAATCCGGGAGCCTTCCCCTCGGGGCCGTTCACGACCATCCGCTTGAGCACGTTTTCGTGGGCGATGATCGTCGTCTGCGCGCCTGTGTTGCCGCCGAGACCGCCCTCGATCGGCGATCGGTCCGGTCTGGTCGGGCCGGCCTTGGCGAGGTTCTCGTTGCCGCCGATGTGATCGTCGTGTACGTGGGTGTTGATGATGTAGTGAATCGGCTTGGGCGAGATCGTGCGGATTGCGGCGAGGAGCTTGTCGCTGACCTGCGCGTATTGCGTATCGACCACAACGACGCCGCCCTCACCCGCCTGCACGGTGGTGTTACCGCCGGCGCCCACAACCATGTAGACGTTCCCCTGAACGTGCAGGACCTGCATCTGCACGTTATTGAAGTTTGGGTCGACGTTTTGCTGCCCGGCGGTCTGGGCCGGCGCAGTCGTCGGTCGCGCCTGTCCGGACACGCCGCGCGCCAGACCACCCGCGAGGAGGACCGATACCGCGAGCGTCACGATTCTCGTCGTCATCTACTTGGCCTGCTTCATCTTGTCGATGAACTCGGGATACATGGTCTCCGCGCCGCCCCTGATGGCAATCTCAGGCAGCTTGTACCGATCCCTGAACTCTTTCGGGAACGTGTTCTCGCCGAGCTGATACGCCGGCACGGCACCCTTCGGACGGTTCGCGACTTCGACGACCGGATGACACTCATACAGCCAGTTGTTCGGGGGCAGGCTCCGTCCGGCCAGCACGAAGTCTTCGCTCTTGACCAGCGGCTCGGTGAGATAGACCGGATCTTTGGTGATGCTGATGCGCGTCATCGTGTCGCCGTTGCGCACGAAGTGCTCCGTCAGCGTCGCCTTGTCGCTCATGGGCAGACCGTTGCGGCGAATCCAGCCCTGCTTGATGTGCGTCGTCGCGACCGTCAACATGTCGCCTTCCCACCGGCCGGTCGAAAAACCCTTCCACGTGTGCGCGGCGATCTCGGGGGGATGCGGACGGCCGTCCATGTAGATCGTCCGCGTCTGATCGTAGGTGCTGATGTGGTGCTTGATGGCGACGAGCTCCTGGGTATCGGGATCCCGATCTTCCCAGATGCGCAGGTTCAGCGGGCCGCGGTAGATATACGGCGACACGTGCACCCGGCACTGTTCTTCCGGCAGCGTGATCCGCGACGGATCCCAGCTGTCGGCAAACTGCCGCGCGGACGCGTTGATGGGCAGACCGAGATAGTCTCCCAGCTCGGGGCCCGGAATCCGCTCCGGGAAGTCCTCATGGAGCCGTGCCCCCCAGGTCCCCGTGAAATCGGCCTGAGCGACGGCCGGCGTACTGGCCATCGCCAGCAACAGCAGGCCACCGCCGATTCTTGCGCCCACGCTGCTCATATATTCCCCTCCGAATCTGTCACATTGTACGTGCGAACGACGGCGCTGGGCGCGGCAGCGTAATGCGAAAGGTGCTGCCGGTGCCGTGCGTATTCTCCAGACTGAGCTGACCGCCGTTCACCTCGACGGCCCATTTGGCGATGGCGAGGCCGAGGCCGGAGCCGCCGATGTCGTCCGACCGCTGATTCCCGCCGCGGTCGTAGCGGTCGAAAATGCGCGTTCGCACCTCGGGAATGATGCCCGGGCCGGTGTCGATCACATCGATCGACGGACCCGACGGCGTGTCAGCCACGTGGATGCGGATCTCACCGCCGGCGGGCGTGTATTTGATCGCGTTGTCCACCAGGTTGATCAGCGACTGCCGCAGGACGAGCCGATCGCCGACGCCGCGCGGCGTCCCGTCGCTCTCGACGGTCAGCGACTGCCGCTTTTCTTCCGCGAGGACACCGAGATAGTTGACGACATCCTCAGCCAGCTCGCGCAGATCGACGACCTCGACCGAGAGCTTCGACGGCCCACTCTCGGCGCGTGAGAGCGTCAAAAGACGATCGACGAGCCCCGAGAGACGATCGACCTCCTCGAGCATGCTGCCGATAATCGCGCGGTACGCCGCCTCGTCGCGGTGCTCCCGCAAGCCGACTTCACCGACGCTTCGAATGGCCGTCAGCGGCGTCCGCAGCTCGTGCGAGACATCGCCGGTGAACCGCCGCATCTGTTCGAACGACGCCTCCAGGCGGCCCAGGGTCTCGTTGAACACGGTCGCGAGCCGTCCCATTTCGTTGTCGGGGTTGTGGACCGGCAGCCGATCGCTCAGGCGTTCGGCGGTAATGGTACGGGCGCGATCGGTCATCCGCTCGACGGGCGCCAGTGCCCGCCTCGCGAGCGTGTACCCGCCGAGACCCGCCGCCGCCACGCCGAGCGGCAGCCCGAGGACGAGGATGAGCGCCAGCTCGTTGAGCTGTTGGCGCATCGGCGCCTCGCTGCGCGCGATCTGGATGACGACCGGCATGGCGGCGGGATCTTTCGAGCGAATCTTCCCGCTGTTGCTGAGGATGCGGACCGGCACGGTGTCGGTCGCGACCGTCGCGATACTGTCGTCCTTCTGCATGGCCTGCCTGGCGAGCGCCGCGCTCTCGGGAACCGGACGGCGCCTGGCTTCAGAACTTTGATAGAGCAGCTGGCCATCGTGGCTCCAGACCTGCAGCCACGGGCGATCCTCGTCGCCGAAACCGTCGGGTTCGAACCAGGTAACGCTGCCGTCGGGTCGCTGATCGACCAGTGCCGCTTCCCACTGAAAATCGCCGCGCAGACGCTGATTCAGCGAATCCGACAGTCCGCGGCTGACCGACACAAACACCGCGGCCGCGTACACCGCGAGCACGACGATCATGGCCGCGACGTACCAGAGCGTCAGCTGCACGCGGACGCTGTGCGAGCGCCACCAGCGGGTCATGACGTCATTGGCTTCATGGCTCGCCCTCGCGCAGCATGAACCCCACGCCGCGGACGGTGTGAATGAGCTTGATCGGCTGGTCGAGATCGACTTTGCGGCGCAGCCGCGCGATGTGGACGTCGATGACGTTGTCGAGCGAGGTGGAGCGCGCGGTTTCCTTCCACACGTCGCGCGCCAGGGTTCCGCGCGACACCGTCTGGCCCTGATGCCGCAGCAGGTACTCAATCAGCTCGAATTCGCGAACCGTGAGCTCGACGGTGCGGCCGCCGCGCGTGACTTTTCGCGTGACGATGTCGATTTCCAGATCGCCGACGCGCAGCCGCAGCGGCTCGGTGACCCTCCCGCGGCGCAACAGCGCCCGCAGCCGCGCCAGCACCTCCGCAAAGGCGAACGGCTTGACCAGATAATCGTCGGCGCCGCTGTCCAGGCCGGTCACGCGATCCTCGAGCGTGTCGCGGGCGGTAAGCACGAGCACGGGCGTCTTGTCGCCGCGCTGACGGAGGGTTCTGAGAATCTGCAGGCCATCGCGGCCCGGCAGCATGAGATCCAGGAGGATGACGTCGAACGCCTCGGTATTCAGGCGAAAAAACGCGCCTTCGCCCGTGTGCTCGACCGTCACATCGTAGCCTTCACCGTCCAGGCCCTCCCGAAGGGCGTTGGCGACCTTCTGTTCGTCTTCGACGACGAGAATCCGCGTCGGCACGTTCGTCGTGGACATCCTGATCGGACCGTCGAGGGCAGCATCTGTTGCAGAAGTTCTAGTCGATCCCCATCGTAATCCTCCCGGAAACCGGCGTCCACGCCGGAGGACCCTGCAGGACGGGCTGCAGAGCATCATTCATCCGTGGGACAATAAGCTGATGACCGGTCGGATTAAAAGCGTCGTGCGCGGGCAGGGTATCGGCTACATTCGCGACGATCTGGGTCGCGACGTGTTCTTCCATAAGGGCGACGTGGTGAACAAGGCCTACAACGATCTGCAGATCGGCACCCCGGTGAAGTTCGACGTGATCGAGGATGCGGTGAGCGGCGCGCGCGCGCAGCGCATCCGGCCGACGAGGCGCGCGAAATAGAGCGCGCTTACGCCCAGGTCGGTTGTTCGATGTCGGGGCCCGGCATCGCCAGATCAGGCATCGGCGGCGCGAGAAACATCCGCCGGGCCGCAATCCCCATCCATCTGGCCCACCGGGCAGATCGCGCGACGCGTGCGCTGTCGGTCGCGATGCCGGTGTTGGCGTACATCTGGCGATACAGCTTCGAGACGAGCACAAAGGCCACTCGCGCTCGAACCGACTCGACGACCCGCGATCGCTCCCACAGGTGGCGCCAGCCGTAGAACCGGTCCCACGCGCCCTGCGTCCGGACACGAATTTCTTCCAGCGAGAGCGTCGGGTGCGGCGTGAACAGTTTCGGCCGATTCTGCTCGGGGATCAGCCAGTAGCGGGTGATCGGCACGCCATCGACGAGCGTCTGGCTGCGGCCCTCTTCCGACGCCCACTTGTCGAAGTCCACCGTGCCCGGAAACGGCGTCAGCAGCACGAACTGCGCGAAGGTGAGGTCGGCCTGCTCCGCCAGCGCGACGGTGGCGTCGAAGGTGTCCTGCCGGTCGCTGGGGAGTCCGAAGATGAAGGATCCCAGAACGTGCACGCCGTGCTTCCGGAAGGTCTTGAGGCGCGCGACCAGCTCGTCGCCGTACAGGTTGAAGCCCTTGTAGACATCTTTCAGGCCCGCAGCCGTGACCGCTTCGACGCCGACCAGCGCGCCTCGAATCTTCGCGCGGCTCATCGCGTCGAGAAACTCGGGATCCTCGGCTGCCTCCATCGTGATCTGCGTATAGAACACGAGATCGTCAGGCAGCTTCGCCAGCTGCGCCATGAGATCGAACCGCTCCTGGCGCAGCGCCTCCAATTCGTGAAGGCGGGTTGGATCCGAGCGACGGCGCGCCGCCGCCAGATCGTCGAAGGTGACAGGATAGAAGTTGTCGTCGGCGAGCGCGATGAACCGGAAGCCGCGGCGCCGCAGTTCCACGATCTCGCGCACGACCGGATCGGCGCCGCGCTGCCGTGGTTCCTGGCCGTCGGTGCGCCAGACCGAACAGAACGAGCAGTGCTTCGGGCAGCCTCGCACGGTCTGCACCGACGCCCACATGTACCGGCCTTCGGGGAGCAAATCCCAGCGCGCGGGCAGAAACTGTTCTCCTGCGAGACGCCCGCCGTCGTACGTGTGGGACGGATGGCCCGCGAAACAGGCTTCAACGACCTCGGGCCAGATCATGTCGCCGTCGCCCTTCACCACCGTGTGCGCCGCGCCAAACTCGTGCGCCTCGTCGGGAAACAGCGTCGCGTGGATGCCGCCGTATACGACCCACGCCCCGCGCTCGCGGGCCACGCGGCCGATTTCGTAGCCCCGCCGCGCGTTGCCGGTATGGATGCCGATGCCGACGACGTCGCCCGACGCGATGACCGTCGGATCGATCTGCTCGAGCGTCTCGTCGACGATATTGGGATCGCCCCAGCGCGACCCGGTCGCCGCCGCCAACACGTACAGCCAGCGTGGCGTGATCACGGCGACGCCGAAGGAAACACTACTGGGATTGATCAGATGGACGCGCGAACCCACAGGCACCTCGTGGAATTTCCTCGAAGGCTGTCGGGCCGTGCTCACACGGCTGGCACGAGCAGTCTCAAAGGAGTGACCTTAGCACTATACACGGGATCTGTCTGTACGAGTTTGTACAATCACCACGTGCGGAACAGTCGTGTTGTCTATGGGATGCGGCAGTTCACTACACGCGCCGAACCTTTTCAGCGCCGGGCAGAATCGCATCGGGCGCCCGGCCAATCAAGCCGGCGGCCACCTCGAGTTGAGCGGTGACGATGAGCTTATGCGTGCTGACCACGCGCGGCGTGCAGCCGCGCATGAGCTGCGCGGCACGAAGTCCCGACATCACAGCGAACTCGAACCCGGTCATGCCTGGTGGATGATGCAAGTAACGCCCTCGCCAAAGTGCTTTGCTGAGGGCTGAAGCCACCCGGCTGCAGAAGCTCAAAAAAGCTGACACTCAAGCATACTCGATTTCGACTACGCCGCTCGACTGTCGACACGCCCAGGGGGCGCCCTACGTCGGCTCCGTCGGCTCCGTCGGCTCGTCCTCTTCTCCCCACGGCGAGGGTTGCGGCCCGGGCACGATGCCGGCAATATCGGGATCCTCCCCGTCGCTGCCGGTCGGCGTGCCAGGGCGGAGATTCTTGGCCTGCTGCCGGCGCGCCGCTTTCTGCTGCTGCTTTTCCTGACGCGCTCGTTCGCGCGCCCGTTTGTTCTGGGTCGGTCTGGATTTCTGCACGGTGCCTCACAATCGCGCGTGACGAAGCCTGGTCGGCCGCGCCACAGTTGTGACAGCGTTCTTGAGTGATGAGTGAACGTCTTACCAGCGCGGCTCGCGGCGCCGCGGTCCGCCGGAACGGCCGCCGCGATCGCCGCCGCCGCCGGCCGGTTTGGGACGCGCTTCGTTGACGGCGAGCTTGCGGCCGTCGAGCTCCGTCTCGTTCAATTTCTGGATGGCGGTCTGCGCCACCTCGTCCGACTGCATTTCCACGAAGGCAAACCCGCGCGCGCGGCCGGTCATCTGATCGCGCACGATGTTGACCGAGTCGACCGGTCCGATCGACTGAAACAGTTCCTCGAGCCGACGCTCATCGGTGTTGAACGAGAGATTGCCGACAAACAGCTTACGACCCATGATGACTCCTGCCCTTCGAGGGCTCAACAGAACGCAGGCCAACACGCTGGCAGTCGAAGGGAGGGATCGAGCGGGCTCGGTCGGCTCCGAACGGCGGGACAGCGGGACAGCGAAACGCACCGTTAGTATACTCGGTCGCTGAACACGATCACGCCGGCCAACCCATTCACGCGCAATCCGGCTGAACCAGTCCAGCGGTCCGCCGCGTGAGTTCCTCCTGAGGAGCCTGCCGGAGCCGGCTGTCGTCGGCGGCGAGGCGGATCAGTATCGGATCGCCGTACGTGGCCGGATGGAGCAGCACGCGCACTTCGGCCGACCATCCCGTTGAGGCGTCGTCGGTGTTGATCACATATCGCATCGGCTTGGGCGTAATCGTCCTGATGTCTTCCACCAGCGCCCGCGCGGAGGCCGGCGTCGCATGCGAATCGACAACCACCACATCGTCGGCATTGACGATCACCGCGGAGTTGCTGACGACGTTGACGATGCCGTTGGGCATCGCGGCGTATACGCCGTCGGCGATCTTCTAAAAGCGGTGCGCGAGCGGCCGCGCCGCCGGGCCCTGCGCCCAGACGATGCCCGCGGCGGCCACGACGACGAGCAAGGTGAGCACCCGAACACGTGCGCCCATCAGCTCCTCCTCCTGCGCGGCATTCTACCGGACTATTTGTGCCGTCGAGAGCGGTTCTGATGTATAAGACGGTCCGGCTAAGCCGGACACCACGTACGTCGTGTCCGCACGTACGTAATATCCGCGCATGCCCAGGGTCCGCCTTCAGGCGGACCGTGAGGTTAGGCCGACCGTGACGTCGGAGGAAAGAGCTAATGAACAAAACCATCCTTGCTTTCATCGCCGGCGCCACTCTGGTCGTCAACGCCGCGGGCGTTGAGTTCAAGGCGGTCGCAGATTGGCTGAAACTTCCGGAGGGCCGCCCGCAGCTTGGCAATCAGCACGGCGATGTGGCGGTCAGCTCCAAGGGCGACGTGTACGTCAGCGTGCAGGACCCGGCAGCGGGGCTGCAGGTCTACGCACCGGACGGCAAGTTTCTGCGCCACGTGCCCAACGCGCCCAGCGATTTGCATGGGTTCGTCATCCGCAAACAACCGGACGGCGAATTCATTTTCGGGACGCGTCTGCGCGAGCAGACCATCGTCAAGATGACGCTCGACGGCCAGGTCGTGATGACCATCCCTGCGTCGGCTATTCCTGATGAATTCAAGATCAGGAATGCGCGGAGCAATCAGCTGGCGCTTTCGCTGACCGGCATGGACGTCGCGCCCAACGGCGACCTGTACGTGACCGATGGCTATGCCAGCGACTACATCCACCGCTTCGATCGCACCGGGAAATACCTCGCGTCATTTGGCGGGAAGAAGGAGCCGTACAACTTCAGCACGCTCCACAAGCTGGCGATCGATACGCGCTTTCAGCCGGTGCGGATTATCGCCTGCGACCGCGCGAACAATCGCGTGGTTCACCTCTCGCTCAACGGCGACTTCCTGGGCGTGGTCGCCAAAGACATGCTGCTGCCGGCGGCAGTGGTCATCTCCGGCGACTACGCCGTCATCGGAGAGCTCAAGGGTCAGGTCAGCGTGCTCGACAAGACGGGCCGGGTCGTCGCGCGCCTCGGCACCAATGCCGGCGAAGGCGTGGGCACGAACCAGCTCAAACCGGAACTGTGGCAGACCGGCGTCGTCGTCTCGCCGCACGGGGTCGCGATCAACGAGCACGGCGATCTGTTCGTCTCCGAATTCAACGCCTTCGGCCGCGTGCACCGGTTCAACAGGCAGTAGGTTGTGATGTCCCGCTCTCAATCGGCCTTCTTGCTGACCGCGCTCGTCATTACCGGAAGTCGCGCGCCGCAGACCGCCCCGCAGCTCCACGCACCGACCTTCGAGGCTGTATCCGGATGGCCGACGATCCCCAATAACTGGCTGCTCGGCGAGGTGTCTTCGGTCGCCGTTGACGCGAAGGATCACATATGGGTGCTCCATCGCCCGCGAAGCGTGGCGGCCGACCGCCGCGCCAGCGCCGCGCCGCCCGTGCTCGAGTTCGACGCGGCCGGCCGGTTGATTGCGAGTTGGGGCGGCCCTGGCACCGGGTACGAATGGCCAGAACGGGAACACGGGATTTACGTCGATCCGAGCGGTGCCGTGTGGCTTGGCGGCAACAACGGGTACGGCACGCCGCCGCCGCCCGGTAACTCCGACGACATGCTGCTCAAGTTCACGTCGGCCGGAACGTTCGTGCTGCAGATCGGTCACAGCGGCCAGAGCCGCGGCAACGCCGACACCGCCAACGTGCATCAGGCGGCGGACGCGTTTGTGTACCGGCGCACCAACGAGCTGTTCGTCGCGGACGGATATGCCAACCAGCGTGTCGTCGTGTTCGACGCGAAAACCGGCGCGTTCAAACGGATGTGGGGCGCCTTTGGGAACACACCGCAGGCCCCGGTTGCCGGCGCCTCCGCGGCGCCGCAGCAGCCCGACGGGTCGGGTCCTGCGCAGTTCAATCTCGTGCACAGCGTCAAGGTGTCTGACGATGGCCTTGTTTACGTCGCCGATCGCGGCAACCAGCGCGTGCACGTCTTCACGATCGCGGGCCAGTATCGCCAGCAGGTGCGGATTCCCGGGAACGGCCCCACCGCACAAACGGCCGCCGGCTTGGCGTTTTCTCCGGACAAAGCGCAGCAGTTTTTGTACGTGGCGGACCTGGGCAACTCACAGGTCGTGATCGTGAATCGGCGGACGCTGGAAAAAGTGGGCGCTTTCGGAAAGCCCGGCCCCAATGCCGGCGAGTTCGGCACGCTGCATCATCTGGCGGTCGACTCGAAGGGCAACATCTACACCGCGGAAATCGGCCGGAACCGCCGCGTCCAGAAGTTTGCGGTCAAATAAACCGACGCCATAAGGAATTCATTGCGTTCGTTGTCACGCGCTGTTCATCCGCGCGGCGCTACCATGTGCAGACGGCCACCACGGTGTCGAAGTCAGGGGTCTGAGGGCCATCATGTCACGCACGCGCGGAGGACTCGTCGCGCTGCTCACGCTGACCGGCCTCACGTGCGGCGCGCCGCCGGTGTCCGCTCAGGCGCAGAACAGTTCCGTCGAGCTCGTGGTGAAGTCTGGCACACCGCTGCGCGTCGTGCTGGACGAGCGCGTCACGGTGAAACGGATCGGTCAGCCGGTGACCGGCACGCTCGCCGAGGCCGTGTATGCCTACGACCGGATCGTCTTGCCTGCCGGCGCGCCGGTTGTCGGGCATGTCGAGGCCTTCACGGAGGCGCCGCGCGCGGCGCGTCTGCGCGCCATGCTGGGCGGAAGCTTCTCGACGCTACGTCATGTAGTTGTACAGTTCGATACCGTGGTGATTGACGACGGCCGTGAGATCCCGATTCACACGGTCGTGACCGGCACTCCCGCCCGCGTGCGCCGCCAGGTCGCAGCTGACGACAAGAACACGGATGCGGACGAAAACGCCCTGGTCGCGCGCGCCAAAGAAGAGGTCCAACAAGCGCGGGCCGAAATCGCCCGGCGCAAAGACGACGCGATCGCGGCGATCAAGGAGCCAGGAAAACTCGATCGCTTGATGGAAGCGGCGATCAACCGGCTGCCGTATCACCCGCAGTTTCTCGGCAAGGGCACAGTCTACAACGCCGAGCTCGTCTCTGCGGTCCCGATGGGCGCCGTGACGCCGGCGACGCTCGCCGCGGGCGCCATGCCGGCACCGCGCAGCGTGCTCAAAGCGCGCCTCCTCACCGCGCTTGACTCCGCGAAGACCCCGCGGGGGACGCCGACCGAGGCGGTGATCACCGAGCCGGTCTTTTCCAGCGATCATCAGCTCGTGCTCGCGGAGGGGACCATCCTGAAGGGCGAGGTGACGTTCACGAAGACCGCGGGCCATTTCCGCCGCAACGGTCAGCTCCGGTTTCTGTTTGAATCGGTTCAACCGCCGGCCGAGGAGGCACGCCCGCTTCTCGCATCGCTGCACTCGGTCGAGACCAGCACCGACGATCACGTCGCGCTCGACGATGAGGGCGGCGCGTCGGTCAGCAATCCGAAGAGCCGGTTCATCGCGCCGTCGCTGGCCATTCTGGCGTTGAGCCGGATTGCGGATACCGGCGAGCGCCGCATGGACGGAGACGCCGACGACACCGCGGGCGCGACCGTGGGGTCGAGCAGAGTGGGCAGCAGCAGCCTGGGCGGCTTCATCGGCTTCGGCCTGATCGGCACGGTGCTCAGCCAGATTTCCCGTCCCGCGGCGCTTGCGTTTGGCGTCCTCGGGGTTGCGCGGTCCGTGTATGCGAACGTGCTAGCCAAGGGCCAGGAAGTGACGTTCCCCGCCGACACGCCGATCCAGGTCCAGCTCGCGGCGGGGACATCGCCGGCACCGTAATGACGGCTCGTTTCCTGGCTGGCATGGCGGCCGCTCTGCTGGCGCAGTCGCCAGCCTTTCATACAGAGACCCGGCTCGTCGTCCTGCATGCCACGGTGCGGAACGGCCGCGGCGAGCTGATCACCAATCTCGATCGCGGCGCGTTCACGGTGTACGAGAACGGCCAGCGGCAGCCGATTGTCGTGTTCCGCCGGGACGACATCCCCGTGTCGCTCGGTCTTCTCATCGACAACAGCGGCAGCATGCGACCCGTTCGGGCGAAGGTGGAAGCAGCGGCGCTGGCACTGGCGCGCGCGTCGAATCCGCAGGATGAAATGTTCGTCCTCAATTTCGCCGACAAGACGCGCATCGACGTGCCGTTGACGAGCGACCTCGACGTCCTTGAGGCGGGCATCGCTCGGGTGGACGCGATCGGCGGGACCGCCCTGCGCGACGCCGTCGATGCGGGCGAAGCCTACCTGAACGAGCGCGCGACGCACGATCGGAAAGTGCTGCTGGTGATTACCGACGGCAACGACAACGCCAGTGAAGTCACGCTCGACCGCATCCGACAAGCGGCCGAACAGCACGAGATCACGATCTATGCGATCGGGTTGTTCGGCGATGCCTCTCGATCGAAAGCGGCGCACCACGAGCTCGATCAGCTGGCCGAGCGGACGGGCGGTTTGGCGTACTATCCGCCGACTATCGAGGAGGTGGACGCGGTAGCGCTCGACATCGCCCGGCAGATTCGGCAGCAATATACGCTTGCGTATGCGCCGTTCGGCCAGGCGCTCGATGGGTCGTATCGCACGATTCGGGTGACCGCTGCCGGATCCGAGCGATACGCGGTGCGCACGCGCGCGGGATATCGCGCGACGAAGTGATCCAGCGCGCGGTTAGCGCCTCACCTATTCCACGGCTTTGTACACGCGCTCGTCGAGCGGGCTGCCAGTCAGCGGCTGCAGCTCGTCGCGATACTGCCGCGTGTGCGCGGCCGCGACGTGCGCGTCGAAGGCCTTCTGGCTCTGCCAGGTCTCGACGATGGTGAAATGATTCGCGCGTATCGTGGACTGGAGGACGTCGAATCGGACGTTCCCCTCCTCGCGTCGGCTGTCTTCGGCCAGCCGTTTGAGCATCACAGGCACGCGCGGGTCCTGCGAGACATCGACGTGGGCGATCACACAAATCGTGCGGCCGCTGGCGGGTGGCGCCGGAGCGACCGTCAGCGTCTTGTAGGGGCGCTCGTCATAGTCGCTGGCGCGGATCGGCTGGAGCGCGTCGACGAGCGGCTTGCGAGCCGTCGCACTATGAGCGTCGAACGCCTTCTGGTCGCGCCAGGTTTCGACAATCGCGAAATGACCGGGACGGCCGATCTGCTCGAAGAGATCGAGGCGGATGTAACCCCCAGGACCGCCCTCGGTGCGGCTCGCGTCACGGTATCGCTTGAGCGCCACGATCGCCTTCGCCTCCGACGAAGCCGTCACCTCGACGTACGAGACCGCGTAGAAGGTCGGGTCGGCTGGTGTGTCGGCGCGGCCCTGCGGTCCTTGACTCCAGGGACCCCAGGGACTCGAGAAAGCCAGGATGGCGCCGAGGAGCAGATGCAGCACGTTCATGGCTTGGGTTTCAAGTCACCCCTCAAGTAATGATCGAATTTCTGGTTCTCCGCGCAAATGAACTCGATCAACTCCTGATCGGCCATCAGCCGCTGGTTCACCCTGACGGTGAACGGCTTCGTGTAAAACTTCGAATCTTCGATCGTGACGTCGAGCTCCAGTGTCCCGTAGGTCGGTCTCCGGAACCGTTCGGTCACCTTTGTCGCTTCCCCGAATGGGCTGCCCAGGATATCCAGCCAGCCGCCGTCCCTCAGTCCGGTCGTCTCCACCACCAGCGTGTCGCCGTCCCACTTCCCGACCGAATAGCCGTACCACCACGGCTGCGGGTCGTTGGCGGGCAGGGGACGGCCGTCCGTGAAGATCTGCCGAAGGCCGTAATTGGGTTCGAACATGATGACGATCAGTCCCGGCGTCTGAACCATCTTCCTGGGCTGCCCGTGCGTGTGGAACTGCATGAAGCCCATCGGCAGGCAGAGCGCGTCGGGATTGTCTTTCTGGTTCTCCGCCATCCGCGCCTTTCGAAGCGCCGCGGCCTCTGGCGTGAACGGCAGACCATCCTTGATCCCTGAGCCGACGTCCCGGAACGTCGCGACCGGCGGTGTGCCTGTGGGCGGCTCGACCGGTGGCGCCGGCGGGCCGCCGCGTCGTCCGGCCGCGGCCATCCGAACGTTCGTCCACATTCCGGACAGATCCGGTTTGCCGTTGGCCATCCTCGGCGTCGGCGCGGTCAGATTGAGCTTTCCGTCGGGCGTTCTGGGAGCTCCAGGCGCCGGATACTCGGGCCACTGCGCCGAAAGCGACGGAGCGATGGCGGCAACGAACGCGATCAAACCGGCTGCGGTGCGCAATGTTTTCATGTCGGTCCTCTCAGGATATCCAGAACCCAGCGGGGATCGCTACTTCGGTCTCAGGTCACCCCTCAAGTACTGATCGAATTTCTGGTTCTCTCCGCAGATGAACTCGATCAACTCCTGGTCGGGCAAGAGCCGCTGATTCACTCGAACGGTAAATGGCTTCGTGTAGGCTCTTGAATCCTCGACGGTGACGTCGATTTCCAACGTCCCGTAGTTCGGTCGGCGGAAGCGCTCGGTGATTCTTGCCTTGTCCGTGAACGGGCTGCCCCGGACGTCGAGCCATCCTCCATCCTTCAATCCGGTCGTCTCGACCACCAGCGTGTCGCCGTCCCACTTTCCCACCGAGTAGCCGTACCAGAACGGCTCCGGATCGTCAGAGGGCGGACGCCGGCCGTCGGTGAAGATCTGCCGGAGGCCGTAGTTGGCCTCGTAGATGATGATGATCAATCCCGGCGTCTGAATGATCTTCCTGGGCTGGGGATGCTCGTGAAATTGCATGAAGCCCATCGGCAGGCAGTTCGCGTCGGGGTTGTCTTTGCTGTTGGCGGCCATGCGCGTCTTCTGCAGCTCCGCCGCCCAGGGTGTGAACGGCAGACCACCCGTGATGTTCGCGCCGATGTTTCCGAAGGTGGCAAGCGGCGTCCCGTCGGCGGCCAGCTGCGGCGGCTGCTGTCCTCGTCCTCCGCGGCCTTGCGGCACTGCCGCGGGTGCCTGCGCGGTTTGCGCCGTTGTCGTCGTTGTCGGCGTTGTCGGCGGGGGTGCTTGCGGTGCGGCCGGCGCTTCCGCGGCTGCCGGTACTTGTGGCGCGCCGCGTCCCTGCGCGCCTTGTTGTCCTCTTCCCCGCTGTCCGCCGCCACCGGCGCCACCGGCCCGGCCGTTCGCCCAGAGTCCGGACAGATCCGGCTTTCCGTCGGGGGTCCTCGGCGTGGGCGCCGTCAGATTCGTCTGGCCGTCGGGCGTTTTCGGTGCTCCGGCCGTCGGGTAGGCCGACCACTGCGCCGACGGCGATGTCGAGGTGGCGACGATGAGAGCGATCACACCAGCGGCGGCGAGCTGAATTTTCATGTCTGGATCCTGCCATTGGTCGGCGCCAAAGTGAAGCAGAATTGACTGATGACCGCGGGGGTGATAACAACACCGCCGCACCGGCTCACAACTGGCGAGGTGTTTCGATGGCGAATGATTTTCCTCTGACCCGACCTGGGATCTTGAAACGCGCCGGCTGGGTCGCTGCGGCGTCGGCGCTCGTGGCGACCATCCTCCTGGCCGCGCCGCGACTGCGCGCGGCCGATCCCCTGCCGAACCAGCTGTCCGATGCGGCGTTCTGGACGCTCGTCGACAGTCTGTCGGAGCCGGGCGGCGTCTTCCAATCCGAGAACTTCCTTTCCAACGAGACCGGATTCCAGGCCGTGATCCCGCGGCTCCTTCAATCGACCAAGCCCGCCGGCGTCTACCTGGGCGTAGGGCCCGAACAGAACTTCACCTACATCGCCGCGATCCGGCCGAAGATCGCGTTCATCGTCGACATCCGCCGCCAGAACATGTTGGAGCACATGATCTACAAGGCGCTGTTCGAGATGTCGTCGGACCGCGCCGATTTCATCGCACGGCTGTTTTCGCTGAAGCGTCCCTCCGGATTGAACGATCAATCGACGGCCGACGAACTCTTTCGCGCCTACCTCGCTGCGCCGATGGATGACGAGGCGTTCCCGAAGAATCTGCAGGCCATCAAGGATCTGCTGCTGAAGAAACACCAGTTCGGCCTCACCAGGGAAGACGAGATGGACATCGACCACGTCTTCGCGGTCTTCCACGACTTCGGCCCGGATATCAACTACAACTCCGGCGCGGGCCAAGGCAGACGAGGAGGCGGCGGCATGCCCAACTACGCGGAGTTGATGACCGCGACGGATCGCCAGGGCGAGCACCGCAGCTATCTGGCGAGCGAAGAGAATTACCGGGTCATCCGCGACCTGGAAAGGCGCAACCTGATCGTGCCGCTGTCGGGCGACTTCGGCGGGGCACACGCGATTCGCGCCGTGGGCCAATACCTGAAGGACCATAACGCGACGGTCACGGCCTTCTACCTGTCCAATGTGGAGCGCTACCTGTTTCAGAGCACCGGGAATCAGAACGGCGGCTGGACGAAGTTCTACGACAACGTCGCGACGCTTCCGCTTGACGCGTCAAGTACCTTCATCCGCTCCGTCAGCGGCGGGGTCGCCCGTGGGGCCCCCGGCATGCGCGCGCCAAACGTCCTCGCATCGATGCAGGAAACTCTCGCCGCTGTGAAGGACGGCCGCATTCGGACGTACGACGATGTGTTCGCTTTTTCGCGGTGATCGATGGGCGATGATGTCCTTCTGACCCGGCGTCGCCTCTTGTTGACTGCCCTCGCCACTGTGCCGTTCCCGTACGTGGGGTCCGCCTTGAGGCGGACCATGCCGGGCCAAACGGCGGCAGGCCCGCAGACAGCCGCGGACCTTCCCATCAGCGAGGTCATGACGCGGCTCAGTACTTACATGAGCCAGGCGCGCGACCGCGCGCTGCCGGACGAAGTGCTCGAGCAGGCGAAGCGACACGTGCTCGACACCGTCGCCGCGATGGTCTCGGGGTCGGAACTGGCCGCGGGACGGACGGCGATCGCGTTCGCGCGCGCCTACGGCGGCAAGCCGATGGCGACCATCGTCGCCGATACGCTGGTGTGCGGTTCGATCGAAGCCGCCCTGGTGAACGGCACGATGGCGCACGCGGACGAGACCGACGACACGCTGGCGCCGGGCCCGTGGCATCCGGGCTGCAACGTCGTGCCCGCGGCGCTGGCCCTTGGCGAGCAGTTCGGCACAAGCGGCGCGCATTTCCTCCGGGCCGTCGTGCTCGGCTACGACGTCGGCACGCGCGTGATGGCCGCAATCCAACCCGGGATGGCAAACAGCCACAAGCTGACTTACGGCATCGGCGGTGTGTTCGGCGCCGCGGCGGCCGCCGCCTGCGCCGCAAGTCTCGACGCGCAGAAGATGCGGTGGGTGCTGTCCTACAGCGCGCAGCAGAGCTCCGGCATCGAGTCGTTTCCCCGCGACATCGATCACATCGAAAAGGGCTTCATCTTCGGAGGCATGGGCGCGCGCAGCGGGGTGACGGCGGCATTGCTGGTCCACGCCGGGTGGAACGGCGTCAACGACATCATGTCGGGACCAGACAACTTCCTGCTGGCCAACGCTCCGACAGGCAACGCCGAGCTGCTGGTCGACAAACTTGGCGAGCGCTATGAGATCACGCGCGCGAACATCAAGCGCTGGACCGTCGGGCAGCCGATCCACGCGCCGCTCGACGCGATGGAGGCGCTGCTCAAGCGCCAGCCGATCGATCCGAAGCAGGTGCAGGAAATCGTCGTGCGGTATGTCCCCGGATCCATCACCGACAACAGCGGGCCGTCAGATATCAACGTGCAGCACGCGCTGGCGGTCATGCTGACCGATAAGGCGCTGACGTTCCGGTCCATCCACGACAAAGTGCGCATGCAGGATCCGGCGATCGTCGCTCTGCGGGCGAAGGTGCGGCTCGAACCTGGCCCTGCCGCGGGACGTGGGAGCCCCGGGAGCACTGTCGCGCGGCCGCCGCTCATTCAGATCACGCTCACCGACGGCACGCGTCTGACGCAGGATTCGGTCGGCCCCGGCGTCCTCGGCACCGCCGCCAATCCGATGACCCGCGTGCAACTGGTGGCAAAGTGCCGCGACCTCATGACGCCGGTCCTGGGCGCCGCACCGACCGCGCGGATCATCGAGCGCGTGCTCGCGCTCGAGAAGACCAGGAACATCCGCGAGCTCCGGCCCTTCCTGCAACGGACGTCTCACTCCGGTCCGCCGAGGCTGTCGGAGTATCCAAACACCAGGTAACGGATTACTTCTTCTTGCCGTGCGGGTCTTCCTTCAAATCGCCTCTCAAGAACTGATCGAATTTCTGGTTCTCCCCGCAGATGAACTCGATCAACTCCTGGTCGGGCAAGAGGCGTTGGATAATCTTGACGGTCCACGGCTTGGTATACGCCTTCGGATCGTCGACGGTGATCTCGATCTCGAGCGTTCCATAGTTCACTCGACGGAAGCGTTCGGTCAATTTCATGGCATCGGTATACGGGCTCCCGTTGACATCGAGCCACCCATCGTCTCGGTATCCGCTCGACTGCACCACCAGGGTGTCGCCCTCCCACTTTCCGATCGAGTAGCCATACCAGAACGGCTGCGCGTCGTTTGACGGCAGGGACCGGCCGTCCGTGAAGACCTGCCGCAAGCCGTAATTCGCCTCATAAATAATGACCAGCTGATTCGGCGTCTGAATCATCTTCCTCGGCTGCGGATGCAAGTGGAATTGCATGAAGCCCATTGGGAGACAGAGCGCGTCGGGGTTGTCCTTGGCGTTGCCCGCGGTCCGCTGCTTCCTGAGCTCCGCGGCCCAGGGCTGAAACGGCAGACCATCTTTGAACCCGGCGCCGGCGTAGAAAAACGTCGGCGCGGGAGGACCGTCGGAGGGTGGGGCTGGAGGTGCTCCTCGCCGGCCGCCAAAGCCGCCGAAACGGTTCTCCCAGAGCCCGGACAGATCGGGTTTGCCATCCGCCGTTCTCGGTGCGGGTGCGGTCAGATCCGGTTTGCCGTCTGCTGTTTTAGGAACCGCCGCCGTCGGGTAAGCCGGCCACTGCGCCGAGAGCGATGTCGAAACGGCGGCGAGGATCGCCGCGATACCTGCCGCCTTGAGCAACGTGTTCATGTGAGCATCCTGCCATTGGTGAACACCGCAGTGAAACGGAAAGCGTGTCTTACTTGACGACGGTCGCACCGCCTGCAGGGTTGCGTATGACCTCTTTGTATTTCTGTTCCGCCGAGGGTACGCAGACATCTTCCCGCATCTGTGTCTTCGGCTCCGCCAAGGTCAGGGTCATCTTCTCGCTCACCCACGGCGTCGTGTACGCCACGGGGTCGGTGAGGGTCATCGTGACCTCGATCGTATCGCGGGTCACTCGTCGATACCGTTCTTCGAGCCGCATCTCTTCGCTGTGAGGATGACCGTCCGCATCGAGCCACGACCGATCGTCAAAACCATTCGATCGTACGACGAACGTGCTTCCGTCCCATGCTCCCACTGAATTTCCATACCACTTCGGATCCGGATCCGCTGCAAGCTCGCGGCCGTCGGTCCAGATGGTGCGGTACGTGTAAAACCAGTCGAAGAACATGATCACGCGATTCGGCACCTGCACGATCTCGTACGGGTAATTGGTCCAGAACATGATTCGGGGAAAACCCATCGGGTCGCAGATCATCATCGGATCGTTCCCGAGCGGCTGTGCGCGGACGCCGCGGCCGAGCCCGGGTTTCGCGGCGTTGTATTTCTGCAGGGCCCACGGCGTCATGGGAGGGGCAGTGCTGCCCAGCGACGAGTTCACACCCCTCGCGTTGTGTCCCCACCAGATTCCAGACAGGTCATGGGGATCAAAGGCCTGATCCGCGGATCCCGCCGGCGCGGGCCGCTGAAGCGGCCGCGAGGCCGCCGTAGTCTGGGCCTGAACGACGGCCGCACATGTGAGCGCCATCACCGTCAATCCGCTGATCGCGCTGAATACATTCCGCACATTCCGGACACTTCGCACATTCCGCACAGGGCCTCCTCGGATTGCGCGCGGCGCCGCTATTGTTGTGGCTGTTCCGAATGGTCCGTCACCCGGCCATCGGCGGTCACCAATTTGGCGAGAAAGCCCCGCGGCGCGCCCACTTTCGACTGCCAGAGAGTGACCGTCACTTGGTCGCCCGGCTTCAAATAATTCCTGGACCATCCGTACCGATTCCCCATCATGATCGGCGGGTCGGTTTCGGCGGCCCATTCCGTGACGTGGCCCTGGTTGTCTTTCACGTCGAACGTAAAATACACATGGGGGTTGACGTAGTCGAACTCTTTCACGCTCCCCTTCACGGTGACCGTTTTGGTCAAGTCGTACGAGATACGCGACCCGTGATGCGCCACCACTCGACCGTTCAGCGCCAGCGTCACAAGCACGAGACCCGAGAACGCCACGCTTCTGCCCTTCATCGCACACCCTCCGTCTCGCCGGACCCCATAGGGTCCGGCCCACGTACTCGCCTGTCCTTGCGCGAATCCCGACATTGCAAGGCTAGTTCCCCGCCCCTTTCGCGAGGGCCAGCAGGTCCGCCTTCGTCTGCGGCCGATCCGGGTTTGGCGCGGGAACCAGCACGTGCCTGTCAAAATCCAGCTTCAACCGCTCCACGTTCTGCACCATCAGATTCTGGACGACCGCGCCGCGTAATGTTTCCGGGCCTGATCGATGACCATCGCCCCGATGACGAGTCGAAGTTTCGTCGAATCGGTGCGCGTCGTCTCCTTTTCGCGCTTGGGTCCCACGAGCCAGGCGATGCCGATGCTGAGCAGGTACAGCACGATCATCGGCGCGGCGAAGACCGTCTGGTTCCACGGGTCGGTGGTCGGCGTGAGGACCGCGGCGAGGATGAAGATGATGAGAATCGCGTACCCGATGTTGCGCCAGAGGAACCGCGCCGTCACTACACGCATCTTCGCGAGGAAGAAGACCAGCATCGGCATCTGAAAGACCACGACCATGCCGATCATCATCAGCTTGTACATTTCGAACGTATCTTCGACCCTTGGCATGAACGTCATCATCGGCGAGTGAAACGTCGAGAGGAACGCGATCGTCGTCGGAAACATGATGTAGTGGGAGAAGGCCGCTCCTCCCAGCGTCCCCACCGTGGACAGCACCACGAATGGAATGGCGTACCGCTTCTCCTTCGCGTACAGGCCCGGCGCGATGAATCGCCAGACCTGATACATGACGAACGGCGCCGCGATGATGACGCCGCCGATGAGCGCGATGTCCAGATAGAAGGCGAACGATTCGCCCGGCTTGGTGTAAATGAGCGTGCCTCCAGGCGGCAGTGCTCGGAGCACCGGCGCGAGGATGAAGTCGCCGATGCGGTCGTAGAAAAAGAAGGCGACCAGCATGCCCACGCCGATGGCGATGCACGAGCGGATGATGCGTGTCCGAAGCTCGTCGAGATGGTCCAGAAATCCCATCTTGCCGGCGCCGGGATCATCATCCGGTGCTTCGGGAAGGTTGCGTGCGGTGCCGAGGGCTGCAGCCATCAGTTCCCCGTTCCTTTCGCGAGGGCCATCAGGTCCGCCTTCGTCTGCGGCCGATCCGGGTTTGGCGCGTGGACCAGCACGTGCCTGTCAAAATCCAGCTTCAACCGCTCCACGTTCTGCACCAGCGTCGCGATGAACGGACTGACGGGCTGCCCGGCCGCGGGGACGTTGAAGTCCGCGGTGAACAGAATCTTCTCCTTGGGCAGGAACGCGATAAGCATGCCGTCGGTGTGCTCGAGGTTCATGACGTGATGCAGCTCGATGGAGTGAGTGTCGTCCTTGAGCACTTTCCGATCGCCGACGCATTCGACCTTCGGTTTCCTGTTCGCCTTCGCCAGCGCGTCCCCGACCAGGGTCCGAGGGGCGCTGAAGCCCTTCTCGAGAAAGTCCTTGTTGGTCTCTTGCGTGATGATCGTGACGCCTTCCGCCACGAACGGCGCGAGCCCGCTCGCATGATCGAAGTGCGCGTGCGTGTTGACGACGTACCTGATCGGCTTGTTCGGAATGACGCGCCTGGCTTCCGCGATGACCGCCAGGCCGCGCGCTTCGGTCTGCGGTCCTTCGAGCACGACGATGTGGTCTTTCATCTCGACCGCGAGCGCGACATAGCCGCCGGTGATGCGATACACACCGTCGGCAAGCTTTTCTGATTGCACGGCCGGCGGCGCCGGCGGGCCGGCGGGCGCCCCGCCTCGGGCCGCTGCGGGCGCCCCGCCTTGTGGGGCGCCTCCAGCGCGCTGTGGTGCCGGGGGAGGCGTCAGCAACGCGGTGATGTTGGCGGGATTCGCGCTGGCGCTCGTGATCGTCGCTTCGAAGGTCGGCCAGCCGGCCCGCTTCTGCACCATCTTCCCCGGGACTCTCACGCCGCCAAAGTCCCGGTAGTCGGTGTACGTCGATTCAACCGACATGTCACCGAGGATTGGATGCTCGACCCACGTCTCCACCCGCTCGACCATGTTCTGATCGTTGATGTAGCCGGTGACCGTGTACGAGATGCCTGACGGCGCCTTCTGCGGCGTCATCCACGACACGATGTTGTATGTCTTGCCGCCGATCCGCTGTGAGCGAGCGGTCGCGTTATTCGTCGACGCGCCCTTCAAGAAGCCCCACGGCGTGGTCCAGATCTCCAGCTGCTGTGTCCAGCCCGCGTTCGCCGGGGTGATGTTCTGGTTGAAGGCTCCCGGTTGTGCCGGCGGTGCGCCCGGGGCCGCAGGCGTCATCGTCGTGCCGGTCGCGCGCGAGGCCGGCTGGGTGAGACTGATCGCGCGGGTGTAGTTCGTGATGGTGGTGTTGAGCACGTACGGCCCGCTCAATCTCTTGGTCTGTCCGAAATTCACGTTCGCCGCGGATCCCGAGTAGGTGATCGCGTTCACGGTGTCCGCGCCCATCGCCTTGGACGCGTTGCCGATGACGGTCTTGGCATCCTGTGCCGTCGCGCCGATGGACAGGAGCGTCAGGAGCAGCCCGGTGACGGTCAGCCGCTTGAGCATACGTGCCTCCAAAACTGAGAAGTTCGAGTTGCGTGCGCGAGTTGGCGATTATATAAGGATTCCCATAAGAGCGTGATGGGGTGATAATTTCCTGCGCCATGCCGAAGAAGGTCGGCCGCAATGATCCGTGTCCGTGCGGAAGCGGCAAGAAGTACAAGCGCTGCTGCCTGCCGAACGACGAAGCCGCTGCGCGCGAGAGTGCCCGACAGCAAGAGCTGTTCGACGGCGACGAGGCGTTCGACGAGGCCGACGTCGACGAAGACGATGACAGCGAGGAGTTCCACATCATCGAGGAGGATGCGTACGTGCTCGACGTGCGCGCGATCAAACGCGTGAACTACACGCGCGGTTTCGTCAAGAAGCTGTCGAATCTGCGCACGGGCCGCGGCATGCGCGACACCGAATGGGAGGCGCCGGACATTCCGCAGACCGTGCTCGACAGCATCGCGCACGAGGAGATCGACGCGCTCGAAGGTGAATGGGGCGATCCGAAAGCGGGCGACCCGATTCAGGTGGACATCATCGATCTGGAAACCGACGAGGACGTCTTCAGCATCGAGATCTTCAACCGCGCGATCGGTCTCTTGCAGCCGGACAGCGAGGAGATTCAGCGAATACATCGGGTTTGTCAGGCACTGGAAGCCGCCTTGCCGGCGGGGCGCGAGCGATCGGCAGAACCGAGCGGCGGCCCAGCGACTGTCATTCCCGTCATCCGGCGCAAAAAACCTCCGCCGACCACGCCGCCGAGGGTCGATCTGTCCAGTGTTCTGAAGCAGCACCGCCAGCAACCCGGCACGTGCGCGCTGTGCGGAGCGGACGTGAAGCGCACCGGCGCGCAGAAACACCTTGGTGAATGCGCACAAGCGCACGACCCGCGCAGCGGCATCGAGCAGCGACTGGTGCACCTTCGAGTGACGACACCCGAATCGCCGGCATACTGGCTCGATCTCGAAGTCAGGAGTGACGCCAAGCTCGAGGCGCTCGACTCGTTTCTGCGAGACATCTGGCTCGAGTGCTGCGGCCACCTGAGCGCGTTCAAGATGAATGATGTGGAGTACTTCTCGCGCGGTTACGAGCTCAGCGGCGGAGGGCCGTTCGCGGGCCTGGGCCGGCAGAAGCCGGCGCAGCGCAGCATGAACGCCCGCCTCGGCGCAGCGGTGCCGTTTGGCGGCGAGCGCTTCGGCTACGAGTACGATTTCGGATCGACGACGAGCCTGCAGCTCAAAGTGATGGGCGAGCGCACGGGACGACTCGGGCGCCCGGCGGTACGCCTGCTCGCGCGGAACACGCCGCCCGTCTGGCCGTGCGCGATCTGCGCTCAACCCGCGACCCTGGTGTGTGCGTACTGCCGGTACGACGAAGGGAACCCGTTCGTGTGCAAGAAGCACCGAAGGAAGCACGCGTGCGGCGAAGATGAAGGCTTCCTGCCTGTCGTGAATTCGCCGCGAATGGGGGTGTGTGGTTATACGGGCTAG
>JBGPKK010000060.1:0-24490 GCA_041485905.1 Vicinamibacteria bacterium
CCGAACTCGATAATCCAATACCCGAGCGGCCGTCGCAGTGTAAGGCGACGGCCGGGCCGGTTCAATTTGTCTGGAAGTGCTTCCGCCGTCGTCACGTGTCGTTGAATCGGCGAGGGAAGCGGGCGGGATCCCTTCTGATCTTCGATCCACAGCACTTGAACCGCGCGAAGCCGACGATGGGTAACGCGCGGCGATTATTCCTCATCGGTGTCGAGCCCGGGCGAACCTAGCTCGCAGGTTTCGTCTGCGCGTCCCAGTGCTCGGCGATCCTGCCGTTGTCAACCCGGTACAGCTCAATCGCCGTCGTCGTGTATTTCTTCGACGGATCCTTCGGATCGGTCAGCTCGCGTGGGACCGCCATCACCACCAGATCGCCTTCGGCAATCATTGCCGTGACCTTGCGCTTCAGCGCCGGCTCGATCGGCTGCGGCTGACCGCGGCTGAGCATGTTCCTGATCCCCTCGAGGCCAGCCACCATGTTGGGTGCGTGCTGGATGAAGGTCGGAGCGAAGTACTTGTCGATCAGATCCGCATGACGGGCCTCGATGATCTCCCGCCACAGGTTGACGATGACCGTCTTGTTGGCTTCCAGTTTCTTGTCGGCGCTCCTCGCAAGAGCCTCGACCGGCCTCGAATCGACGGTCACCGGGCTGGAGGTCACTGACGGTCCATCGGCGGCTTTCGTCGCGGCATCCCAGTGCTCGACGATCTTGCCGTTCTGAATCCGGTACATGTCGAACCCGGTCGTTGTGTACTTCCTGGACGCGTCTTTCGGATCGTTCAGCTCCCGCGCGTAGACGATCATCACCAGGTCGCCCTCGGCGACCAGCGCGATGACCGGACGCTCGATCGTCGGCTTGATCTCTCGAGGCGGCGTGCCCTGCCGCGCGAAGTACTCCTTCAGGGCGGCCAGCCCGTTGGCCGCATTCGGGTTGTGCTGGACGAAATCGCGTGCCAGATACTTGTCGGCCAGGTCCACGTGCCGGCCTTCCAGCACTTCACGGAAAAGGTTCAGGACGAGCATCTTGTTCGCTTCGAGTCTTTTGTCTGAGCTCCTCGCCAGCTCCGCCGCCGGCTTGGAGCTGGGCGTGACCGGGACTTGCGCGAACGACGGCGCGCAAAGAAGCCCGGCGCCGATCAGCAGGAGAACCGTTTTCAGTACTTTCATAAATACCTCTCGGCAGTGGAGGCCGATGCTGGCACGCACTGGCACTCGTGTCAAGACGCCGGCTGTGCCACGTTGAATGAGCTTCGCGCGGTCAGGCTCGCTGCGAAGCCGCCGCGGGAACAACGTGGAGAGCGTGCGCCGCAAGCTCAGCCGCCCGTGGCGGCGGTGTGCGAGGTGGCACGACGGTCCGCGTGGCGCTCGGGAATTGCGGGACTGTGTCCGCCGGCGCAATCAGCTCCGCGTACGGCCCTAAACGCCGCTCGAATTCGTGTCGGTAGAACGCCGGAAGCCTTTCGGTCCGCGCCTCATGAAAGGCGAGCACGTCGGCGTCTGTATCGAACCGTCGGCGAATGCTGCGCAGATCCGCGAGATCCTGGTGCGCGGCGTACGCCTGCAGGGAGTGGATGAACCGCATCGCCGGATGCGCGCCGTTGGTGAGGCGCCGCTTCCACATGCGCAGAGACGTGATCTCCGAATAGATGTCGATGAGGTGATCGTAGTACTCCTTCGGGTGATAGTTCACCGGGACGATCGTCAAATACGGCATGTAGTAGAAGGCGAACGGCATCGACCTCAGGATTCTTCCTTCCGCCACATATCGATCGAAGAGGGGCGTTCCGCCCGTCGGCACCGGAATGTTGATGCCGGCCCAGACGTACGGCGTCCGCCGAATGAATTCCTTGGTCAGTTCCACCGGCTCGCGGCCTTGATCGGCCTCTGTGCCAAACACGAAGTTCGCCTGTAGTCCCTGGACATGTTGTCGAAGCAGGCCGAAATGCTCGACGACCCGCTCCAGCTTCTCCCGCCCGGTTCTGGATCCGGTGCCCGTCTTGTTGGAATAGTCCGCCCACGATTCGACGCCCGGAGCGATGAACATGCAGTTGGATCGCCGCAGCCGCTCGAGGCGGTTCTCCTTCAAGATCGACAGCGAGCTTTCCATGCCGTACGGATTGCGCCGGCCCTCCGGGATGCTCTCGATGACCTCGAGCGTTTGATCGAACTGCACACCGAAGTTCGGGTCGTGGTAGGCGACAAACACCCACGGCCAGCGCCGCGACAGGTAGTCGAGATCCGCTTTGAGCCGTTCGCCCGGCAGCCGGACATAACTGTTGTTCCAGTCGACGCAGAAATCGCAGGTATAGGGACAGCCGACGCTCGACAGGACCGGGACCTGGGTGATGCGCCTCGGTTTCCCCTGGTAGAAAACGGCCGCGGAGATGTCCGGCATGCGCTCCTCGATGCCGGGAATATCCGTCAGAAGGCGGCCGCTGCTCAAAATCGCCGGCGGATCGAATTGCCCCTGGAGCAAGTCGTCGATCAGGGTCTTGTCGCATTCCTGGATCGCAAAATCGAAAAAGCGCAGGCTGTCTTCGGGGAAGGCCTTCGCGTGCGGACCGCCGAGGACCGTCGTCGTTCCCGCTTTGCGGAACAGCCTGGCCAGCGCGTACGCGAATGCGCTCGCCCGGGTGAACGCGCCGATGAACACGACATCGAGATCGTCCGGCAGCAGCCGCTTGGGATCGTCCTGACCGTAGTAAGTGGCGTAGAAGACCTGGTGTCCGAGCTGGCGGCACCACGACGCCACCACTTGCGGCATGACGCTCGAGAACTGCTTGCGGAAGCAGACGTCATAGACCCCCTCGAAGCGGCTCTGTCGAGGGGATTCCTTGAGTAACTCGAGAATGCCGACTCGAAGCCGGCGACGAGGCCGGTGAGGCCCATGAGGCCCACGATTCAATGGTGTGCGCTTCAGCAGAACCTCCCTTGTAACACGGATGCGCACCGGTCAACGATCTTCTCTTCGGCGTCCGGCCAACCCGCCCTCGTCATTTTCCTTGTGCTAGGATGCTGCCCGGCGGAGGGAGAAAAGATGCTGCGCACAACCGCTCGATATCTGGCGTTCGTCGTGGCGTGCCTATGCGCGCAGCCGGCCCTGGCCCTCGCGCAGAGCCGGGCGACCTCGGCCGATCTGACCGGCGTCGTCACGGATGAATCGGGCGCGGTCGTGCCCGGCGCCCGCATCACCGTGACCAGCCTCGAAACCAATCTCAAACGTGTCGCGCTCTCGGGCGCTGAGGGCCGGTTCGACGTGCCGGCACTGCCGCCCGGCCCTTACCGCGTCCAGCTGGAGCTCTCGAACTTCGAGACCGAGGTGCTCGAGCGCGTGGAACTGCCGCTTGGCGCATTGGTTGATGTGGCCGTCGTCCTGAAGGTCGCCAGGGTGGCGGAACAGGTGACGGTCGCGGCGGCTTCGCCGATCGTCGATCCGCACCGGACCGCCATCTCGAGCGTCATCACCCGGCAGCAGATCGAACAGCTCCCCATCAACGGCCGGAACTTCATCTCCTTCTCGCTCATCACGCCGGCGGTCACCCCCGACCGGATGGCGTTGCAAGGCGCGGCTGCGACTTCGGGATTGTCGTTCAACGGGCAGCGCGCGAGGTCGAACAACATCACTGTCGACGGTCTCGACAACAACGACGAGGTGAACGGCGGCGTGCGGGCGACGTTCAGCCAGGAAGGGGTCCGCGAGTTTCAGGTCCTGACCGAATCCTACTCGGCCGAATTCGGCAAAGCGTCCGGCGGGGTCGTGAACATCGTCACCAAGAGCGGCACGAACGTGGCGGGCGGGACGCTGTTCGGCTACTTCCGAGACGACGCGCTCAACGCGAAGGAGTACTTCGAGCGGTTCTCGCCAGCGGGACAGGCGATTGATCAACCGAAAGCGCCCTACAGCCAGAAACAGTATGGCGGCGTGTTCGGCGGGCCGCTCAGGAAGAACCGCACATTCTTCTTCGGCTCCTTCGAGCGCCTCGACGTCACGGCGAGCAACTTCGTCACGATCGACGACACCACCATCGTCAACGTGTTCGGCAGCCCGAAGGGCACGGCCGCCGATTTGCTGCGGCGGGCCGGCTTCCCCATCGAAACGGGTCATGTCCCATACGCGGTCCGCTCCAACCAGTTTGTGATCAAGATCGATCACAACATTCGACCGACTCAGTCGCTGACCTTCCGCTACAACTACGGGGATGGCTACAACGGCAACACCGAGGGTTGGGGCGGGCTGACCGCGCAAAGCCGCGGCGCGGCGCTCGAGAACAAAGACAACATGGCCGTCGTGTCGCTCACCGGCATCCTGTCGCCACGAACGGTGAACGAGCTGCGGTTTCAGTTCGCCGACCGGCGCCAGAGCATCATCTCGCTGGATCCGACCTGCGGAGGACCGTGCGAACGCGACGATCAGGGCGGGCCGACGGTTGAAATCTCCGGCGTGGCAAACGCAGGGCGCAGCCGAATCGCGCCGCAGCGACGCAACAGTGTCCGGTACCAGGCCCTCGACACGCTCAGCTATCAAGCCGGCGATCATTTGCTGAAGGCCGGCATCGACTTCGGCGCGGTCAGCAGTCCCGATGGCACGCTGCCGCTGCATTTTGGCGGACGCTATATCTTCCAGCAGTTGCCGGCGATTCCTGGTGTGCTGCCGGCGCCGGTCAGCGCCATCCAGGCGTTCGCCCTCGGGTTGCCCGCGGCCTACGTCCAGGGCTACGGCACACCGGTCACGTCGTATGTCACCACCGACCTTTCGCTGTTCGCGCAAGACCAGTGGCGTCCACGCCCCAACCTCACCGTACAGGCCGGCCTCCGCTATCAGACACAGTTCTGGCCGTCCCGGACATATGTCGTGCCCGGCGCGAGCCCGTATCAGGTTTCTCCAGACCGCAACGACATCGGGCCGCGCGTGGGATTCAGTTGGAATCCGAACGGCCAGGGGACCTCGTCGGTGCACGCCGCCTATGGGCTGTACTACGACCACGTGATCTCTAGCGTCCTCGGCATCGCCAATCTGATCGACGGCGCGAGCGACGGAGTGCGAACGCTGGTCCTTCGCTTTCCCCAGTCCCTCGGCGCCTGGAACGCCTCGGGACGACGGCTGCCGGAATCGGCGGTCGGCACCTTCCCGAGCCTGACTTTCGCGCTCGACCCGAACCTGAAAACGTCCTACGCCCATCACGTGTCGGTCGGCGTCAATCACGCGCTGGGCGACCAGGCCAACCTCGCCGTCGATCTGGTCTACGTCCGCGGGTTCAACCAGCTCGGCGCGATCGACTACAACCCGCTGGTCGCGAGCCTTGGATCGGGCCGCCGGCCCAACGACATCGGCGGCGTGCCCCTCACCTCCGCCTCCGTCCTTCAGTACACCACCTACGGCGACACGTGGTACCGCGGTCTGAGCATCTCGGTGAGCAAGCGACTGGCCGAGCGGCTGCAACTGCAGGCGAGTTACACGTGGTCGAAATCGGAAGACAACAGCAGCGATTACCAGAGCGCCTTCATCCCGCAGAACAACGGCAAGGGGCGCGATCCTGCGAACCCCGCCGGGCTCCCGCTGGGATTCGATCCGGCACAAGAGCGCGGCGCATCCCAGCAGGATCAGCCGCACCGGTTCGTGTTCAGCGGCGCATACCGCGCGCCAGGCGCCGTGCAATTGTCAACGATCGTCATCATCGGATCCGGCGTGCCGTACAACGTCCTGGCGGGCCTGGACCTCAATGCCGACGGCGATGGCGGCACGTTCCCCACCGATCGGGCGCGGCTGGTACCGGGCGATCCCGCGTCGGCCGTGTCACGCAACGCGGGCCGGCTGCCGGCGGAGGCGACGGTCGATGTGCGCGTCAGCCGCACGTTCCACCTCGTCGGGAAGAGCACGATCGAACCCCTCTTCGAAGTGTTCAACCTGCTCAACACGGTCAACTACACCGACGTCAACAACGTGTTCGGCACCGGCGCGTATCCGGATCAGCCGCTCCCGACCTACGGTCAGTTCCAGCGCGCGGCGCCGCCGCGGCAGGCGCAAATCGCGGTACGGGTCGTCTTCTAGGACTGCGCTGGCGCATCCCCATGAACGAGCTTCCCTCTTCGCTGACGCGTGCGGTCGCGCGCCAGTACGATCTGTTTCAGTCCTCGCTGGAGTCGTTGGACAAGCCGCGCAAGTACCTCAACTACGGCTACACCATCACCGGAAAGGAAACCTACGAGGAACGCCAGCAGCAGTTGTGCCTCGAAGTCTTCCGCGCCGCTGACATCCACGCAGGCCATGTCATCGTCGACGTCGGATTCGGCAGCGGCGAACAGGATTTCCTGCTGCTGAACACGTCCAGGTTCGACCGCCTCACCGGCTTCAATATTTCCGATCGTCAGGTGCGTTACGCGAACGATCGCGCGTCCCGAGAGCACGTCTCGGACAAACTGTCGTTCCGTCTGGGGGAGGCCGAGCTGCTGCCGGGCGTTGAAGCGGCCTCGGTGGACCGCTTGCTGGCAATCGAATGCGCGTTCTACTTCGACCGGCCGCGCTTTTATCAGCGGGTGGCGGAGGTACTGAAGCCGGGCGGTCTTCTGGTGCTCGCCGATATCGCGCTGGACGATCGCATCGCGTGGTTGACGCGCAGGGAAGATCTCAGGCGTGTCGGTACCCGGTCGGCGAACCGCGCGGAATGGGAGCGGTTCTTCCGCACGCGATCGGTGCGCAGCATCAGTCGCGAGACAAGGCGCGGCGTTCAGATGACCGTGTCACAGATTCTCAAGACCGCGCCGTTTTCCCGGTTCAGCGGGGCCGAACGGCGCGAGTGGATGAAGATGGCCTATTACTCCCAGCTCGTGGCGCTTGGCCTGCTGGCGGGCCTCGTCCACTACGACCTGGTGGTCCTCGAAAGGCCGCGATTGGGCCCCGAGTCGATCGTCGGCGGCTGATACGTCCCGAACAGACGGTCCCAGACGGCCGTGCTGATGCCGTAGTTCACGACGACGCGATGGTGGTGGGTGCGATGGCGGTGCTCGAGGTGCCGGAAGTACCTGATCCCCCAGAGGTCTTTGGCGCGGTGGTGCTGCAGGTGATGCACGATCGCATACCAGTTGTACCCGGCGTACAGACCGAAGACCAGCACGCACGCGACGCCGACCGGTAAGACGAGCGACAGCAGCCAGCAGATGAGGCAGGCTCCGCTCATGATGATCAGCATCGGCGTGCTGATGAGCGCGGTGTCGTCGGCATGGTGCCGCGCGTGCCCACGCTTCGCCATGGAATACCGGCCGTGCAGGATCCAGCGATGCAGCGTGTATTCCAGCAATCCCCAGGCGTTGAAGCCGGCCACCACCAGGATGGCCGCGACGATCCAGGACCCGGAGAACCATCGGGCGCCCAGGACGAGGAACGCCAGCGCCCCGAGGACGTCGCCGACGAGCACGATCCAATAATTGGCGGCGCTGTAGACCATCCGTTCCGTGGCACGGAGCAGGATGTTTCCGGATCGGCGGCGAATCACATCATCCACTGGACGTCCAGTCCCGCGAACATGCGGCGCACGCGCTCGTCGTGGAGCGCGGGCGCAAGGGGCGGCCACGAGGCTGCCGCGACAAACAGCGGGTCTCTCTGCTCGAACGCCTGCTCGATAAACGCCACCGCTTCGTCCAACCGTCCCAGCGCGAGAGGAATGATGGACAGGAACAGCGGAGTCACGAACGTCGTGTGAGATCGCGCGATCAGCTCCTCCTGGAGCTTGAGAGCGTCCGCCGTGTTTCCCGCTGCCACATAGGCGCCGCCCAATTCAGCCAGGAACATCGGGTGCCGAAGCGAGAGCTCGGTCCCCTTCCGGAGCGCGGCGATAGCCGACTCGTACATGGACTGCCCCAGGTACGCGACACCTAACGGCCGGTACAGCACGACTTGCGACGGATCGCGCTCCAGCGCCTCCTGAATCCGGCTGACCGCTTCCGCGTATCGCCCCGCGCAGACCAGCACCAGGCTCAGGTTATACACCGGCAGCATCGCGATCGGATCGAGCTCCACGGCTTTCTGCGCTTCCGCGATTCCGTCGGCGGTCCGGGCGCGAACCATCGTCAGATAGAACAGGGCTTTCCAGGATCTCGTCGGCCCGTAGCTGGGGTTGATGGCCAGCGCACGATCGAACTCCTCTTCCGTGCGCTGCCAGTCCCAGTCGTACATGAAGCTGACCAGCGCCATGGCGTTGTGGGCCTCGGCGAGACTGTCGTCCAATTCGAGGGCGCGGAGCGCAGCCGCCTTCGCCTTCGGGAGCCACTGCGAAGGGCTCCCCACGTAGTACACGGCGAGCAGGCAGCAGGTTTCGGCGAGACCCGCGTACGCCGGGCCATACTCGGGATCCGACGCGACCGCCTTATTGAAGAACTCCAACCCCTTGGCGATGCCTTCGCCGCGCTGTTCGACGAAATACCGGCCCTTCAGATAGAGATCGTACGCCTCCATGTCGGCCGTTGCCGCTCTGACCAGCGGTGCGCCGGGCTCACCCGTCAGCGTGAGTTGAAGCTTGCGGGCGATGTTGGTCGCGATGTCCTCCTGGATGGCGAACACGTCGTCCAGCTCGCGATCGTACCGCTCGGACCAGAGGTGATAGCCATCGGCGATGTTGACGAGCTGCGCCGTCACGCGCAGGCGCGTGCCGACCCGTCGCACGCTGCCCTCCAGCACGGTGCCGACCTTGAGCTTCGATCCGATTTCCGCCATGTCGGCGTTGCGGCCTTTGAAGGCGAAGCACGACGTCCGCGCCGCCACGCGAAGCTCTTTGAGTTGAGCGAGCGCGTTGATGATGTCCTCGGTCACGCCGTCGCTGAAATACTCCATGTCCGGATCGGCGCTCATGTTCGTGAACGGCAGCACGGCGATCGACCGTACGGCGTGCGACGTGTCGCGAATAGCCCGGGTGAGCCGCGTGGTGGCGTTGCTGGGGATGACGGCCGGCACGGCCGGCAACGCCGCCTGCGCCGCCTGAATATCGAAGATCAGATCGCGCGCCGACCGGGGGCGAGCCTGCGGATCCTTTTCCAGGCATCGCACCACCAGATCGATCACCGGTCCTGGCACCGCCGCCTGCTCGAGCAGGTACTCGGGAACCGGCTGCCTGAGGATCGCGTGCATCGTCTCGACGACGTTCGATTCGCTGAAGGCGCGGCGTCCGGTCAACGACTCGAAGAGGACGTTGCCGAAGGCAAAGATGTCCGACCGATTGTCGGCGGTTTCGCCGCGGACCTGCTCGGGCGCCATGTAACTGGCGGTCCCGAGCAATAATCCCGGGGTCGAGCGCAGAAGCGTCTGGTCGTTGTCGCCCTCAACGGCAGCGGCGCCTTCCGCACGCTTGATGAGCGCCAGGCCGAAGTCGAGAATCTTCACACGGCCGTCGCCGGTCACGAAGATGTTCTCGGGCTTGAGGTCCCGGTGGAAGATCCCTTTGTCGTGCGCCGCGGCCAGGCCCTGCGCAATCTCGCCGGCGTAGGCCAGCGCCGTGCGCAGGGGAAGAGCGCCGGCGGCGAGCAACTCACGCAGCGTGTGCCCCTCCAGAAACTCCATCACGACGTACGGAGCCGCGCCGTCGCGTCCGAAATCGTGGATCGAAAGAATGTTGGGATGATTCAGCGCGGCGGTCGCTTTGGCCTCGCGTTCGAACCGGGCGATCTGCGACGCGTCTGGACTCGGGTTGGAGAGCACCTTCAACGCCACGTTCCGATCGAGTCGCGTGTCGAGCGCCAGATACACCTCTCCCATGCCGCCCTGGCCAATCTTCCTGACGATCTGGTAGTGTGCGATACTCTGGCCGACCATGCGTTGGACCGCTGCCGAAACGATGTGATGTTGACGGATCGGAGCGGGTTCTGACAGTGCCATGGGAAGCATAGGTCTCCCCTGCATAGCAGCGCAAGCCTCGTAGCGACATATTTCGAAGCTCTTTGCAATGACGCTCGCCCTTGAGCCACCGTTTGAGCGCGAAGTGTTCCCGGCGGAGCTCGCCGAGATCGCGCGGCGCAGGCACACGCTTCACCTGCCCCCGCCCGCACCGACCACAGGACCCTCGGTCGACCACGGTCTGCTGGGTCTCGCCCTCTCGGGAGGCGGCATCCGCAGCGCATCGCTGTCGCTCGGTGTGCTCCAGGCGCTGGCCGCCAAGGGCGTGCTGGCCAGGGTCGACTATCTCTCAACGGTGTCAGGCGGCGGCCTCATGGGCTCCGCAGTGACCAGCGTCCTGAGCTCGCCAGAGACCTCACCCGAAGAGGCCAGGTTTCCTTTGGGGTTCGACGGTGGAGAGGCGGAGCGGCCGGCCGTCCGCTACATTCGCAACAACAGCCGACACCTCGCGCCCGGCGGGCTGCTCAGTGAGATCCGGCTGCCGGCCGTGGCGCAATCGGCTCGAGTTGACGCTGGGCGCGTCGCTGCTGCTCGTGTTCGTCGCGATGATCTTCATCCTCGCCTCGCGCCTGGTGCAACGCGCCATCGATGTCAATTGGACGTCGGTGACGAACCTGATGGCCACGTACCAGCTCGAGCTGTGGATCGCCGTCGGCGTCTTCCTCGCGGTGATGGACGCTGCCGGCGCATTCGTGAATGTGTCGGACGGCGGGCACCTCGAGAATCTCGGCCTCTGCGAGCTGTTGCGAAGACGCTGCCGGCGAATCATCGTGGTGGACGCGACCGTGGCGTTCGCGTGTCTCGCGGCCGCCATCCGCTACGCGCGCATCGACTTAGGCATCGAGATCGCCATCGATCTGGATGCCCTCAGACTTCGGGGTGACGTGAGCACCCGGCACTGGGCCCTCGGCGACGTTGATTACGGCCGCGGAGAGCGCGGACAGCTGATCTTTCTGAAATCGTCGCTGACGGGAGATGAAGTGGAGGCTATTCTCGAGTACAAACGCGAGAGCCCGACGTTCCCGCAGGAATCGAGCTCGAACCAGTTTTTTTCCGAAGCTCAGTTCGAAGCGTATCGGGCGCTGGGCGAGCACATCGCCCGCGGCATCCTGGACAGCGGCGAGCTCCAGTGGGCGTGAAACAAGGCGCAGGAAGACAGGAGATGTCATGAAGCGATTACTCGCGATGATAGCGCTGGCAGTGATATTGACGTGCGGCATCGGAGGCCTCGCGCAGGAGCCGCCCCGCAGGTTCGTTCCGGTCACCGACGCGATGCTGCAGAAGCCGGACCCAGGCGACTGGCTGATGTGGCGGCGCACGCTCGATGGGTGGGGCTTCAGCCCGCTCAATCAGATCGGCCGGAACAACGTCGCCCAGTTGCGGATGGTCTGGACCCGAGGCCTCGGCACGGGCGGCAATCAGGAAGGCACGCCGCTCGTCCACGACGGCGTGATGTACGTCCCGAGTCCGGGCGATTACATCATGGCCATCGACGCGAAAACGGGCGACGTCCTCTGGGAATACAAACGCAAGCTGCCGGAGGGCGTGCGGCCCAAGACCGATCGCACGTTGGCCATGTGGGGCAACACAATCATCAACTCCAGCTCCGACAACTTCATCTACGCGCTCGACGCGCAAACCGGCAAGCTGGTGTGGGAAACGCCCGTACTCGATCCGAAGAAGCGCGCGCCGACCAGCGGCGGACCGATCATCGCCAACGGCAAGGTGATTACCGGACGCCAATGCCAGCCCGACGCCGGCCGCGACTCCTGCGTCGTCACGGCGCACGATGCGAAGACGGGCAAGGAGTTGTGGCGGTTCCATACGATTCCCGGGCCGGGCGAACCTGGCGACGAGACGTGGGGCAACGTCCCGATGGAGCAGCGGTGGCATGTCGGCACGTGGATGGTGCCCAGCTTCGATCCGGAGCTGAATCTGATTTACATCGGCACGTCGGTGACGATTCCCGCGCCGAAGTTCATTCTGGCCGGCAACGACATGAAGCACCTCTATCACAACTGCACGCTCGCGCTGAACGCCGACACCGGCAAGATCGTGTGGTACTACCAGCACATCGTCGATCACTGGGATCTCGATCATCCGTTCGAACGCCTGCTGGTGGACACGGCGGTGGCGCCCAATCCGCGGGACGTGATGTGGATCAGCCCGAAGGTCAAGACGGGCGAGCGACGTAAAGTGATCACGGGGATTCCCGGCAAGACGGGCGTTGTCTACACGCTCGATCGGACGACCGGAGAATTCCTCTGGGCGCGGCCGACGGTGGCGCAGAACGTCATCAGCACGATCAACGGAGACGGTGCGGTCATCGTGAACCGGGAAGCGCTCTTCACGAAGATCAATGAAGAGAAAGTCATTTGCCCGGGCAGCAACGGCGGCAAGAACTGGCCCGCCGGCGCGTACAGCCCGCTGACGAACACGATGTACATGCCGATGCAGAACATGTGCATGACCGCCACGACGACCGTTGACACACGAGATCCGTCGAAGGTCTACGGCCTCAATATGCGGACCCAGCTCGCGCCTGGCGCCGACAAGATCGGCACGGTGTGGGCCATCTCGGCCGAAACCGGCGTGAACACGTGGAAGTACGAACAGCGCGCGGGCATGATGTCGCTCGTCGCGACCGGCGGCGGACTGGTGTTTGGCGGCGACGCCAACGGCCGGTTCAAGGCGCTCGACGACAGGACGGGCAAGCTGCTGTGGGAGGTGAATCTCGGGTCGTCGGTCAGCGGCTACCCGATTACGTTTTCCGTCGAGGGCAAGCAGTACGTCGCCGCGATCACAGGGCCGTCGCTGGCGGCCAACTCGGACGAGCGCGCGGCGCCCGAGCTGAAAGGCGGCAACGCGCCAAACGTCTTCGTCTTCGCGCTGCCGTGACCGAAAGTCCGGCTAAAGGCGGACCCCCCGTTAAGAGTCCGGCGTTCATTAGAACAGCGACGCCTCCGGTGCCTGGCGCCAGCGGCGCTCGTGGTCGAGGAGCCAGCTCTTGCGATCGAGGCCGCCGCCGTAGCCGGTCAGCGATCCCGACGAGCCGATGACCCGGTGGCACGGTATAACGATCGCGATCGGGTTGGCGCCGTTGGCGGCGCCAACCGCGCGCGAGGCGCCTGGACGCCCGATCGCTTTCGCGATCGCGCCGTAGCTCGTCGTCTCGCCTGGCAGGATGGCCCGCAAGGCCGTCCACACCTGCTGCTCGAAAACCGCACCCCGCAAATCGAGTACGAAGCCGCCGATATCCGCGCCCGCTCCGGCGAAATAGGTGTCGAGCCACGCGCGCGTCCGAATGATCATCGGCGTTTCGCGATCGGCGATCTCGTGAGGCGGAAACCATCGGCGCAGCCGCCTTTCGAGAGCCTCAAGGCGCCCTGAGCTTGTCGTCCCTCGACCCTGCTCGGGACGACCCTGAGCCTGTCGAAGGGTCGAAGGGCGGCCGTCGAGACGCGTGAGCCGCCCTTTTGGTCCGGTGAATTCGAGCGCGCACAGGCCCTCGCCGGAATCGAGCGCCAGCATGTCGCCAATGGGGGTCGGGAGGATGGCGCGGGAGAGAATCACGCGCGGCCGCCGCTCATGGCGCAGACCGCATTCACCGCGCGCTCGAGTTGATCGGGTCGCGCCGTGCGCGCGGCGTTGGCCAGGTCGCTGCCGTTCATGCCGGTGGCCAGCACGACGTCGGTCACCAACACATCCGGCGCGCCGGGTCCCTGGAGCAGCAACAGCGCTTCGGTGGCTGCCTCGGCGGGCGTCGATTCGATCACCGCCTGCAAAATGATCCAATACTCGCCTGGGCGGTCAATGGCCCAGCGCATAAATTCCCCACAGGATCAGCAACACACCTGCAACACGTCCAATTCCGACTCCCCCGCGAAGCAGCTTCTCGACGAGCACGAAGGCGGCAATGACCGCCACCCACAACAGATTCATCACGCCAACCACGAACAACAGCGCCATCAACGCCCAGCAGCAGCCGACGCAGAAGCCTCCGTGCCGTAGTCCCATCTTCAGTCCGCCCGCGGCGCCTTCCCGCCAATGCTGACTGAGGAATCCGAGTGGAGACTGACAATGTGCCAGACACGTGTTCTTGATGGGCAACCATTGGTAAACACCAGCCACGATAAGAACGATTGCGGCCAACGTCGCCGAGCCGCTCGCCATCTCCGGCGTCAGCAACGCGGCCCTGTGCAGTCCGACCTGCAGAGCGGCGGCGGCGGCGCTGAACGTCGTCCAGGCGATCAAGTACCCACCGACGAATGCCGCCGTCGAGACACGGGCGCGTACATCATCACGCCGGCGATAGACGGCCAATATCAACAGAATGACCGGCGCTGCCGATGGCAGCATCATGCCGGCCATCATCACCGCCCACATGATGAAGAGCGCGAACCAGTCCGCCACGCCCCAGACATGCAGGTCGCCCATGCCCATGGCGGCGTGCATTCGGGCGTCCATCGCCATCGAGTGCATGCTGCCGGCTGTCCTCACGAGGTACATCCACGCGAGCGCGGTCAGCGCCGCGATGCCCAACCAGGCGGCGAGCCGATCGCGGCGAAGCAACAGCTCGAGCGACGAAGGCGCGTGAGGGAGGGTCGGCACGCGCATCTACTGCTGGTTGGTCCAGTTCACTTCGGCGGCCGCCGCATAGCGTTTCGGCCACTCGAAGCGGAGATCGCCGTGCTTGGCACTCATGGCGTCGGTTGTCGCGATCTTTGCGTCGTTCCAGAAGAAGCCGCCCTTCGGATACACGATGTGCACCTCTTTTTCGGCGCCTGATAAGACGTCTCGGAACGGGGTCAGCTGAAGCTCGATCGCGCCCGGCACGCGGACCACGGAGCGCTCGCCCGCCGCCGAAATTTCAATCGGCTTGCGAATCGGTCCTTCGAAGCGGCCGATCGTGCCGGCCAGCGCTTCCCACGGCATGCCGCCCATCTTGCCCGAGAGGATGGTCGCAAATGCGTCGACTTGAGCCTGGCTGGCCTTCTCGTCGACGAAAAGGACGACGTGGCCGTTGCCCTCGTGGATGGCTTTCGGGTATTTCGCGGCGACGACCGCACGAAGGCCGTTTAGCGAGACGTCACCGAATCGCCCGTCCTTCACCTCGAAGCCAATGATGAATTCGCACTTGCCTTCATTCGGGAAGCCGTCGAACTGGCAGTTGCAGCCGTGGTGGCAATTGCAGGCCTCGATGCTTTCCGCTTTGACGCGATACAGGGTTTTTCCGATCTGTTGGGCAGCTGCCATCTCGTCACCTCCAAGAAAGATTATCGAATCGATCGCGTGGCCGAAAGGTTGACGCCAACGACACCGTAACGCCGGGCCGTCCGTTCTTTGGTGGTTCCAGCAAAACAGTCGAAGCGATGGGTGATGTTCACCTGTTCGAAACCCGAAGATCGAAACGCCGCCACAAGCTCTGCTTCCAGCAGAGCGCCGGCGATTCAACCGGTCCACAAATCGATGTCGCGCAGCGCGCTGTCTGGCAGCTCTTCGCCGATGACGATGTCCGCGATCTGCACTCGCCCGCCGGGTTTCACGACGCGGGCGATTTCGGCGATCGCGCGATCTTTCAGAGGCACGAGATTGAGGACGCCGTTGGAGATCACGACATCGACGCTGGCGTCCTCAACCGGAAGCTTCGTGGCGTCGCCGTCGCGCACATCGACATTCGCCAGGCCGCACGCCCTCGCACCGGCCGCCGCCTGCTCGCGCATCTCGGCGGTCATGTCGACGCCGATGGCCCGCCCGGTCGGGCCGACGTGCAACGCCGCGAGCAGCAGGTCCATGCCTCCTCCGCATCCGACGTCGACGACGGTCGCACCGGTCGGCAGGGGCGCGACGGCGTGCGGGTTCCCGACGCCGGCAAAGCGGGCGGCTACGTCGGCGGGCAAGCGTTCCAGTTCCCGAGGATCATACCCGAGCATTCCCGCGGCATACGCTGGTCCGCGGTGAAAGTGAAACTCCCCTTCTGGTGCGGTCGCCACCCGCGCGTACATCGCGTTGATTTCGCGGCGCAGCATCAGCGTGTCCAGGTCGACCGGGCAAGTCAGGCTCATACGCCATCATCCTTTCAGTGCGAAGCGAACACGGCGCCATGACTTGTCTCAGTCATGCGCCACGCCGCAACCAGACCCGATGCACACGTCAGCGCGGCGACCAGCCACAGGGCGGCCGAGACACCGAGCAGATCCGCGGTCACCCCCGTCAGCATCGCGCCGACCGCGTAGCCTAAATCCCTCCATAACCGGTACACACCAATGGACGAGGCGCGCCAGGCAGGCGCCGCCACGTCGCCAATGGCCGCGAGCAGGGTGGGATACACCATCGCGGTGCCCAATCCCAGCAGCACGCTTCCGGTCGCGAAACCGGCGCCACTCTGCGCGACGGCGATCACGCCGATCCCTACGGATTGCACCCACATGCCGGATGTGATCAGCGGTTTTCGACCCACCCGGTCGGACAGCGCGCCGGTGGCGAGCTGCGCGACGCCCCATGTCGCCGGATAGATGGCCGCAAGCGCCCCGATCTCAGTGAGGTCCATGCCCGCTGCCGCGAACACGAGCGGGAACAGGCCCCACGCCATGCCGTCGTTCAGGTTGTTGACCAGGCCTGCCTGGCTGACACTGGACAGATTTCGGTCGCCCACGCTCGTGCGCCAGAAGATGTCGCGCGCGGTCGGCGAGCGGTCCAACGATCCGCGATTTCGCACGGCCACCTCGCGCACCACGTGACCTTCGGTGTCCCGCACGAACAACAGGGATAGCATGAGACCGGCCGCCACGAAGATGACACCGAGATAAAAAGGATCCGGCCGGAGACCGGATCGCGCCGCAATCCAGCCGGTCGCCCACGCAGAGGCGCCGAGCGCGGCGTATCCGGCGCACTCGTTGAGTCCCATCGCGAGCCCGCGGCGCTCGGGCCCTACGAGATCAATCTTCATGATGACGGTGGTTGACCAGGTGAGCCCCTGACTGATGCCGAGCAGCACGTTGGCCACCAGCACCCACGACCACGTCGGTGCCCACATCAGCAGAAACGGTACTGGGACTGCCACCAGCCAACCGGCGACGAGGATCCTCTTCCGACCCAGACGATCCGACAGGCGGCCCGCGGCATAGTTGGTGACCGCCTTCGTGAGCCCGAAGACAACAATGAAGGACAGGATCGCCGACCGAGCGACGAGGTGAAATTCTGATTCGGCAAGTGCGGGCAGAATCGTGCGCTCCAGGCCGACCATCGCTCCCACAAACGCGTTGACAACGACGAGCAGGGTGAATTGCGCCGCGTTCGCGCGAAGGCCCTGTGCCACCTCCGCGTTCAACGGGGACGCGACGGCGAGTCTCATGGCACGCCTGCCAGATGGCGGTTGAACTCGAGGATCTGCTGCATGCCTGGTGGCTCGGGCAGCACGTCCGCGAGGCGGTCGATAAACGACTCACGTTCGAGCGACAAGATCGGATTCCAGCGCTTCTCGAACGCGACCGTGCTCGACGGCTTACCGCTCAAACCGGCCCCGCACAGAGACCCTGAGAAATGGCCGGGGTAAATCTCGACATCGTCAGGCAGGGTCAACAGCTTCCCGTGAAGGCTGTCGAACAGATCGCTTGCGCTCTCACGCGCGCGACCGCGCAGATCGGGCCGGCCCACCGCCCCGACGAACAGGGTATCGCCCGTCAACACGAACCACGGATCGACACCACGCTTCAGATCCGTGACCACGAGCGAGACGCTCTCCGGCGAATGTCCCGGTGTATGCACCACGCGTATTCGCGTGTTCCCGAGCTCTATCTCTTCGTCTTCCCTCAACGGTTCGAACGGCATCGTCACGACGGCCGACTCGTGGAGGCAATACGCCGCGCCAGTCTGGCGCGCCAGCGCGAACCCACCGGAACGATGATCCGCGTGTATGTGTGTGTCGATCACATGGGTGACCCGCATGTTCTTGGACGTCGCGAAGGCATGTGCGGCGTCGACATCCTCTTCCCGAACGTCAACGGCGGCGCATTTGCCGAGCGTTCCACAGCCAAAGACGTATCCCGCGCAGCCGCTTTCAAAGTGATAGAAGGGCCGAAAGATCATCGCGCCTCCTGTGTCTGAAGCGATGTGAGGGTCGGGAGACCAGCTGCCCTCCACTCAGGAAGTCCGCCTCGCAGTCGACGCGCACGCCTTCCGCTTTTTCGCAGCAATTCGACCGCACGATCGGCGTACACGCAGTACGGTCCGCGACAGTAGGCGACGTATTCTTTACGCTTCGGCAACCGGTGCAGCCGGCGCTTGAGCTCGTCGACTGGAACAGAGATCGCGCCGGCGATATGGCCCGCGACGTACTCGTTGACGGGGCGGGTATCAAGGACGACCACGTCGCCACGACGAAGACGGGCCATGAGGTCTTCAAAGGACACCGCCTCGGCGTTGCGCCGTTCGCCGAATTCGTCACGGACCAATCGCTCGAGGTCTCCGAGCCGACGCTCCGCCACGAGGCGGATAGCCCGCGAGAGTTCGAAGACGGCGGGATCCGCGAGTGAGTAATGAATAAACAGGCCTTGGCGGCGGGCCTGGACCAGGCTCGCCTGCTTGAGGGCCTGCAGGTGCTGCGAGGCGTTCGCGGTCGAGAGACCGATTTCGTCCGCAAGCGACTCCACCGTCCGTTCACTCTGGGCCAGGAGCTCGAGGATCTCGAGCCGATGCGGACTCGACAGTCCCTTCCCGATGCGCGCGTACAGACCGTAGAGCCCCTCCTTGAACGCCCGATGAATCGCCATAAACAAGTATTCAATATATTAGTTGAATAATGTTGTCAACCATATTCTCGGACAGGGTCATGAGTGGCGAAGAGGATGATTCGAGCGAAGTCGCGACGAGCGAGGATGCCCTGGAGGTTGTGGCGAGCGGTCAGGCCGGCGATGGCGCGGTTGATTGTCGCGACGCGAGCAGCAGGATTGAAACGAGGACGAACACGACGTTCGGGAGCCACGCGCCGGCAAACGCCGGAACGCTGCCGCCGAGCGCCGCCGAGCGTCCGAGGAACAACAGCGTGTAGTACGCGAAGCACCCGCCCACTGCGGCCAGTCCCAGGGTCCATCGGGCGGAGGGCCGACGGCCCAGCACGCCGAGCGCGAACAGCGCGAGGACCGCGGTCGCGCAGGCCAGCGACCACCGCTGGTGATACGAGAACGTCAGGTCCCGCACGAGGCTCGACCCGGCCATCGCCGTGTGCCGGTACGATTCAATCTGGCCGCTGAGCTCCGCGAGCGTGAGCTCGCTGGTTCCCTTGAGCAGAGGCGTGATTTGTCCGTACGTCCGGAACACCCATTCGCGGTACGACTGATTGGCTGCGGGCAGCACCCAGGCCAGGATCGCGAACGAGATCGCCGACCACGCGACAGCCATCGTGAGCACCGCGCGTTTCGACCGGGCTGAAACGACCCGGCCGCGAAAGCCGAAAAGAATACCGATCGTCAGGCCGATGGGAAACGCGATCGGGAGCGCCTGCGGAATCAAATACAGAAACATCCGCGTCTGCTGCGCCTGAACGGCCAACTGCAGCGTCCGCCAGTACGGCGCCTCACACAGCGCCACGAGGGCACACATCGCCACCGCTGAGAACGTGATCGTGCGAGCCATCGCTCGGTGTTCGTCCGCGGTTCCCTCGTCGAACGCCGATCGACCGCCGCACAAGGCGATCACTTTCAACAGGGCGACGCCGCCGGCGATCCGAATCCACCGGCTCCTCCACAACGATCCGGTATGAACCGCCTTGGCATATTCCAGCTGGAGATCGGCGATCAACGGATCGACCACTCGCTCCATCGTTTCCGCACAGCACAACCGGGAGGCGAACGCGCGGAGTCTGTTGCCGGCGCGGGTCATCGGGCGAACTCCGGCATCAACCGCGCTGCGCTCGTCCAGGCCCCGAGCACGCGGCGGCCAACTGCAGTGGGCTGATAGATGCGGCGCGGGAGGCCGCCGGCCTCCGGAGGCGCGTCCTCGAGGCGCGACGCGACGTATCCCTTCTCTTCCATCCGCTGCAGCGTGACGTACACGGTCCCGCGCTTCAGCCGCCGCCTGGATTCGGCGACAAGCTGCAGGCCGTACAGCTCTTTATGGCGAACCAGCAGCTCGAGAATCAGCGACTCTTTCCTGGACAATGTCGGAAGGCGATGACCGCGCATGGGCGCTATCTTACATTTTGTAAGACTGACCGTCAAGTGGCGGCGGCGCTGGACTCCCGGCGAGCGCCGGAGGACCAGATTGACGAAGTCCCGGCCGGCGCTTGCCGTCACGCTATTTCTGTTGTTTGCTCGGATCATCCGCCGCGTTCACGTAAATGAACGCGAGTGGTCCCATGCCGTGTACCTGTATCGTCGCCGCTGTCCTCGCCATGAAGAAGTGCCGCATTCCGGCGGGGGCCACGCCGAACCCACCAGCGGGTAGATCCTGCAGGGCGGCCTGATCGAACTTCTCACCCATTCCCAGCGCGACTGTGCCTGACAGAACCGTGATGTGCTCGTCGGTCGGATGCCAGTGGGGCGCGATCTTATATCCCGCCGGAAGCTGGGCACGAATCACGAACGGTTCCGCTTTGCCGGGATCCCCCGAGATCACCGCCATTTTGCCGCCTGGCGGGAGGTTGGGGGGAGCCTCACCCCAGACGATTCGAGCCGCCGGCAGCATGACATGTTTGCCGGGCGTCGGCGGCGCTGCCGCGTCCGCGTTGAAAATGTCCTCCGCGACCTTCCATTGCCCATCAGACTGCTTCTTCCACTCGGTGAGGTATTTCCCCTTCTCAGTCGCGCCGTTCATGGTCATCTGATAGGCGCCCGTCGTATACCCAAGCTCACCGGAACTGCTGATGTCGGCTTTTGCCGCCGTCCACTGTAGGGAGAACCCCGGCATCGACGTCATTTTCGTGAAGGCATCGCGAATCGGTCCGGAGCCCGTTGCGATCGGCATCCCCGGTGGATAGACCGACGCATTAGAGGCGTAATAGGACAGGAACTTGTCGACATCCTTGGTCGTTTGCGACCACTCGCGATCGCGCGCCATCAGACCGCTGCGCTCCTGCTCGACATTGACAGGCCCGGCGCATCCAACAGCGATTCCGGCCACCACGATGAGAAACCGTCCGTACCGGTACATAGTGCCCTCCTTCTAGCTGTGATCTTCATGACGTGGTTCACTCGGGAAATCGCTGCGACGCCTTCCATGCTTCGCGCGGTGGAACCGCCCCTACTGATGTCACCAGCGCCGCAGCTGCAAGATAAGTCACCGCTCGCTTCAATCGTGATCCTCCGTTCACCCTCTTCCGCCTGCGGCGGGAGCTGGCGGATTGATCACGGCGCCGTCCCAATGCTCGACCAGCTTCCCGTTCCTGACGCGGAACGTGTCGAACGTGAACACTTCGTAAAACTTGCCCGGCGCCGCCGTCGGATCCTGGCAGTCGCTGATCTTGGCGTCCTCCGACCGTTTCCTGAATGCGGGGTTATGCTGTTTGTAGGACGCATACATTTCTCCTTAGTTGATCGCTGCCGTGCCGGCAGGCTCGCGCGTTACTCAGCACCAGGTCACGGCGCTGCGCACCATGCCTGGCGCACAAAAAAAGGCCGGTCAATGTGACCGGCCTTACGCTGTCCGTGTGGTTCTATTGTTCGACGATGGCGAGCTGCGACACCACGTTGATGAACGGCGTAAACGTGGCGGTTCGGCCGAATCGATCCGTCGCGGTCACGGTGTAGACGATCGTGCCGATCGGCGCATCAGCCGGCACGGTCCACACGCCTGTCCACATCTCCGAAGGCTGTCGCGGGTATTCCGCCGCCGGGAACCCTCCGACGCCGCGCCACCGCATCGGCACGTCGATCGTCTTGCCTGCAAACGTCAGATGGGCCGTCAGCACGGCCGTGTTTTCAACCTCGCCGCTGCCGCCATCAATCGCCGTCATACGGAACCCGACGCGCTGACCGCGCTTGAAGCGACTGGTTTGAATGCAATGGGTCGGCAAGGTCGGGGGATTATCGAAGCTCGCGAGATCTCCCCAAATGACAAGCTTGCCCGAGGGGTGTCCGGCCTGAGGGGGTGGCGGAGGTGGTGGTGCGCCTCGTCCGCGTGCCGGTGCGGGAGGTTGATCCTGTCCGGACAGCGTGGAGCCGACGGCAATCGTCACGAGCGCCACAAGCGACAACACCGATGCGGTTTTGAGAAGCGTCGTCATTGCAAGGGCATCCTACCGAACTTGGCGCGTCTTTTCCAGCACAGAACAGGGCAGGCGTCCCCGCCTCACAGAGCGACCACTCGCGCAGAGCCGATGGGGAGACCCGGGCTGCTTAGCGGCTCTGGCGACCGTTCTGCCCCCACTTCCAGCCGTCGGACCGCCGCTCGATTCGCCTGAGGCGGATCCGGTTGTCGTTCGGGTCCTTGTTCGGGGCCGCCCAGATGTGGACGCTGTCGCCCACGTGCAGCGTCTGCTTGGTGATGCCGGCGCGGTCGAGCTGGCTGGTACTGACCCATTCGGCGGCGTAGGCTTTCGGCCTGCCGAAGGCTTCCTGGCCCACGATGTGGACCCACGCGTGCGGGTTCTTGTACTGGAACTCGACGACGTCGCCCTCGATTTCGATGGTGTCTGCCTCGAGGTAGTACGCCGCGAACGAGTGGTGACCCAGCACGGGAGCGCAAAGGATCGCGACTCCGCACAGGACGAGCGCCCACAACTTCCAGTACACGGGCCGCGTCATCACGGTGTCACCGACTCCGCCGTTCCGCTGTGTGCGCATACCTGCCTCACCGCCCACCCTTCATGGATCTTAGTTCGTTCTCTTCGCGAGTGCCAACAGATCGGCCTTGGTCATCGGTCGATCAGGGTTGGGCGCGTGGACCAGGACGTGCCGGTCGAAATCCAGCTGCAACCGTTCGATGTTCTCCACCAGCGTCGCTATCGACGGGCTGACGGCTTGCCCCGGCCCCGGGACGTTGAAGTCCGCCGTGAACAAAATCCTCTCTTTGGGCAGATACGCCACAAGCATGCCGTCACTGTGTTCGAGGTTCTTGATGTGATGCAACTCAATGGTGCGGGTATCGTCTCGGAGCACCAGCTTGTCGACGACGCCCTCGACCTTGGGACTCTTGTGCGACTTCGCCAGGGCATCCCCGACCAGCGTCCGCGGAGAGCTCAGGGCCGCCTCGAGAAAGTACTTGTTGTTGTCATCCGTGAGGATGGTGATGCCCTCTGCCGCAAATGGCGGGAGCCCGCCGGCATGATCGAAATGCGGGTGCGTGTTGACGACGTACTTGATTCGCTTGTTCGGGATCACGCGCTTCGTTTCGGCAATGATCGCCAGACCGCGCGCCTCGCTCTGCCCGCCTTCGAGCACGACCACATAGTCGTGGAACTCGACAGCCAGCGCCACGTACCCGCCTGTGATTCGATACACGCCGTCGGCGAGTTTTTCGGACGCCACGGCTGGTGGCGCGGGTGGGTCGCCCGCCGCCCCGCCCCGACCCGCCGCCGGTGTGCCTCCTCGACCTGGCGCTGGTGGAGGCGTCATCAACTGCGCGAGGTTGGGTGGATTCGCGAGGACCCCGGTGATCACGGCGACGAACGTCTCCATCCCGGCCTGCTTCTGCGAGATTTTGGTGGGGACTTTAAGCCCGCCGACGTCCTTATAGTTGCTGTACGTGGTCTCGACATGCAGGTCCCCAAAGATGGGGTGCTCCACCCAGGTTTCGACCCGGTCAACCATGCTTTGAGGGTTGATGTAGCCGACGACCTGATACGCGTGTCCGGACGGCGCCTTCTGAGCCGGTATCCACGTCACCACCTTGTACGCGATGCCATCGATTTTTTGAGAACGCACCGTCGCCTTGTTGGCGGCCGCGCCCTGCAGAAAGCCCCACGGCGTCACCCAGATTTGCAGCTGCTGCGCCCATGCCGCGGTGGCCGGCGTGATGGTCTGATCGAAGGTCCCCGGCTGCGGGGGCGGACCGCCTGGAACCGCAGGTGGCAGCGTGTCGCCGGTGGCGCGGGACGCCGGCTGCGTGAAGTCGATCGTGCGCGTGTAGTTCCTGATGGTCGTTGACGCCAGCCGAAAAGAAATGGTTCGGCTCTGGCCGAAATTGCCCAACGCGGCGGCGCCTGAGTACGTGATCGAGCTCAGGCCTGCCGCGCCCATGGCTCGGGAGGCGTCCTCAAGAACGGTCTTGGCATCCTCCGCGACCGTGCTCACCGACAGCATGGCCATGAGCAGCGCCGTCACCGCAGGTGTCTTCCACATGTCGAGCCTCCAAAGACCTGAGCCCGCCGAGATCCGCAACGAGCGCGATCCTACACGCGTTCCCGGATCGCGAGGGATCGAAACAATCGGCAGACCCCTCGGCTTTCTCTGCGACACAAGAACGACGAAATGCTTAAACAGCGTAGTTAACCTGTCCACCGAATCGGATCAGCGTCAGTGATGCGCGGAGTTGCGAGCTCTCGCGCGCATCATACCGAATCGGTCAACCGCTTCGTCATTCAGCGGCGTTGGTCAGCGAATCGCTAATTTGGACAAGAGTGGTCTACACTACATCACGAATCGGACAATCCTGGATTGATGGCAAAAGACTTA
>JBGPKK010000061.1:0-23666 GCA_041485905.1 Vicinamibacteria bacterium
ATCTGGCACAGCGAATTCGGCCGAATGCCGATCTCGCAGCGCGGTGTCGGACGGGACCACAACCCGGGCGCGTTGACCGTCTGGATGGCCGGCGCAGGCATCAAAGGCGGGCAAGTCATCGGCGCAAGCGACGAGTTCGGATACAAAGCCGAGCAGCAACCGATCAGCTATCACGACCTCCACGCGACGATGCTGCATTTACTGGGAATGGATCACAAGAAGCTCACCTATCGCTTTAACGGACGCGACATGCGGCTGACCGACGTGTACGGCGAGTTGATTCCGCAGATTGTGGCCTGATCACCGCGCTTCACCGCAGAGGACGCCGAGGACGCAGAGAGAATTCGTTTTGAACCCAGGGAGAGCGAGATGAGCAAGGGATGGTTGGCGTTACTCGCTGTGCTGGCAGCGGTCGCCGGACTTGCGGCGAAAGGCCAGACCACGGCACCCAGGACGCCGGCGAAACCAGCGGCGCAGGCCCTTGCCCCGCCGAAGCCGGCGGAGCCGGCGAAGCGCGCGTGGACCCCTCCGCGCACAGCGTGGGGCGATCCGGACCTGACCGGCACCTACACGAGCGACAACTCGATCGGCGTGCCGTTCGAGCGGCCGCCGCAGTTTGCCGGACGTGAGCTGCTGACCGAAGAGGAATTTGCCGAGCGTGAACGGTCCAATGCCGAACAGCTCGCGAAGGATTCGGGGGAGCGCCCTGAAACGCCATTCGCGGAGGACACCGCCGCCAACAACTCGCCGCGGCACTGGCTCGATCGGCCGGAGAAGCCGTCGAAAGCCACGTCGATCGTCGTCGAACCTGCGGACGGCAGGATTCCGCCGATGACGCCCGAGGGACAGCGGCGGGTTGCCGAGCGGCGCGCCGCACGGTTCGCCCATGGCGAGTCCGACTCGTACGAGTACCACAGCAACTACGATCGCTGTATCACGCGGGGAGTCGTCGGTTCGATTCTGCCCGTCATCTACGGCAACGGCACCAACATCATGCAGGGACCGGGTTACGTCATCATCCGCAACGAGATGATTCACGAGGCCCGCGCCGTGCCGCTCGACCCCCATCCGCACGTCGGGAAGAACGTCCACATGTACATGGGAGACCCGCGCGGCCACTGGGAGGGGACGACGCTCGACGTCGACTCCACCAACTTCACCGACCGCACCGGACTCGGCGGGAATGGCGGCGGGTCGGGACACAGCGAGAACCTGCATCTCGTCGAACGGCTCACGCCGACCGGCCCAGGGACGATTCGCTACGAGTTCACCGTCGACGATCCGGCAATGTACACGAGACCGTGGAAGGCCGCGCTCGATCTCACGACCAAGTCAGGCTACCGGATGATTTACGAGTACGCCTGCCACGAGGGGAATTACGGGCTGGCAAACATGCTCAGCGCTGCGCGGGCGGACGAACGAAAGTAAAAGGGCACAGGGCAAAGAGCACAGAGCAAAGGTGAAGAGCGTAGCGTAGCTCAACTTCGCTATGCCCTATGCCCTGAGCCCTATGCCCTTCAGGTTCTGTTGTAGACCACCTTCCGCGACGTCGTACCCTGCGGCGTCGTCGTCGATCGGTCGGCGGTCAGCACGTTGCCGGCAAGGCTGTAGACGTCCTTCCCCGTCGTCGTCGTGTAGCCCTGGGTTGGCCCCGCGTAGAATTCCCGCTTCCACGACACGATCAACTTCCCGCCGTCGTTCGCGGCCGTGGCTCTCACTTCGCCGTTCTGAAAATAGAACGTCTCGGTGCCGTCGAACTTGTAGGTGACGTTTTGCGTGCCCTGCGCGATCGTCACCTGAGTCGGTGTCTGCGTGATCATGAGCTGGTTCGCGGGCAGACCGCCGCCCCGCCCACCCCGGGCGGCCGGAGCCGCTGCGGTAGCGCCACGGGCGCCGGCCCGAGCGGCCGGCGGCGCGGGCGCTGGATCGCTCTTCGCTTCGTCCACCGTCCACGTGCCCGAGAGATCTGGAGCGGCCTGAGCCCACAACATTTCCGGCAGCGCCAGAACGAGCACCGCAAGCACGAGCGTCTTCATGCGCCGGATTCTATTCACCCTCATTATGCGCGTCAAACTGTGTGGTAGTCTGGCGACGCCCGTGACCACGCGCGAAGCCATCGACGTCGAGTCTCCGGCGATCGGCTGGTACGCGCAGGTCACCGGCGATCAGTGGCGCGCGTTCTGGGCGGTGTTCCTCGGCTGGGTCGTCGACGCCTTCGACTTCAACATCCTCACGTTCATCCTCATCGACATTCAGCGCAGCTTCACGGTCGATCGCGCGCTGGCGGGCGCGCTCGGCACGGTCACGCTCATCATGCGACTCGTTGGCGGCGCCGCCGCAGGAACGATCGCGGACAAATACGGCCGGCGGCTGCCGCTGATGCTCTCGGTCCTGTGGTTCTCGCTTTTCGCGTTCCTGGCCGGCTTTTCAACGTCGTACACGATGCTGTTCGCGCTGCGGGCGCTCTTCGGCATCGGGATGGGCGGCGAATGGGCCGCCGGCATGCCGCTGGTGCTCGAGCACTGGCCGGCGCGGCTACGCGGTTTCGCGTCCGGTCTGCTGCTCGGCGGCTGGTACTGGGGGTACCTCCTCGCGGCCGTGGCGTTTCAGTTCGTCTATCCGCTCTTCAGCGGCACGCCCGATCTCGGGTGGCGCGTGATGTTCTGGATCGCGATCATCCCCGCGCTGCTGACGTTGTGGATTCGGCGGAACGTGAAGGAAAGTCCGGTATGGCTCGAGCGTCGTCGCCGCCTGCAGGACGCCGCGCGCGCCGGCAAAAGCGCGGCAGAGCCGAAGATCTCGCTCGTCCGGATCTTTCAACGCGATTTGATCGGCACGACGCTGCAGACCACGGGCGTGCTCGGCGCGTTCATGTGCATCTATTACTCGGTGAACTTCTGGTATCCGACGTTCCTGCGGGAAGCGGGACGGCCCGCCCTGCCCTATCTCGCTGCGTTCAACATCGGCGCCATCATCGGCACGGCGGCATGGGGTCGTCTGTCGGAAGGCGTGCTCGGACGCCGCGGCGCGGTGACGATCACCGTGGTGCTGGGCATCGCGTCGCTTCCTTTGTACCTGCACGCGCAGGATCCGTTGCTGCTGGGGCTGGGCGCGCTGATGATGGGCGCGTTCGGCATGGGAATCTGGGGCATGGCTCCCGCGTACACGACGGAACGCTTTCCGACCTCTGTCCGCGGCGTCGGTCCCGGCTTCTGTTATCACGCCGGCGCCGCCATTGGCGCCGTGATGCCGTATGTCCTCGGATCTCTGCAGGACCACGGCTTTGGGCTCGTCAACAGCATGACCGCCGCCATGGTGGTCTCGGGACTGCTGTCGGCGGGGCTGATCTGGATGGGTCCGGAGACGCGAGGCCGCGTGTTCACCGCCGACGCGGCGTAGCGAGGGTCAGCTACTGGACCAGCCGCCGTCGATGGGCAGCGCCGCGCCCGTAATGTCCGCACTGTCGGGTCCGCAGAGAAACACCATCAGCGCCGCCACATGCTCAGCGCGAATGAAACGGCCGGTCGGCTGCTTTCCCGCCAGAAACCGTTGCTCCGCATCCGCCCGCGAGAGTCCTTCCGCCGCGATCGTTTCCTGAATAGTCGCTGCGTGAACCGGCGTGTCGGCTGTCCCCGGACAAATGGCGTTGCAGGTGATGTTCTGACCCACCGTCTCGAGCGCGACCGCTCGTGTCAGGCCAACCAGCGCGGTCTTCGTCGTGACGTACCCAATCCGGTTCGCCGCGCCGCGCAGCCCGTAAATCGACGACACGTTGATGATCCGCCCCCAGTTGCGTTGCCGCATCATCGGCACGACGAGGCGAATGGTATGAAAAGCAGCGGATAAATTGACGGCGATCGCCTCGTCCCACTTCTCGGCTGGGAACTCTTCGACCCTCGCCGCGTGCCTGACGACGGCGTTGTTGACCAGGATGTCGACCGCCTCGAACGCGTCCACACTCGACGCGACCATCTGTTCGATCTGCTTCGGGTCGCGCAGATCCGTTTCGCAGTAGAGCGTCCGCACCAGGTGACGGTGCTCGAGCCCCTCGCGGATCGCGGCGATTTCGTCAGGATGACCAAACCCGCTGAGGACGATATCGCAGCCGGCCTGGGCAAATCGTTCGGCCGCTGCCAGTCCGAGGCCCTGCGTGGAACCGGTGATGAGCGCGCATTTTCCCGCAAGGGGTTCGGTCCGGCCAAAGGCGGATGGCACCGAAGATGTCACCGCACCCGGCTGGAGTCGCCGTCGGCCAGGGCGAGCTCGGTGACTCGGAGCCCGGTCTTGGTGATGCGCGATGGGAACAGATCTTTCAACCGCTCCTCGTGGACAGGGATCACCCTGTTGCAATCGCCGCCGACGCGCGCGAGCATCTGCTCGGCGGTCATGATCAGGTTGAACTGACTGCCGGTCGCGAGGCCGACGGGCACGTACTGCGGATCGTTGGGATCGGTGCCGCGCAGGTTTTCGTGCGCGTACACGAGGTCGCCGGCGAACACCCAGGCATTGACTGAATTCGGCGACAGATCGTTCCGTACGGTGACGTACATCGATCCCCACGTGTGCGTGTCGAACGCCGCGTGGAAATCGATTCCGGGAACCACGTCCTGCCGATCGCCGTCGACCGACACCAGCCTGTTCTGGCGCGCGAGGTCGACGAGCCGCAGGATGTCGGCCGGATCAATGCCCAGCATCAGCCACCGGAAGCGGCGCTCGAGAGACATCGCCCACACCGACTTCGAGAGCTCGCGTTCCTGGATGTAGAAGGTGGCGTTCGGGAAATCTTCGATGTTGCCCATGTGATCGAAATGGGCGTGGGTGATGAAGACGGTCGACACATCTTTTGGCGCCACTCCGCATTCGGCCATGACAACCGCCGGCGGCTGCCAGTTCTGCACGCCGTAGCTCTTCGCCAGCACCTCGCCGTAGGCTTTGTGGTTGTATCCGACATCGATCATCATCGTCCGGCCTTGCCCTTTGATGACAATGTAGCCGTACGGCATCTTGCGATGTCCCTGGTTATGCGCGCCGTAGATGAAGAGGCTCGTCGGCTGCTCCATCACGTGAGCGTATTCCAGGACCCAGATTGAATACGCGCTCATCGCACGTCCCCGTGGAGCGCGCAGCAGCCCTGCTGGAATGCCACCATCTCGAATCCTGGAAGCGCATGGGCGGCCTGTTGCAGGTCCGCGTACGCCGAGCGCAGCGGAAGGAGAATGGGATCGATCTCGAGGTCTCCGCTCGACCGGCCGAAGCGCCGGCGCGCCTCCAACAGAGCCGTTCCCAGGGATACCGACGCCCGAAGCAGATGATCGTGGTGCTGGCGTGCGCGGGATGTGGGACGTGCGCACCGTACGGCGTCGCACGTGTCGTCGAAGAGTTGTCCGGCTGCCGCCAGCATCGGATGGTCGGGCAACGCGCTCTTCGAGCCGGCCGCTGCCAGAACGAGCAGTCCCGCAAGCTCGGCGGCGACCTGCCTCAGGTCCTCGAAATGCTTTCGATGTTCGACGATATACGCAACAGTGGTGTCGTCGATCTCCAGCATGTCGTTTCTTCCAGACCTTTCAGGACTTCCAGGGCTTTCAGCGCTGCACGAACGGATTCGGGACTTCGGTCGACATGGAAATCCACACGCTCTTGGTCTGCAGGTACTCGTAGATCATTTCCTGTCCGCCTTCGCGCCCGAACCCCGATCGCTTGTAGCCGCCGAACGGCGACATGTAGCTGTTCGTCCGGTACGTGTTGACCCACACCGTCCCCGCCTGCAGCCGCTCCGCCATCGTCAATGCACGGCGGATGTTCTGGGTCCAGACGCCCGCGGCCAGACCGTAGATGACGTCGTTGCCGATGGCGATCGCTTCTTCCTCGTCCTTGAACGGGATGACCGCCATCACCGGGCCGAACACCTCTTCCTGTGCGATGCGCATGCGGTTGTTGACGCCTTTGAAGATGGTCGGCTCGACGAACCAGCCCTCACCGCACTCGGGCCGCGAGGCGCGCGCGCCGCCAGTCACGAGGGCCGCGCCGTCTGTTTTCGCAATCTCGATGTACTTCAGAATCTTCTCGAGCTGCGGCTTGTTCGCGATCGGTCCAACTTGTGTGTCGGGGCTCATGGGGTCGCCCATCTTCGCGCCCTTGAACATGGCCGCGACCTTCTCGACGAACCGATCGTGAATCGAGTGCTGCACGAGCAGGCGTGAGCCGGCCACGCAGGTCTGTCCGGTCGCCGCCAGAATCCCGGAAATCACGCCGTTCACCGCGTTGTCGAGATCGGCATCGTCGAACACGATATTCGGCGACTTGCCGCCCAGCTCCATGGTGACGCGCTTGAGGCCGCGCGCGGCAGCCTCGTAGATCTTCTGCCCCGTCGCATCGGAGCCCGTAAACGCGATCTTGGCGACCCGCGGATGTTCGACAAGAGGCACGCCCACATCGGGGCCGAAGCCGGTGACGACGTTGACGACACCAGGAGGGAATCCCGCCTGCTCGACCAGCTTCATGAGCTCGAGCGCGGACGCCGACGTGTACTCCGACGGCTTGATGACCATCGTATTGCCAGCCGCAAGCGCCGGCGCCATCTTCCATGTGGCGAGCAGCAGCGGCGAGTTCCACGGGACGATGGCTCCGACAACGCCCAGCGGCTCGTGCCGCGTGTAGTTGAACATCGCCGGCTTGTCCACCGGGATGACCGATCCTTCGATCTTGTCGGCGAGGCCGGCGTAGTAGTGAAACCAGTTGGCCATATACGCCGTCTGGCCGCTCATCTCCGCGAGAAGCTTGCCGTTGTCCCGGACTTCGACCTCGGCGAGCGCTTTCGAATGTTGGGCCACGAGATCGCCGAGTCTGCCGAGCAGCGCGCCTCGCTGCGACGGATTCAGCCGCGGCCAGTCGCCGGACGTGAAGGCTTTGCGGGCTGCCTCGACCGCACGATCCACATCGGCTCGGGTTCCGCGCGGGATCAGCGCCCACGGCTTGCCGGTGTACGGATTGTCGCTCTCGAAGTGTTCGCCGGATTCGGCCTCCACCCATTGGCCGCCGATGAACATTTTGTACTTCGTCAAGGTCGCGCCGCGACCGTTGATATGGCCATCGAAACTCCACGGTCCGGCTAAAGCCGGACACTACGTACTCTTCTTCTGACTTCTAATCTCCACGCCCGCCCATTCTTCCACGACTTTGGCGATGCAGGTGAAGTCGGACGAAGCGCCGAATCTGGCCTGCGTGACGGCCAGCATCTGACGGACGGCCGCGCCCACGACCATCGGCACGCCCATCGCCTCCGCCTCGTCAACGCACAGCCGCACGTCTTTGTAGGAAAGTCCCGTCGCAAATCCGAAGTCGAACTTGCCGTTGAGAATCGATCGCGGGAACTTATCCTGCGTTGCGCTATTGCGTCCGCTCCCGGCGTTGATGATGTCGAGCAGCACCTGCGGGTCGAGCCCGGCCTTCACACCCATGGCCATCGCTTCGGACGACACGACGAGCGCGGCAGCGGCGAGGAGATTGTTCGCCAGCTTCGCTGTCTGCGCGAGACCTGGCTTCTCGCCGGTGTAAAAGAGCCGGCCCAGATTCTTGAGAATCGGCTCGACCTCGGCGAACGTCGCTTTCGGGCATGACACCATGACCGCGAGCGTGCCGGCCTTTGCGCCAGCGACGCCTCCGCTTACCGGCGAATCGACCAGCGTGATGTTCCGTTCGGCCAGGCTACGGGCGACCACGGCCGCCATGCCGGGGCCTGTGGTGGAGAGATCGACCAGGATCCGAACCTCGGTCCCGTGAACGACGCCGCCCTCTCCCAGCGCCACCGACTGCACGATGGCGGGGGTGGGAAGACTCATGAAGACGATGGACGCCTTGGATGCGACCTCTGCGGGCGACGCGGCCACGTGCGCCCCGCGCGCGGCCAGCGGTTTGACCGCGTCCGCATTCGTATCGAACACCGACAACGAGTAGCCAGCGTCGAGCAAACGCGAGGACATGGGTCCCCCCATGCGTCCCACGCCGACAAATCCGAGCAGCTGGCTGTCCGTCACGCTCACCTCACTCCTTGACGACCGTTTCCCACTTCGGGCACTCGCGCTCGGCGTCGGGGATGTCGACGCTTTTGTAGTTGGTAGCGTCAATGACGACCGTCGGAAACGCGATCTCCTTCGGCACCCAGAGCTTGCGCGCGTACCGGATCGCCGCCATCGTGCCGAAGCAGCCCTGCAGGTAGCCGCTGAAGTCGGCGGTCGCGAGCAGTTTCCCCGATTTGACCGCGTCGATGCCTTCCTTCGTGGCGTTGATCCCGGCGACCAGCGCCCTGCGGTTGGCAGCGTCCAGCGCCTCGATCGCGCCGAGCGCCATGGCGTCGTTGGCCGCCATCACGCCGTTGACCGTGGGATGCGCCTGCAGCAGATTCTCGGTCACCTGCAGCGCCTGCAACCGCTGGAAGTTCCCCGGTTGCGAGGCAAGCAGCTTCACCTGCGGAAACGCTTCCATGGCCTTTTGAAAACCGCGGACCCGCTCCATGCTGCCGTGCGATCCGCGCACGCCCTCGATGATGATGACGTTGCCCTGTCCCTTCATCTTCTCGAGCAGATAGCGGCCGCTGGCGAGTCCCAGACTGTATTCGTCGGATCCCACGTAGCTGACCAGATCCCCGCCTGCCAGATGATCGGTGATGTTGATCACCGGAATGTGCGCCGCATTCATCTTCTGCACGCCGGGGACCATGGCTTTGGAGTCCACGGGGATGAAGACGACGGCGTCCGGGCGCTTGGTAATCACGTCCTCGATCTGGTTCATTTGCTCCGGAATGCTGTCCGGCTTGGTAGGGACGTAGTGAATGACCGTGGCGCCCATCTGCCTGGCGGCGTTGTCGGCGCCAAGGCGCACCGACTGAAAGTACGGATTCGTTTGATTCTTCGTGAATACCGCAATCCTGTCGCCCGTGGTTTTCCGGGCGCACGAGAGCAGTCCTCCGCAGAGCACGACCGCCAGCGCCACCGTCGTGAGTGTCCGCATCAGTCGACCCCAAACGCCAGGAGTACGTTCCCCGCGCGGCCAGCCAGGCCGCCGTAACCGGAGCTCACGTACACCATGCCGTTGACGACGACCGGACCAGCCGCGCCGCCGATCGAGCCGCCCTTGGCCTTGACACCGTTCACGGTGTCGAACTCACGGTTGGTATCGAATTCCCAGATGATCGAGCCGTCTCGAGTGGAGTAGCCTCGCATCGCCCCATCGAAGGATCCTGAGAACACCACGCCGGGGATGACGGTAATCGCTGCCGACTGCGCGGCGGTGCATCCGGGGCCGGTGCCGCACTTCAACGGCGGCGGCGGTGCGAACCACACGCGATCCCCGGTATCGAGCCGTACGGCATGCAGGCCACCCGGCTGCTGTCCAAGCACGTCCGAGTTGGGAAAGTACGCGCGCTCGCCGTCCGCCGCCGAGCCCCACTCCATGCCGCCGAGCGCGCTTCCCTTTCCGGCGCGGTACTGCCACATCACGGCGCCCGACTTGTCCGGGTCGAGCCCCCAGCCTATTCCGGACTTCTGGCCGACCACGATCATGTCGCGGCCGTTGACGGTCGCCAGCATCGGCGCGTTGCCGAAATCGAAATCCGGTCCGAGCTCCGACGGCGACGGGCAGTTGGGACTCGGCGATTCACATCCGACGACGAAGACGTCCTTGGTCGTCATCTGATTCGCCCACTTCACCTTTCCCGTCTCGAGATCCATCGCCAGCAGGGCGTCGCTCGTTTTCTGCGAAGGCTCCGTGTACATGTTGCCGGTCGCCACGTAGACGAGCCGCCGCTTCGCGTCAATGGTCGGCGAAGACCAGATGCCGGCGCCCGAAGGACCCAGCCTCTGCCCCCCTGTCGGACCCTGCGCGAGCGGCTTCGCCTCCTGGTCGAGGGTGTAGGTCTTCCAGACGACGTTGCCGTCCTGGGCATCGAGGGCGACGAGGCTGCCTCGGAAGGTGCAGCAGTGGTAAGTCGGGTTGCGCGCCAGCGCTTCTTCCGCCGATGCGACCGGCACGTACAGCCGGCCCTGATACAACGTCGGAGCGCCGGTAATCCGGGCGCCGGCATGCTCATCGACCTTGCGGGCCCACAACAGGTCGCCAGTGGTCGCATCGATGGCGTACGCATGCCCTCCGAGATCGCCGGCGTAAACGGTGTACCCGTCACCGCGAGCCGTCTTCCGCAGCCCGACGGTCATAGCCGCCCGTACGGCGTTCTGCGCACGGAACGTCCAGTACATGCAGCCGGTCTTTGGATCCAGGGAATACACGGAGCCGCTCTGGCTGCCAACGAACAGCCGGCCGCCCGCGACGATGGGCTGGGCGTAGGCGTAGGCGGAATTCTCGAATCCGAACGCCCATTTGAGCTTCAGGTTCGGCAACTGCGCCGCGGTGAGCCCCGCCTGATCGGCCGGCTGAAAACGCGTGTTCGTCAGACCGGCGCCCCACCCGTTCCACCGAGCGCTCTTCAAGGGATCGGTCGGCGGCGGCGACGAAGCGCAGCGTCCGGGAACGGTGGCTGGCGCCTGCGCGCGAGCCGAAACCGCGGCCGAGACGAGGAAGACAATCGCGGCGATGACGGGGCACCACGGTTTTTTCATACGGACACCTTTATGCGGAATGTAAGGAGGTCACCCCAAATCCATGCGGCGGCTATTGTAATCGGAAGACGCAGGGACACGGCGGACCTCATAAGGTCGGCCCTACGTACCAATGGCTCTCCGCCGCGTGACGATATCGATCCAGACGGCCAGGAGGACAATCACGCCCGTCACCAGCGGCTGCCAGTTCGCGTTGATATTCAGGAGATTCATGCCGTTCAGCACGAGCGTCAGCGTGACCGCGCCAATCAGCGTGCCGGACAAGCTGCCCGCCCCGCCAAAGAGCGACGTGCCGCCGATGAGCACCGCCGCGACGGCGGGCAGCATGAGCGGTTCGCCGATGTCAGCTTCGGCCGAATTGAGCCGCGCGAGGTACACCAGGGCCGCCAGGCCGGCCATCGCCCCGCTCAGCGTGTAGACGAGATTGAGCCGCGTGCGTACCGGGATACCCGACAAGCGCGCCGCCTCCGCATTCGCGCCGATCGCGTAGACCTCGTGACCGTAGGTCGTGTACCGCGTAAATACGCCGCCCGCCGTCAGGGATGCGGCCATCAGGTACGCCGGCACTGGAATCCCCAGCACATACCCGCTCCCAAGCGCGCGGAACGCCGGGGGGAAGCCATAAATGGTCTCCCCCGCCATGTACCAGTACGTGAACCCGTGGACCATCCAGAGCATGCCGTAGGTGGCGATGAAGGGCGGCAGCCGAAGCAGGGTGACCATCAGGCCGTTCAGAATGCCGATAAAGGTCCCGCAGGCGAGGCCCGCGCCGACCCCTACCGCTATCGAACCCGTGGCTTTGAATGCGGTGGCCGCCATGCACGCACTTAACCCGACGTTCGCCCCGATTGAGAGGTCCAGACCGGCCGTCAGGATCACCAGGGTCAGGCCGGCCGCGATGAGGAAGTTCAGGCTCGCCTGCCGGAGCACGTTCAGGAGATTGGGCGCGGTGAGGAACGCTCCGCTCAGGAGCGCGAGCGTGAGGCACAGCAGCAGCACCCCGGCCAGACGATATCCGAGCGCGGTGATATCGGGCCGCAACGAGGGCGCGGTTACTGGAGCGCTCACGTCCGTCCTCGAATCGTATCGATCAGCAAAGCGACGATCACCAGCAGCCCGATGCTGGCGACCTGCAGTGAGTTGTTCACCTCCATGACGTTGAGCCCGTTGCTCAAGACGGCCACTGTGAGCACGCCCAGCAGCGTACCCGGCAGCCACCCGTTGCCCCGCTCGAAGGACGTGCCGCCGACGATGACCGCCGCGATCGCGTCGAACTCCAGGCCAATGGCCGCCGTCGGGTGCCCGGCATTCGTGCGTCCTGTGAACAGCAGGGCGGCAAAACCCGCCATCGCTCCGCCAAGCGCGTAGATGCCCACGTGATACCGATTCGCCCGCACGCCGGCCAGCACGAGCGACTCGCGGTTGCCGCCGATGGCGACCACGTAGACGCCGAACCGGGTGTGGTAAAGCACGGCATGAAACGCCGCGTAGGCGGCCGCCGCAACGACGATCGAAAAAGGCAGGCCGAGCCACGTGCTCGCGTAGAGGGCCGGCAGCGCGTCGCCGATCCCGACCACGCTCCGGCCGTCGGTGACCACCAGCGCGATGCCCTGCGCCGCGTAGAGCGTCCCGAGCGTCGTCACGAACGGCGGGATGCCGACCGCCACGACCAGCAGGCCGTTGGCGATCCCGAACGCGACCCCAACCGATACGGCCGACACCAGGCCCACGATCACGCTGCTGCCGCCGTGGAGCTGGATCGCGAGGACGACACCCGCCAGGCCGAGGACGGCGCCCATCGACAGGTCGAGGCCTTCGCTCATGATGATGAGCGTCATCGGCAGCGCGAGCAGCAGGAGCGTCGAGGATTGCACCCCGACGTTGATCAGATTCGGCGCCGACGCAAAGCGGGGATCGAGGATCGAGAAGGTCAGGAAGAGCGCTACAAGGAGGTATCCGACGCCGGGCATCGCTGCCGCGCGCGCGAAGAGAGACCGGACCGTCATGATCATGACGCAGGACCAAAGGTCCTGCGTTATACCGACGCGCCGCGATCGCGGCTCAGCACCAGCCACACCGCAATGCCGATCGGCGGCAACAGGGCGATGAGCCAGAAGACCTCGGCCCAGCGTCCCTGATTGAGCCAGGGACCGATCAGCCGCAGCAGCAGGAAATTCACCAGCGCCCAGGATCCGGAGGCAATCCCGGTCATCATCGCGGCCTGTTCGCGAGGAAACGCATACGAGCCGACCTTCAACGCCACCATCTGAAATCCGCCGCCGATGAACGCCGACCACGAAATCAAGAGGATCGCAAGGGGTGGCGAGCGGGTCCAGGTGGTCGCGCCCAAGGCGAGCGCGGCGACGGTCAGCAGCAGAAACATGCTGATCGGACGTCGACTCTCGGCCCCGTACCGATCGGCCGCCCATCCCCAGAAAAAATAGCCGAGGCACCAGGCAGCCGGCGGTATCCAGAAGATCTGGTTGATCCCGGCCTGCGAGATACCCAGCGGGCCGCTCAGATACAACGGCACGATGGTGAGAATCGGGCCCGGAGCGATCGCAGGCAGCGCGTAGCTGAACACGAGCGCCCACACTCGCCGCTCCAGGGGATTGGGCCACGAGATCTTCTTGACCGTCTGCTCGACCTTCGGCAGGAACGGAGGCCGGGCGATCGAAACCCACAACAGCAGCCACCCTATGCCGAGGGCACCGGTAAAAATGAACGCCGCCCGCCATCCGTACCGCAACGCGATCGCCCCCACCAGAAGCGGAGTCACAATCGCGCCGATCGTGCCGCCGCTAAACGACGTCGCGGTTCCGCGAGCGCGCAGATCGGCAGGCAGCGAAATGACCGCCGTCCGCAAGCCGCCGGGAAAAGTTGCGCCCTCGCCCAGACCCAGCACCGCGCGCGCCAGCGCGAAGCCCACGAACGTCGACATCCACGCGTGCGACATGCTGGCCGCGCTCCAGAGCGCCACGGCCAGGAGCATGCCGACGCGCAAGCCGACGAAATCCAGGATCGAGCCCCAGACCGGGTTGGCCACCATGTAGGCGAGGAAGAAGAAGGAGGAAGCGTCGGAGAACTGCTTCGGCGAGAGGCCCGTATCCTTGAGGATGGTGGGCGAGAGAGCGGCCCACACCTGCCGGTCCACGAAGGCCAGCCACGAGCACAGCGCCATCCCGAGACACGGCACCCAGACACGCCAGTCCAGGCCGACCTCGCGCGCGGTCACTCTTGCGTCCGTCGTCGATGTCGGCATGGCGGGATGCTACTGCATTTCAGATTGAAGATTGAAGACTTAAGATTGATCTTCAGAATCTGAGATCTGAGATCTTCAAAGATCTTTAATCTGAAATCGTTAATCTGAAATCTTCAATCTCCCGGTTCCCCCGCATGGCGAGCCGCAGGATGTTTTCTTCGTTCAGCGCCGGCCGGTCAAGCTCGCCGACGATGGTTTTGTCGCGCATGACGTACACGCGGTCGCAGACCGACACGATCTCGGGCAATTCCGAACTGATCATCAGCACCGCTGCCCCCTCAGCCACCAGTTGCTCGATCAGCGTGTAGATCTCCGCCTTCGCTCCCACGTCGATGCCCCGCGTCGGCTCGTCGAAAATGAACAGCCGCGATCCGGCGTTGAGCCATTTGCCGATGACGACCTTCTGCTGGTTGCCGCCGCTGAGAAACGTCACCAGCCGGCGCGGCGACGGGGTGCTGATGCGCAGGCGGGCAATCAGATCGGCTGCCGCCCGAATCGCGCGGCCGTGCCGGTACCAACCGCGTGGAAAGAGCGCGCGCAGTCCGGCCACAAGCAGGTTGTCCTGCACCGATCGCATGAGCGCAAGTCCCTGCCGCTTCCGGTCTTCGGGAACGAGGCCCGCGCCGGTGGCAACCAACGTCGCCGGCCCACCGCGGATGGCCTTTCCGCGCACGCGGACCTCGCCGCCGACCACGCGGTCTGCGCCAAAGATCGCGCGCGCCAGCTCGCTGCGTCCGGCCCCGACCAGACCGGCCAGGCCGACGATCTCTCCAGCGCGGACGGCGAGGCTCGCGTCCCGCACGCCGTTGTCTGAGTGCAGCTCGGTCACCTCGAGCACCGGGTCGCCGGGATGCTCGCAGAAGTGGCGCCGATAGGTCGTGCTCACTTCGCGGCCGACCATCATCCGCACCAGTTCATCGATGCTTGTCGTCGACGGTGTCAGCTCCGCCACCTTTTGTCCGTCGCGAAGCACGCTGATGCGGTCGCCGATTTGAAAGATCTCATGCAGGCGGTGCGAGATATAGACGATGGCCACTCCATCCAGTTGGAGCTTTCGGATGATTTCGAACAGACGCTCGATTTCAGGGTCTGACAGCGCCGCTGTCGGCTCGTCCATCACCAGAATGCGCGCGTACTGAGACAGCGCCTTGGCGATCTCGACCAGTTGCTGCTGCGCCACGCCTAACCGGTGGACGGGCGTGTGGGTGTCCAGATTCACGCCCAGCGTCGCGAGGACGCGTTGCGCTTCGGCGTGCATGCGCGCGCGCCCGAGGGTCCCCGGCACGCGCCCACGGAGCTCGCGGCCGAGGAAGATGTTCTGAGCGACATCGAGATACGGGACGAGCGAGAATTCCTGGAAGATCACGGCGATGCCCAGGCGCTGAGCGTCGGCCGGCGAGGCGATGCGCACCGGCTTTCCTTCAAACAGGAATTCGCCCTGGTCCGGACGGTACGCGCCGTACAGCGTCTTGATCAGCGTCGACTTGCCGGCGCCGTTTTGTCCGAGGAGCACGTGCACCTCGCCGGCGTGGATTTCCAACGACACGTCGTTGAGGGCGCGGACACCTGGGAACACTTTCGAGATGCCGCGCATCTCGAGCAAGGGCGACGGGGCCATCGCCGTTACTGTAACCTGTCACCGTGTTTAATTTGCAGGGCAAGGTCGCGATCGTCACCGGCGGGAACGGCGGCATCGGTCTCGGCATGGCGCGCGGTCTCGCCACCGCGGGCGCGCGCGTCATCGTCGCCGCACGAAATGAGGAGAAGTCGACCGCGGCGGTGCGGGAGCTGCAGGCGCTGGGATCCGATTCCTTCGCGGTCACGGTCGACGTCTGTCAGGAGCGTCCGGTGGAGGCGCTGATGGCGCAGACGGTTGACCGGTGCGGCCGGCTCGACGTCCTCGTGAACAACGTGGGCACCAACATCAGAAAACCGGCGCAGGAGCTGACGCTGGTTGAGTGGCACCAGGTGATGGACACCAACCTGACGAGCGCGTTCCTGTGCTCGCGCGGCGCGTACCCGCACCTGAAGCGCGCCGGAGCCGGCAAGATCGTCAACATCGGGTCGATGCTGTCGATCTTCGGCGCCACTTTTGCGCCGGCCTACGGGGCCAGCAAAGGCGGGATCGTGCAGCTCACCAAGTCGCTCGCGGCGGCGTGGGCGGGCGACAACATCCAGGTCAATGCCGTGCTGCCCGGATGGGTCGATACGGACCTGAGCCGTCAGGCACGGGCGGAAATCCCGGGTCTGCACGATCGTGTGGTCGCGCGCACACCGGCGGGACGCTGGGGCCGGATTGACGACATGGCGGGCGTCGCGGTGTTTCTGGCCAGCTCCGCCTCTGATTTCATTTCCGGCGCGGCGATTCCCGTCGACGGCGGATATTCGATCCTTCTTTAGATGGCGAGCGTAGGACACATCGCAGTCGGCATGGCGGCGGCCCGGATCTATCGCGACGGGCGCGTGCCGGGTTGGTCCTCGATGGCGGCGTGGTCGGCCTTATCCCTGCTGCCTGACGTCGACGTCATCGGATTTGCGCTTGGGGTCGATTACGGAGACCCGTGGGGCCATCGTGGGGCGACGCATTCGCTGACAATGTCGGTTGCGCTCGGACTGACAATCGGATTATCCGCACACTGGTTCAAACGACGAGCCATCCGAACGGGTCTCGTGGCCAGCATGGTGCTCGCGAGCCACGGCGTGCTCGACACCATGACGGACGGCGGTCTGGGTTCTGCGCTGTTCTGGCCGTTCAGCCTGACGCGGTATTTCGCCCCCTGGCGTCCAATCCCGGTCGCACCCATCGGTCTGGATTATTTCTCGCCCTACGGCGTGATCGTCGCGTTGATCGAGCTGGTTCTCTTCAGTCCCCTGATGGTGTTTGCGTTGCGATCTCGGAGACTCGCAGCGAAATCCGCGGCCCTCTTACTTGTGCCCTGGGTGGTGTCCGTGTGGCTCACTCGGTCCGACAGTCCGGTGCGCGATGCGATCGAGGGGTACTTGTCTCGAAGGGACACAGCGTATGCCAGCGGCTTCTCGGAAAAAGCATTTCGGGCCGTCACGCCGGGAGAGTCAGAGAGCGAGGTCCGACATCTGCTGGGCGCGCCTTTCAGGGAAAGCTGGTTCTACACACCTAAAGGTCAGCCGTTCAAGCCCGCCATATCAAGGTCAGCCGCGTCGCTCACGCAAGCATGTCTCATTGTTCGTTTCGAGTCCGGCGGCGTTGCACGGACACTTGCCCTCGACGCCTGCACGAAGGTTGGAGTCAACACCGGCATGTCGCCCACCGAGGTGGATCGGCGGCTCGGCGCGCCACCTGAGTCGTGTTTGGAATACAGCTGGAGTCCCAGCGACGCGTACTACCGGATGAGGGTGGTGTGTTTCGTGGACGGCAAAGTGTCGACACTCCTTCGGCAATGGCAGCATTAAGCGTTATCGTCGCGACCCGATGTCTCTAAGAGCGCCGGCGTGGCTGTTCGTCGCGTGCCTGGTCGCGCTTGCGGGCTCGGTCTCCGCGAGACCGCAGAGCCAGATATCTCGGGACGACAAGAAGGTCGAGCTGCCGGAAGGTGAATGGAAGAAAATCCTGGAGACCGCGTGCACGACCCGCCACGGCCTGGAAGAAGTCACCAAGTTCAAAGGCTACAACACCAAAGACGAATGGCGCGGCGTCGTCGTCACCATGGTGATGTACGGCGCCGAGTTGAAGCCGCCCGAGATCGAGATTCTGGTGGACTACCTCGGGAAGAACTTCAGCAAGCCTCAGTAGCGCTGCACCACCGTCACGTTCCGCTTCGGCGACTTCCCCACTGGAATGCGGGCGACTTCTTTTCTTGCCGCGACGTCGATGGCGACCACGGAATTCAGGCTCTCGACCGCCACGTACACGAGCTTGCTGTCCGGCGTAAACGTCACCCAGTCGGAGCGGCCCCCAAGCGGCACATTCCCGAGCAACTGCAGATCAGGCAGCGAATACGCGTAAATGACGCCGTTGGGCCTGCTGGTGGCCCACAGCGTCTTGCCGTCCGGCGCGACGCCAATCCCATGCGACGGCGATCCGTTGAAGGGACCGGGATCGCGCTTTTCGACCGGGATTTCCGGCAGCGTGACACGCGCCACTTCCTTGTGCTGCTGGAAATCGACGACGACGAAGCCGTGAAAATTCGAGAGCTGCACAAAGAGCCGCTTCGTCGAGCCGTCCGGATTCGTTTCGAACGTCATGGGCCGCACGCCTTCGTCGAACAGCGACCAGACCGGCTGGTCGGTCTTCGTGTCGAACACCGTCATGTTCCGGCCGGCGATCGAACCCGCGACCAGATATTTGCCGTCTGGCGTGAGGTACACGTTGTGCACTCCGCCCCGGTTCGGGATGCTTTTGACCCGGGCCAGTGCCGCCGTGTCGATGACGTCGATCGCGCCAGGATCCGACACGATCGCGACGTAGACCCTCGCGCCGTCGCGGCTGATGAAGATGTTGTTCGGCCGGCCGCTCAACTCGATCTTCTTGATGATCCCCAGCGTCTTGCCGTCAACGACCGTGAGCGTGCGCTCGCCTTCGCTGGTGAAGTAGAAGCGGTGTCCATCCGGGGAGCCGGCAGCCCCATGATTGATGGGCACGCCCTTGATCTCGCCGACGATCTGGTTGGTCACCGGATCGATCAGGTGAATGTTGTCACCGCCGGAATTGGTCTGAACGATCCGGACCTGCGCCGATGCCCAGGAGGACATGGCCATCAGCGCAGCCGTGAACAGCATCGGTTGGATGAACGCTCGTCGCATCAGAACCTCTTCTGTTGAGACCCGCTTCAGGGCAGGCTCAACGCTACATATTCGGCGGGATGTTCCCGCGATCCGATGGCGACCACGATGTACTGCTTCCCCTCGAACAGGTACGACATCGGCGCACCGGTCGTACCCGCTGGGAATTCAGTCTCCCAGAGGATCCTGCCCGTGGCCTTGTCGAACGCGCGGAACTTGCGGCCGCCTGCGCCTGGCGCCAGGGCGAGCGGCATGCTCGAAGGGACGCGTTCGGGGGTCGCCATGATCGGATCCCCTTCTCCCACGAACAACAGCGTCTTGGTCACGAGCGGCGCGCTGCGCCCGGGATTTCCGAGCGGCGGCAGGTTGAGGCTCTTGAGCAACGGATGATCCCGTGGGCCGTCGCCGTTGGGCACCATCCACGCGTGCTCGCCCTTGTTGAGGTCGATGGCGGTGATTCGTCCGTACGGAGGCTTCAGCAAGGGCAATCCCAGCGGCGCCGGCGGATACTCCCTGGTGCCCCGCGTGAATCTCAGATTCGTCTGATTCGGGTTGCCTGGAATGATGTCGGCGACGAATGGACCGGTGATCGATTCGACGTACAGCATTCCGGTTTCAGGATCGAATGCCGCTCCCTGCCAGTCGGCCCCGCCCACCGAGCCCGGAAGCTGGATCGTGCCGCGGGTCTGGTTCGGTCCGGTACGCTTGATCGACGGCGGGGTGAACACCGGTCCGATGACGTAGCTCTTGACGACCTCGAGCGCCGCCGCGCGAAGCTGTGGGGTGAAGTCAATCAGATCGTCGACCGTGACTCCCTGGCGCTCGAACGGCGGAGGCTTGGTGGGAAACGGTTGCGTGGGCGACGTCTCCTCGCCGGGCGTCGCAGACCGCGGGACCGCTCGCTCCTCGATGGGCCACACCGGCTGCCCCGTGACCCGATCGAACACGAACGCAAATCCCTGCTTGGTCACCTGAACGACCGCTTTGATCGGCCTGCCTCCGACCGTGAGATCGGCGAGCACAGGCGCCGCTGGAATGTCGTAGTCCCAGAGATCGTGGTGCACGAGCTGGTAATGCCAGACGCGCTCGCCCGTTAAACAGCTCACGCACACGAGACTGTCCGAGAACAGGTTGTTGCCGAGCCTGTGTCCGCCGTACATGTCGCTTGTCGGGCTGGTCAGCGGAAGGTAGGCGTAGCCGAGCTCTTCATCTGCGCTGATGAGCGACCACAGATTCGCGTGGCCGGTGTACTCCCAGGAGTTGTCCTTCCAGGTGTCCACGCCGAACTCGCCCGCCCGCGGGATCACATGGAAGGTCCATCGCAGCTTTCCGGTGCGCACGTCGTACGCCCGGACGTCGCCTGGCGCCGCCTCCTTGCGCGGAGGTGAATCGCTCATCGTCGAACCGATGATCACCACGTCCTTGCACACGCGCGGCGCGCCGGACCACGAGTGCGGCGTGTCGTTGGCCCGGCCAAATCGCAGGCTGACGGCGCCGCTGTCGCCGAAATCCGCAAACGGACGTCCGGTTTTCGGATTCAGCGCTATCAGCGTCCCGCCACGCTGCACGAAGAGCCGTTCATCCGCGCCATCGCGCCAGTACGCAAGCCCTCGGGTGCTGTCGCCGCCGCGCAACGCCTGCGCGCCACCTGGCAGTTCCTGGATCCAGATCGTCTTGCCTGTGCCGGGATCGAACGCCTCGACCAGCCCAACCCCGTTGGGGCTGTACAGGACGCCGTTGACCATCAGCGGCGTCGCGCGGAAGTTGTTCGAGAATCGCAGCCCCGCGTCTCTGGCCACGAGCTGAGGATCGACGGCGGGCCGGCGCCAGACGATTTTCAGCGCCTTGACGTTGTCCTTGTCGATCTGATCGAGCGCGACGTACTTGCGGCTGCCCGGATCACCGCCGTAGCTGCGCCATTCACCGCTCTGCGCGCCGACCGACGCGGTCGCGAACGCAACCGCCGCGGCCGTCAGCGAGAATAGCAATCTACAGAATCGTCGCATGAGAACCTCTTAGCCCTCGCGAACTGCGGGAACTACCTGCCGTCGACCGAGAACGCGAGCAACACGTTGCCCGGCATTCCGCCGGCTGTGTGATAACCCGAGTTGAAGACGAGAAGACCGCCGCCGATGGCCGGGCCTGGACCGTCCAGCGATCCGCCGCGGCCGGGGACGCCGTTGACAGTATCAAACGGACGAACCGTGTCGAAGTCCCAGATGATGGCGCCGTCTGCCGTGGCATAGGCGCGCATGTGGCCATCGACCGACCCGGAAAACGCGACGCCAGGCAGCGCGCTGACCGCCGCCGACTGCGCGGGACTGCAGCGAGGCCGTTCGCCGCACCCTGGCGGCGCCGTATACCAGACCTTCTCACCGGTATCCAAGCGGAGGGCGAAGATGCCGCCGCCGCGTTTGGGATCGGCGTCGGTGAAGGTGCTGTAATTCAGCATGATGCGGCCGATGTCGGACACCGCCACGTACACGTTGGACCGATCGGCGGCAGAGCCCCACTGCACGCCGCCCATGGTTCCGCCCTGCCCGACGCGTGCCTGCCAGATCACTTCGCCCTGCTTGTCGGGATCGATCGCGTGCACCATGCCAGATTTCTGGCCCGCGACGAGCGCCCGCCTGCCGCTGGCGAGCGTCACGAGCATCGGCGACGCGCTGAAGTCGAAGTCGGGCCCGTTGGACGCGGCGCAATTGGTCTTGTCCGGCAGGCGGCATGCGGATACGTAGGCGTCTGTCTCGGTCATCTGCCGCGACCAGAGAATCTTCCCGCTCTTCAGATCCATCGCAAGGAACGCGTCGCTCATGCGTGACGGGGGATCGCTGTAGTTGTTGCCGGTGGTGACGTACAGGGCGTTGCGCCTGACATCGATCGCCGGGCTGCTCCAGACCGACCCGCCCGAGGGTCCCCATAACTGGGTGCCGACGGCATTCTTGTGCGTCGGAATGGCCTCCTCGGGAATGGTGTAGCTCTTCCAGATCTGCTTGCCCGTGGCGGCGTCCAGTGCGACGACGCTTCCACGGAACTTGCAGCATTCATATGTTGGAGCAGAACCCGCACCTTCTTCACCGGATGCGACCGGCACATACAGGCGTCCGGCGTGCAAAGTGGGAGAGCCGGTAATCCGCGCGACGGCGAAGTTGTCGACCTTCGTCTTCCACAGGAGCGTCCCGGTGATGGCGTCGAGCGCGTACGCGTTCGCGCTACCGTCGCCGAAGAAAGCGGCGTACCGCGGTCCGGACGGGGTCTCGATGCGGCCGATGCTGATCGCGGCGCGCATCGCCGCGCCGGTCTCGAAATACCAGTGAATGCAGCCGGTGGCGGCGCTGAGCGCATACACGTTCCCGCCCGCGCTGCCGACGAACACGCGGCCGCCGGCGATTGTGGCCTGCGCGTTGGACTGCAAATCGCCGGGAAAGCCGAACGCCCATTTGAGCTTCAGTCGGGGCACATCGGCCGCGGTGAATCCCGCCATCGCGGCGTCCTGGTACCGGGTGTTCGCGGTGGTGACGCCCCAGCCATTCCAGAGCGCGCCGGACAACAGGTTCGTCGGCTTGGCGCCCTCGTGTGCCGCGCACATCGCCTGTGCAGAGGGCGTCGTGCTCAACGCGTCAGCGAACGATGTGCCGGCGACAAATTCGGCGATCGCGCGGCGCTCGGCGGCCGTGCGTCCGGTGGCCATCGAGATCATCAGGCCCGTTTCCATCGCGCTCAGCACCCGCACGGGCGACATCGCGCGAAACGATTCGCGGCTGGGCGCTCGTGCGGCGCCGGCGTCGTGACACGACGCGCAGTGTCGCTGATAAAGCGTCGCGCCGTCGGATGCAGCGTCCTGCGCAGAGAGCGGTGTGGCGGACGACCACAGCAAGACGATATAGATCAGCCGTCTCATTTTGGCGGAGAGTACCACAGAATTTGGTCATCTGGTCGTCTGGTCATCTCGTCATTGATTCGACGATTAGACAATCAACAAGCAGATGACCAGATGACTAGCTGACCAGATGATTAGCTTGGTATCATCGCCCTCCATGATTCCCCAGGAACAGTCATCCGGCTCGTGGCTGTCCGCGATCGGTCTGCGGCTCTCGGCGTGGTTCGAGCACTGGTTTCCCGACGCGTTCTCGCTCGCGTGCATCGCGGTCATCGTCGTCTTTGTGGCGACGCTGTTCATGGGCAGCTCTCCGTTTCAGAGCGCGCAGTGGTTCGGCGCGGGGTTCTGGGATCTCGTCGTCTTCACCATGCAGATGGCATTGATCATCCTGACCGGCTACGCCGTCGCAACCTCTGCGCCCGTCTTTGCCATCATTCGCCGTTTGGCCGGCATCCCGAAGACAGGCCGGGGAGCGGCGGCGTTCGTTGCGCTGTTCTCGATGTTGTCGTCGCTGCTGTCGTGGAGCTTCAGCCTGATTTTCAGCGCGTTGCTCGCGAGGGAGGTCACCCACCGCGTGCGCGGCGCGGACTATCGTGCGGTCGGCGCCGCCGCGTACCTGGGCCTCGGCAGCATCTGGGCGCTGGGACTCTCGTCATCGGCCGCCCTGATCATGGCGGCCCCGGGATCGCTTCCCGCATCCATTCTGAAAATCAGCGGCGTGATTCCGCTCAGCCAGACGCTCGGCCTCTGGCAGAGCGCCGTGATGGCGCTCGTGCTCGGCGTGTTGTCGGCCGCGATCTGCTACTACTCCGCTCCCGATGCGGAGCAGGCGCGCGGCATGGCGGAAATGGGTGTCGAGTACCAGGCGACAACCGTCGCGGTCGGCAGGCCGGAACGACCCGGTGAGTGGCTGGAATACAGCCCGCTGCTCACAATCTTCCTTGGCGGGTGCGGGCTCACTTATCTGGCGCGCGAGGTCGCGGACAAAGGTCCGTCAATCCTGCTCGACCTCAATCATTTCGTTTTCGCGTTCCTGGTCGCCGGCCTGCTGCTGCACTGGCGGCCTCGCTCGTTCGCACGGGCGATTTCGGCCGGTGTGCCGTCGGTGGCGGGCGTGCTGATTCAGTACCCGCTGTACGCCGGCATCGTGAAGATG
>JBGPKK010000062.1:0-23433 GCA_041485905.1 Vicinamibacteria bacterium
CGAGCTCGCGCCGAACGCGACGCTGCGCGTCAGCAAGGTCGAGGACAACGTGGCGATCGACAACGCCAAGTTTGCGAAGCCGGCAGCAGCCGCTGGCCGCTGACGGATTCGACGTGTCGTACGTAGTGTCCGCCTTCAGGCGGACCTGGAGGAGAGAGATATGATCAAGAAAGCACTGTTCTTCGGATCGGCCCTGATCGTCTTCGCGTCGGCGTTCGCCTGTATGTCCGGCACCGCTTTCGCTCAAGGTGCAACTCCCGCCACGCTCGATAAAGCGACGGTGTCCGCGGATGTCGCGAAGCGCACGCTGGTGAAGTCGCAGATCACCGCCACGGTGGCTCGCCAGCTCGTCGACGCGTGCCTCGACTTCGCGCGCAATCAGCAGGGAGGTCCGGGCACCTACGCGATCTACGTGCTCGCGCCCAACGGCGACATCGTCGACGCGCATGTGATGGACGGCGTGCTGCCGATTGGCGCCGAGACCGGACTGCTCAAGGCGAAGACCGCGCTGTACGCGCGGACCCCGTCGAGCGCCGTCGCTAACCGCTTCAACACTGTAGACGGCCGGCTGATTCGGCTGGACCTCGGCAAGGAGAAGGGGCTCGCCTACTATTTCGTCGGCGGCGGGCTGCCGATCGTCGTACAGGATCAGCTGATTGGCGCGATCGGGGTCGGCGGCGGAAACATGGACGAACAGTGCGCGTATCAAGCCCTGACGAAGGTGCTGGGGCCTCAGCCCCCGTTGCCCGTGGCGCCGGCGCCGGCTGGTGGGGCCGCGCCCGCGGACGGCCGCGGCCGGGGACGCGGACAGCAGCCCCAGTAACCATCGGCCGGGTCGGTCAGGTAAGTCTGGTAGGTCAGGTCGGGGACATCACTCACCAGGCCTACCCGACCCACCAGGCCCACCCGACTCGCCTGCTCGCATGCTGCGATGACGTACCTAATCACCCAAACGCTGAACGGTCTGTTCTCGGCGGCTCTTCTGTTCCTGATCGCGAGCGGCCTCACGCTCGTCTTCGGCGTGATGAGGATCGTGAACATCGCCCACGGCTCGTTCTACATGCTGGGGGCATACGTCGCCTCGACCATCGTCGCGCGCAGCCACAGCCTCGTGCTCGGGATGGTGTCGGCGGTGGTCGTGGTGGCAACGGTCGGCCTGGCCGTTGAAGCGCTGTTTCTGCGTCGCTTCGCCTCTCGACCGCTCGCGCAGATGATGCTGACGATGGGGTTCGCGCTGGTGTTGCGCGACGGAGTGTTCCTGATCTGGGGCGGCGACCCGTTCACGCTGCCGTACCCGCCGGGGCTCGGCGGTTCCATCGCGGTCGCCGACATCGTGTTTCCAGCCTATCGTCTGTTCGTGATGGCGGTGGCCGCCGCGTCCGGCGTCCTGCTGTGGATCGTGAACGACAAGACGCTTATCGGTGCGCGGCTGCGCGCCGCGGTTGACGATCCGGAGATGGCCGCGGGCATCGGCATCAATGTGGCGCGGCTGTCCGGCCTCGTCTTCGCGGCCGGCGCAGGGCTGGCCGCGTTTGGCGGCGTCATGGGCGGGCCCATTCTTGGCGGCTATCCGGGCATCGATTTCGAGCTGCTGCCGCTGGCCTTCGTGGTCGTCATCATCGGCGGCATGGGGAGTCTGAAGGGCGCGCTGATCGGCAGCGTCATCGTCGGATTGATCGACAACTTCGGCAAGGCGCTGGTGCCGGAGCTCTCGTATTTCACGCTGTTCGCCCCGATGGTGATTGTCCTCGCCGTCAAGCCGACGGGTTTGTATGGCCGGGCGTAGCATCGCGCTGCTCGCGTCCGTCCTCCTGATCGCCGCCCCGCCGTTCCTGACGTCCTACTGGGTCGGCCTGCTGACGCAGGTGATCATCTTCGCGATGCTCGCGATGAGCCTCGACATCCTCCTCGGTTATACGGGACTGCCGTCGCTCGGTCACGCCGGCATTTTCGGAGTGGCGGCCTACACCGTGGCGGTGCTGTCAACGGCGCACCACGCCGGCTTCTGGACCTGTGTGGCGAGCGGAATCGTCGTGGGCGTGCTGATGAGCGCGGCGCTCGGATTGCTCGTCTCTCACGTGCGCGACGTGTACTTTTTGATGATTACGCTGGCGCTGGGCATGGTGTTGTGGGGGATCAGCTACCGCTGGATCCCCGTCACCGGTGGCGACAACGGCATCTCCGGCATTCCGCGCCTCGAAGCGCACGCCGGGCTGCCGATTGCGGGTCCGGTCGCTTTCTACTATCTGGTGTTGATCGTGTTCGCGGTGTGCGGCGGCCTCATGGCCCTCTTCGTGAGCTCGCCGTTTGGCTTCACGCTGAGAGGGATTCGTGACAACGAATCCCGCATGAAGAGCCTCGGGTTCAATACCTGGCTTCACTGCTACATCAGCTACGTGATCTCCGGTGCCTTCGCCAGTGTGGCGGGAGTGCTCTGGGCGTACTACAACGGCTTCGTGAGCCCGACGTACCTGGACCTCACGGCTTCCTCCGAACTGTTCCTGATGGTGACCCTGGGAGGGCCGGGCACTCTCATCGGTCCGGCGCTCGGAGCTGGAGCGATCGTCCTCCTGAAGAATGTGATCAGCGCTTACACGCAGCGATGGCTGCTCATCCTCGGCAGCATCTACATCGTGACGATCCTGGGCGCTCCGCAGGGACTGTGGAACTTGTGGAACTCTCCACCGCGGAGGACATCGACGTGAGATCCACGAATTTGCTATTTCGCCGGCACCAGGGTTGCCAGCGGCTTGCTCGGGTCGACGATGTAGTTCGCAAGGACTCGGGCGAGTGAGGAGGTCTTATTCGTGGCGTTGTGAACCGTGCCAGCCGGGATGAAGAACGTCTTTCCGGCGCCGAGCGTCACCGCCGGCTTACCCTCCTGCTCGAGTACGATCGTGCCCTCCAGGATGTACCCGATTTCCTCACCCGGATGCGTGTGCCGGCCGACCGTCGCGCCAGGTTGAAATTCCGCGAGAGCCGTGACGGCTTCGCGGCCGGGCACCGAAAGCTTCGATTGCTGGAGAACGGTGCGCTTGAAACCAGTCTGCTGGGCGCTGAGGCCGGCAACGAGACCGGCCAGGGCAAGGGAAACGAAAATCGCGGTTACTGCTCTCACCAGTGTCCTCCTTAGCATTTGAAGCGGGCTCATTGTAGAGTAAAACCGATGACCAGAACGAACGTAGCGATCGTGGCGGGCGCGCTGTTTGCGGGTGTCACGTTCACGGGTGTTACCGGCGCGACGGGCGTCGTTCGCGCCCAGCAGCGCCAACAGGTCAGCGAGGAGGATGCTGGCGGCCTCGAAGTGCTCCAGCTTCGGCCGAACTTCTACATGATCGCCGGCGCCGGCGGCAACATCGGCGTCCAGGTCGGACCGGATGGTGTCGTGGTCGTCGATGCCGGTTCGGCGGCCAAGGCCGACGCCGTCCTGGCGGCGATCAAGAAGCGCACCGATCGGCCGATTCGATACGTCATCGACACGAGCGCGGACTCAGATCATGTCGGCGGCAACGAGCCGCTCTCGAAAGCGGGCGAAACCCTGTTCAACCTGAACAGCGCAATTGCGACCGCGATGACCAACGGCGGCGCCGCGACGATCCTTTCCGCCGAGAAAGTCCTGTTGAGGATGAGTGCGCCCGCCGGTCAGGTTTCGTCATTTCCAACGGCGGCATGGCCGACCGAAACCTTCTATCAACAGCGGCGGTACATGTACATCAACGGCGAGGGGATCGAAGTGCTTCATCAGCCCACCGCGCACACCGATGGCGACAGCGTCGTGTTCTTCCGCCGATCCGATGTGGTGGTCGCCGGCGATATTCTCGACACCACCCGCTTCCCGATGATCGACGTGGCCAGAGGCGGCAGCATTCAGGGAGAAATCGACGCGCTGAACCGGATCGTCGAGCTGGCGATTCCCTCGATTCCCTTTGACTGGCGCGACGAGGGCACGCTGGTTATTCCCGGCCACGGCCGACTCTACGACCAACTCGATGTTGTGGAATACCGCGACATGGTGGTCATCATTCGCGATCGCATCCGGGCGATGGTCAAAGAGGGGAAGACGCTGGAACAAGTCAAGGCGGCGTCGCCGACCCAGGGGTTCAACAGTCGGTACGGCGGGGACTCGGGCGCGTGGACAACCAACATGTTCGTCGAGGCGATCTACAAGGGCCTCACTCAAGAGAGACAACGGTGAACACTCGACACACGTGGCTGATCGCGCTCATCCCGGCGGCGATGTTATTGCGGCCGCCGTTTGCCCAGGGTCAGGGCCGCGGCGGTCCACCCCAGCCGCCGAAAGCGGCTGCTCCGATCGATCTGACCGGTTACTGGTTCTCCATCGTCACCGAAGACTGGCGCTACCGCATGGTGACGCCGACGAAAGGCGACTACCAGGCCGTGCCGATGACCGCCGACGCGCGCAAGGTTGCCGACGGCTGGGATCCAGCCGCCGACGAAGCCGCGGGCAACCAGTGCAAGTCGTACGGAGCCGCGGCGATCGTGCGCGTTCCCGGACGGGTGCACATCACCTGGCAGGATGACAAGACTCTGCGTCTGGAGTTCGACGCCGGCACCCAGACCCGGCTCTTCCGCTTCGACGCGTCGCCGGCCGGGGACGCGTCGTGGCAGGGTGACTCGGTCGCGCAGTGGGAGAGGCCGGGAGGTCGCGGTGCTGCTGGACGTGGAGGCCCCGCCGATGCGCCGCCGCCAAAGGGCGGGTCTCTGAAGGTGGTGACGAAGAACATGCGAGCGGGGTACCTGCGGAAGAACGGAGTCCCTTACAGCGAGAACGCGGTGCTGACCGAGTACTTCGATGTCGCACCCCAGCGCAACGGCGATCAACTGCTCGTCGTGACCGCCATCGTCGAGGACTCGCGGTATTTGACTCAGAGTTTCGTCGTGAGCTCGCAATTCAGGAAACAGGCTGACGCCAAAGGCTGGGATCCCACTCCGTGCTCGGCGACCTGGTAACCGTGCCGCGTATTTCACGAGAGTCGAAGAGGTCGATCATGTCCATCGTCAAACCATTTCGAACGGGGGTGGTGCTGCTGGTCATCACTGCGGCGACCAGCGCGGCGGCGTCTGCCCAGACCGAGCTGTCAGGCACCTGGGCGGCGATCACTCACGAGGACGGGCTGGAGCGTGGGGCGGGCCCCTACGCAGTCGACTACACGGGGCTGCCGCTGAATGATGAGGGCCGCGCACGGGCGTTGAGCTACTCCGCGTCGCAGTTCGGGGTGATCGAGCACCAGTGTGGGTTCTGGCCGCCGCACTACCTGGTGATGGGTCCATTTGGGATGAAGATTTGGAACCAGACGGATCCCGTCACCGGCAAGACGATTGCCTGGACGATCGGTTCGTGGGAAGACCGGGGGCTCACGACCATCTGGATGGACAGGCGTCCGCATCCTTCCAAGAACGCGCTGCATCTGCGGGGCGGCTTTACGACGGGCGAATGGGACGGCAACACGCTCGTCGCCTACACCACGCACATGAAGGCCGGCGCGATTCGGCGCAACGGCGCGCCGAGCAGCGACGAAGAGACGATGACCATGCGCTTCATCCGGCACGGCGACCTCATCACCGTGCTCGCGGCGGTTGAGGATCCGGTCTACCTGTCCGAACCGTACATCATCACGAAGAGCTTTCGGCTGAATCCTGACGCCGCGCCGATGTCGCCGGTCGGGCCCCCGTGTATTCCCACGTACGAAGGAACGGCCGAAGGTAGCGTTCCGCACATCCTGCCTGGCGAGAATCCGTCGATCGACGAGCTGACGACGCTGTATCACATCCCGCGGAAGGCGGTATTGGGCGGCGCGGAAACGATGTACGCGGAGTACCGAAAAACAATGAAGGACGCGTTCGTGCGTCCCGAAAAATGTCCGGCGAACTGTGGAGCACCGGCGCCACCGCCTCCGCCGCCGCCGCAGGGAGCGCCTCCGGCGCCACCACCACCGGGGCGCGGCGCCGCAACGGCGCCCAGACCGGACAACCCGCAGTCTCTGTCGCACGTCGACGCTGCGAAGAAGCTGGCCGGCACCGACCCGTGGCTGCTGTCGCCGTACAATTTCTACTGCGTTGCCGGCGGCGCCAGAGCGAACAACGCGAATGCTCCGGAATTGGAACCCGTCCGGCTGTTCGACAACGTGTACGCCGTCGGCAACTCTGAAGCGACGGTCTATGCCATTACCACTTCACGGGGCGTCATTCTCATCGACTCCGGCTATGCGGACCGGGTCGAGACCGTCGTGATCCCCGGACTGAAGAAGGTCGGTCTGGATCCTGCGAACGTCAAATACATTCTCCTGGGGCACGGCCACGCCGACCACTTTGGTGGAGCGCAGTACTTCCAGGAACATTACGGCACGAAGGTCGGGACGACCGCTGCAGATTGGGATCTGATCTATCCAGCCAATCCGCCCGCCACCCAGGCGAACAGCAACCAGAGCAAGCCCAAAAGGGACCTGGTCCTCGCAGAAGGTCAGCCCGTGAGACTCGGCGACGTGACAATCACCCCGATCGCGATCCCTGGCCACACGCCAGGTTCACTGGCGTTCATCTTCCCGGTGAAAGATGGTCGGCGGACCCACATGGCCGGGCTCTTCGGCGGCACCATCCTGACCGCCGATCGAATCACAACAGCAGGGCTGAAGCAGTATGTTCAATCGATCGGTCACTATCTGGAGGACGCGAAGAGGCTGAAGGTCGATGTTGAGCTGCAGAACCACCCGATCTTCGACATGACGCCCGACAGGCTGGCCAGGCTGAAGACGCGGAAAGCGGGAGAACCGCATCCGTTCATGACCGGCACGGACCGCTACGTCAAGTTCTGGTCGGTTGTGTCGGAATGTATCCAGGCAGAAGTCGCCCGCCGCGGCAGCGAATAGACGAAGTGATCTGCCGGGTTCATGATTTCTGCGACCGGCTCTGCCGCGAGTAGTGCGGGCTGTATTGAAGCCCCGTCGCGGTCATCACCTTCGATGCCGCTTTCTCGCGCAGGAATTCCTCCTTTGACCGTCGGATTGCCGCCAGCTCTTCCTCACTGCAATCGCGTATCGTGATCTCTTCGCGCGGCACGAAGAACACCTGTCCGATCGGCAGATTATGTGCGGCGGGCAGCCCTTCGCCCGGCTGCAGCACATAACGGAACTCGGTGTCGTGCGCGTACCAGTCGGTCTCGACCCGGACGACCAGCATCGGCGCCACCGGCCGATCGATCATGTTGAAGATCGGGGTGTACACGGTGTCCCAGCCGGGCGGTGTCTGGAAATTCGTCGCGCCGCGCAGCGAGATCGCTCCCGGCGGTGTGCCGAGGTCCTCGGGAACGAAGAACGCGCGCGCCATGCTGAGCGCGTCGTCCCGAGAGATCGGCGGGTTCCGGGTCATGAACGCGACTTCTTCCTTGAACACGCCGATGCCACCCACCGGAAGTACCACCGTGACCGAGAAGATCGCGTCCCACTTCCCGAGAGGGTTGCTCAAGCAATAGATAAACTGGTACCGTCCCTCCCCTTGGTACTCGATGTGAAACGATTCATTCAGCTCGAGCGGGGGATAGACCAGAAACCCGAGAGCGCTCCCGGCCTCCAGGACGGGGCAGTGGCGCGCGTGCTGAGGCAGGAGAGGCCGCTGACTCTCTCGGCGCGGTCTCATGCCGACGCCAGGCCGAATCGAGTTGGAGAATAGTCGAACTTCCATGCGCGCATATTACCTTGTTGTCGCCGTAGTGGTCGGGGTCGGAGCACTCGCCAGCGGTGAGAACGCGTCTCCTCCGCGAGAACCGATCAAGATCGGGTTCCTTGCCCCGCTGTCGGGCCCGTACGTGCAGAACGGCCGCGACATTCTGAATGGCTTCCTTCTGGCGCTGGATGAAATCGGGTACAAGGCCGGCGGACGGACGGTCCAGGTCATCATCGAAGACGACGAAGCGATCCCCGCCGTCGGTCTCACGAAAGCAAGAAAGCTGATCGAGCGTGACAAGGTCCACATGATGGCCGGCACGCTGCTCTCATCGACCGGCTACGCGCTCGCTCCGTACATCGACGCCATGCACGTGCCGATGGTGTACCCGGTCGTGTCCGCCGACGATCTGACGCAGAGGCGGCGAAGCAAGTGGATCGTGCGCACGGGATGGACGGCCAGCCAACCGAACCATGCGTTCGGGGAATACGCGTACCGCGTCCTCAAGCTCAGGAAGGTCGTGACGATCGCGCTCGACTACGCGTTCGGCTGGGAGTCGGTTGGCGGCTTCGAGCGGACCTTCGAGGCGGAGGGCGGCACGATCGCGCAAAAGATCTGGGCGCCTGTGTCCGTTCACGATTTCGCGCCCTACCTCGCGCAGATTCCAAGGGATGTCGACGCCGTGTACGCGCTGGTCCTCGGCCGCGCCGCGCTTCAGTTCATGAGGCAATACAAGGAATTCGGACTGAAGGGTCGGACGATGTTGATCGGCGGCGGCACGACGACCGACGAACACGTGCTGCCGTTCATGGGCGACGAGGCGCTCGGCGTCATCACCGCTCTTCACTACAGCGCCGCGCTGGACACGCCGGCCAACCGGAGGTTCGCGGCGGCCTACCGCGCACGTTTCAAGAAGGTCCCGAGCTACTACTCCGAGAGCATGTACAGCGGCGCGAAGTGGTTCGTCGCGGCGGCTGACGCCGTTCACGGAAACGTGGAAGACCGAGAGGGCTTTCTGGAGGCGCTTCGGCGCGTGAAGGTCGTGGACCTGCCGCGAGGACCGGTGCGGCTGGACGAGTACGGCAGCCCGATCGAGAACGTGTACATCCGGAAGGTCGAGCGCGTGAACGGCGAGCTGCAGAATACGGTGATCGAGACTCTTCCGAATGTGTCGCAGTTCTGGAAATACAATCCGGCCGACTACCTGAAACAGCCGCTGTACTCGCGATAAATGGCACCTCCCGTTTCGTGCCTGGTTCTCGAGAACGTCTCCAGAACCTTCGGCGGCCTGAAGGCAGTCGACGGCGTGAACCTGACGCTACAGCCGGGTGAACGGCGCGCCGTGATCGGCCCCAACGGCGCCGGCAAGACCACGTTGTTCAATCTGATTAGCGGCGAGTTCCGGGTGACCGAGGGCGCCATCAGGCTGTTTGACGCCGACGTGACCGGCCTTGCGCCCTATCAGCGCGCGGCGCGAGGCATCGCCCGGACGTTTCAAGTCACGAGGCTCTTCACCAACCTCACGGTTCTCGACAACGCGCTGCTCGGATGCGAAGCATTGGACCCCAGGAAATTCACAATGCATCGCCGCCTGGCATCGTGCAGCGCGCTGGTGGAGAGGGCGACCCATCTACTGAACGATTTCGGGCTCTGGCCCCTGCGCGACGAGCTCGCGCGCAATCTGGCCTACGGTGACCAGCGCAAGCTCGAGGTGGCGTTGTCGATGGCCGGGCGACCACGGCTGCTGCTGCTGGACGAGCCGATGGCGGGTCTGTCCTTCGGCGAGCGGGACTCGATGCTGGCACTGCTCCAGAAACTGGATCCCGCGATTGCCGTGTTGTTGATCGAACACGACATGGACGTCGCCTTCGCCTTTGCCGACAAGGTCTCCGTGCTTTTCCAGGGGCGGCTGCTGACCGAAGGCCACAAAGACGACGTGTCACGTGACGCGCGAGTGCAAGAGATCTACCTCGGGGTCACGCCGGCACGCCCATGCTGAAGGTCGTCGATCTCCACACGTATTACGGTGACAGCCACGTGCTGCAAGGCGTGACGCTGCAGGTCGAGCAGGGAACCGTGGCGGCGGTGCTGGGCCGCAACGGCGTCGGCAAGACCACCCTGTGCCGTTCCATCGTCGGGTTTACGCCCGCGAGAGCGGGACGCGTCGTCTTCAACGACGTCGAGATTACTCACGTGCCGCCCCACAAGATCTGCGGGATGCATCTCAGCCTGGTCCCGCAAGGGCGGCGAATCTTCTCGTCACTGACCGTGGAGGAGAACCTGGCGATCGCGCGTCAACGGGGAGACGAAACCTCCGGTTGGAACGCGGAGAAGGTGTTCGCCGTGTTTCCCCGGCTGGCCGAGCGCCGCCAACATCGGGGCGATGAATTGAGCGGCGGAGAGCAGCAGATGCTGGCGATCGCGCGGGCGCTCGTCGCCAACCCCTTCCTCCTCGTCATGGACGAGCCGACCGAGGGCCTGGCGCCGGCGTTGGTCGCAGATGTGGCCCACTTGATTCGACGCATCAAAGGCGAGGGCACGTCGGTGCTGTTGGTCGAACAAAACGCCGCGTTTGCCGTCGAGCTTGCCGATTACGTGCACGTCATGAGTCAGGGCCGCATCGTGCATGCGTCCGATCCGTCGGCGCTGTGGAAGAACGAGGAAATCAAGACGCAGTTTCTGGGCGTGCCGCGAGCGGCGCGCTGACGAGCCCCGACGGAGCTCAGCCGCGAGCCGCCTTTGAGCTCGCCAGCTTCTTACTTTTTGTTCATCGTTTCTACAGCGCGTGGTTAGCCATCGGCCTGACTTCGCGCCAGGTTGGCGATCTTCGTGACGGTTGACCAGTTTCGCGTCGTGGCCGACACGCCGAGTTGTTCCTCAATGAAATTGTTCGGAAACCCAAAGAACCCATTCTTCTTTGGACGGCTCACGATGAAGACCTCGCGATTGTTCATCCGAACGGCTTCAAGGGCCTCTCTGGAAGAGATTAACGGGAGTGCCGGCTGGATTCTCGGTTTCCGAGACAAGAACACGACGTACAGCTTGATGCCCCGCGTGGCGTCGAAATCCTTGAAAGGCGCACTCTTGACAAGCGCCTCGATCTCGCGAACGCTTCGCAACATGATCTCCGGCTCATTGTCCAAGGCGCCTCGAAGCTTATCCCCAACCCTTCGTACGATTCCGGCTGCGTCTTTTGCCGGCGCCTCAAACAGAACGTTGCCACTCTGAATGAGAGTTCTGACTTCGCTCCCCCCGGCTCGCTGAAACTTGGCTCGGAGGTTGCTCATTTTAACGGTGGCGTGCCCAGCCACATTGATGGCACGTATGAAGGCCACGTACTTGTTCACGTCCGGATCCAGGTGAGACCGGCTGGTCACTCCGAATGGCTAACACGCATTGAAGTAGACCGCACCGTCCCGCTCGCGGGCACAATGTACACTTTATTCTTCCGCGCGGGCCCTTAGCACGATGGATCTCGGGAAGACTCGGTCTGCGCTGGCTGCAGCCACGGGGCTGGCTGCGGCGGCTGCGGCCAACCGCGGAAGACGTGCACAGGGCAAAACATTGCCTCTCGAGGCAGCCAAATGTATATTGTCGGCCGGTTCGGTATGTGCGCGCGTTCAGGAAGGACACACGATGAAGCTGGGATCGAGGCAAACAATTCTTGGCACGGCGATGGCGGTCGTGTGGCTGGCGGGCGCGGTGTGGGCGGCCGGGCAGGCCGCGCCGCCAGCGAAGCCGCCGATGGCCGAAGAGGTGTTCAAGAACGTCCGGGTGCTCAGAGGCATTCCCGTCAACGAATTTATGGGGACGATGGGAGTGTTCTCCGCGGCGCTGGGCATATCGTGCGAGGACTGCCACGGGTCGGGCGACACCTCTTGGGAACAGTACGCGCTCGACACGAGTCCGAGGAAAGTGACCGCGCGCCGAATGATTCAGATGATGGCCTCCATCAACCAGGCCAGCTTCGGGGGACGGCAGGTCGTCACCTGCTACACCTGCCATCGTGGGAGCGATCGCCCCAAGGTGACGCCGAGTCTGGCCAGGCTCTACGGCGATACCTCGGCGGAAGAGGTCGATGACATCGTCCGGCCCGCGGCTGGCGCGCCTTCAGCCGAGCAGGTGCTCGACAAGTACATCCAGGCGCTCGGCGGCGCCCAGCGGCTCGCCACACTCACCAGCTTCGTCGCCAAAGGGATGAGCGCGGGGTATGGGCCGGAGAGCACACCGCGGCCGATCGAAATCTTTGCCAAAGCTCCGGGCCAGCGCACCACGGTCATCCATACTCTCGACGGAGACAACACGACGACCTATGACGGTCGGTCCGGTTGGATCGCAGCGCCGCACAGACCGCTGCCGGTCCTCCCGCTGGCCGGAGGCGACCTGGACGGCGTGCGGCTGGACGCCGAGTTGTCCTTCCCGGTGCGGATCAAAGACACGCTGCGCGATTGGCGAATCGGCCTCTCGACGGAGATTAACGACCGCCCGGTTCAAGTGGTCCAAGGCACGGGCGCCGGGGGCGCGCTCGCGACGTTCTACTTCGACCCGGAGTCGGGCCTGCTGGTGCGGCTGGTCCGCTACGCCGATTCGCGGGTCGGCCGACTGCCCACGCAGATTGACTACGCAGACTATCGCGATGTGGGCGGATTCAAGATGCCGTTTCGCTTTAAGGTGACCTGGCTGGACGGGCTGGAAAGCGTCGAACTGACCGATGTCCAGCCGAATGCTCCCGTTGACGCGGCGAAGTTCGCCAAACCGGCCGCCCCGGCAGCACGATAGACAAGTTCAAAGTGCAAAGTGTGAAGTTCAAAGTAAGTTCAAAGTAAGTTCAAGGCTGAGGTGCACTTCGCACTTTGAACTTTGAGCTTCGAACTTTCCTGAGGGGACCGATATGGGTGCGAACTTCGGAATTGTGGGACTGGACTGGCAGCAGCGCATCAATTGGGACCGGCTGCGGAAATATCGTCTGGATCGGGCGCGCGAGTGCATGAAGGCCCACGGACTCGGCGCGATGCTGCTCATGTACGACGAGAACGTCCGGTACGTCACCAGCACGCTCACCCCGGGCTGGAACCGGCTCAAGCCGGGGCTCCGCTACGCGGTGCTCTGTGGCGACGACCCGCCCGTGCTGTTCGAGCAGGGCGACATTGGGGCCCAGATCGAGCGGCATTCGCCGTGGATTCCGAAAGAGAACGTCCGCTGGTCGTACGCCTGGATCAAGGGTGCGGCGGGACCCGCGTCGCGCCAACAGGTCGCGAAGTTCACGAGCGCCATCGTCGAGGAGATGAAGAAAAGCGGTGTGGACGGGCTGAAGCTCGGCGTCGACTTCATCGACATCAACATGATCCAGGCCTTCAAGGACGCGAAGATTGATTGGGTCGACGGCATGACGCCGATGATGGAGGCCCGCGCCGTCAAGAACGTCGACGAGCAGGAGTGCCTCCGCATTGTGGGCGCGATCGGCGATGCCGCGCACTGGGAAACGATGAGATTCCTGAGGCCCGGGATCACCGAGAACCAGGTCACCGCACACATCATGCAGTTCCTCTACTCGATTCCGGGCATGGAGGACGTGGAGGACGTGATTGTTTCCTCGGGCCCGAACACATGGCCCAACTGGCGCAACTTCTCCGACCGGATCATCCAGCCGGGCGACATCGTCTTCATGGATCTGGCGGCGCTGACGTGGAATGGCTACAAGTCGTGCTACTACCGCACGTATTGCGTCGGCAAAGAACCGTCCGATGAGCAAAAGGAGGTCTACGCCACGGCGCTCAAGTGGCTGTACGACTCGATTGGCGCCGTGAAAGCCGGGACCACGACTCGTGAAATCGCCTCCAAATGGCCATCCGCCAAGGAAGCGTACGGCTACGAGGAGGAGGACCAGGCCGCGGCGAACCTGTGGGGGCACGGGCTGGGCCTCGCCCAGTACGACCCGCCCGTGATCTCGCGCATCTGGTCGCTCGACCACCCGGTCTTGATCAAGCCCGGCATGGTGTTCGCGCTGGAGACCCAGCACGGGAAGATGTTCCGATGGGGCGTGCGCATCGAGGAAATGCTGATCGTGCACGAGGATTCCGTCGAGATCATCTCGAACTTCCCGGTCAAGCAGATCACGGTCGTCGACGCGATTCCGGGGTATGGCGATCACGTGCGATGACGATGACGGGAATCATCGTTCCGCTTTCCGCGTCCGAGGCGACCGACGCGAATCGCTTCGGCCCCAAGGCGGCGAACCTTGCCGCGCTGGGGAGGGCGGGGCTGCCGATTCCCGATGGCTTCTGCCTCGACGCCGACGCGTATCGTTGTCAGGTTGCCGCGCTGAACCTCGAAGCGTCCGCGCGCGGCGCCTTTGCGACCGACGATTCGACCCAGGCGCGCCGGCATGCGCTTCGCATGAGGCTCGATCTCCTTCAGCAGCCGATCGCGCCGATCGTGCTCGCGCCCCTTCTCGATGCCTGGCACGACCTGGTCGCTCGAACCGGCGCGCCGACCGTCGTGCGTTCCTCCGCCCTCGTCGAGGATCGTCACGGATCCAGCTTTGCGGGGCAGTTCGAAAGCTACCTCGGCCTGGAGCTTGAGTCTGAATTCCTGACCGCGGTCCGCGCCTGCTGGGCTGCGCTGTGGTCCACGCGGGCGCTGCGCTATATGGCGACCCACGATCTGGATCCGGCGGACACGGCGATGGCGGTGCTCGTGCAGCCGCTCGTGCCGGCGCGCACATCGGGCGGCGGCTTGAGCCGAACGGCCGACGGAGAAATGCTGATCAGCGCAACCTGGGGACTGGGCTCCGCGATTGCGCAAGGCGAGGTGACGCCCGATCGCTTCGAGCTCAGTCCGGAGGGCGAGCTCCTTCGTGCCGCCATCGGTCGAAAAGACCACAGCGTCGGCTGCACGCATCGCCGGTCGCCGGCGGCCGAGGCGGTGCCTGTCGCGCTGATGGCCGAGCCGAGCCTCGACCGTCCGCAGGTGTCAGAAATCGGCGGCCTGCTGCGGCGGACGGAAGTCGTCATGGGCATGCCGGTCGAAATCGAGTGGGCGCTCGACGCTGACGGGTTCAAGCTGCTGCAGGCGCGGCCGCTCCACATGCAGGCCGCCCACGTGCCCGACGAGATCTGGCTGCAGCATCCGCGGCTGAACGGTCACCCCGCCGGCGTCGGCTGGGCGGCGGGACGCGCGGTCGTCATCAACTGCGAATGCGAGCTGTGGCGCGTCGCGCCCGGCGATGTGCTGGTGACGCGTGTCGCGGGGCCGGCCCTCGGTCACATCCTGCAGCGCGTGGCGGGCGTGGTGACCGAACGCGGCGGCAGCACCTCCCACTTCGCGTCGCTCGCGCGCGAGCGCGGCATCCCGATGGTGCTCGGCGTCGGCGATGCGACCAGGCGGATCCCCGACGGCGCGCAGGTGGCCGTGGACGGCGTCGCGGGCGTCGTCCGCTGGATGCGCTGACCGCCCGCCGAGCCTTGCATCAATCCTCGAAGATCTTCATCAGTGGCAGGTCGAGATCGGGGAGTCGCGGGGTCGTCAGCACGTCGTGCCTCTCGATCGCCAGCTCCGTAACGCGCTCGTAGCGGTCATTCGTGCGGCGATAGACCTTGAGAGTGTCGAGCTCCGGATCGATGACCCAGTACTCGGCGACCCCGAATCGTTCGTAGAGCCGGCGCTTGATCGTCTCGTCCCGCTTGCGTGTGCTTGGTGAGGCGATCTCCACGACCAGATCGGGCGCGCCCTTCACCCACGGCGACGTCTCGATCTGTTCGAGTCGTTGCCGGGAAATGTACAGCAGGTCCGGCTCCACGACATCGAACTCGGAGAAGATCACGTCGAACGGTGCGGCAAAGACCCGGCCGATTGGCCGCTTCTGCAGGTAGGACCAGATCAGCCCGAACAGGTTTCCAGAGATTGCCTGGTGCTTGCGGATCGGCGTCGGCGTCACGTAATGCTCCCCGTCGATCAACTCATGCCGCTTCCCATCGTCGGAGAACAGCACGTAGTCGTCGTAGGTGAGCTTCACGCCGGGATTCGCCGGCTTCATCTCCTCGCTCCCGGGCATGCGCTCATTTTAACCGCTGATGAGCGAACGGCGTGCCAATTTGACTTGCGCGTGTTATCCCAGACTCGATGCGAGTACCGACGTGGGCGTTGCAGATATCTCCATCCCCGAACGCGATGCCGTGGCAGAATCTGCCGCCCACCCCCTTTTTGATGTATAACCGCGACGTCAAATCTCGAGCCAGTGAGCGAGGAGCCGCGTATGACGTGGACGCGATCGGTGCTGACAGTCGCGGTGCTGTGCGTACTCGGCGACGGTCTGTTCGCCGCCCAGAATCCGCCGGCGAAGAATCCCCTCGAAGGCAACCCGGACGCCATCCGCGCCGGCATGGGTCTGTTTCGCGGGCGCTGCGCGGATTGCCACGGCATGGACGCGCACGGCGTCCGCGCGCCCGACATCACGCAGGTATGGGCGTCGGGCCGAACCGACGATGGTCTGTTCAAGATTGTCAAAGGCGGCATCCCCGGCACAGAGATGCCTGCCAACCCGCGTCTCTTCGACCATGAAGCCTGGCAGCTCCTGGCGTACTTGCGCACGCTGGCCGCTCCGGCCCCGACCGATCCGCCGCGCGGCAACTCGGAGAAGGGCAAAGCTGTCTTTGGCGCCATGTGCGCCAGTTGTCATCAGGTGAACAGCGTCGGCGGCCGTCTGGGACCGGATCTGTCACGCGTCGGGTCCGCGAGGTCGCGCGAGATGATCGTGCGACGGATTCGCGGCGGCGTCGAAGGCTTCCGCCAGGGATACGAACCGGTGACGCTGACGCCGCAGAGCGGGCCGCCGATCTCTGGCGTGAAGAAGAATGAAGATCTGTTTTCCGTGCAGATCATGGACACGGGCGAGCGGATTCAGGGGTACGAGAAGGACAAGATGAAAGCGGTGGAGAACGGCGTGAGGTCGGCGATGCCTGTCTTCAGTTCCAACCGGTTGAACGACGCCGATCTCGACGATCTCATCCGCTACCTGCAAACGCTCCGCGGATTCGATCCAGCGGTTTTCCAATAGGGGCCTTATGCGCGACACAACTCTTCGGCTCGTGCGGATCGCGCTGCTCGTCAGCGTCGGCGCCCCGTTCCTGCATTCAACGGGGCAGGCCGCGGCGCCGCTCGCCCAGCAGACGCCTCCGCCTCGCCTCGTCACATCGCAGGAAATTCTCGACGGCCTGACGCCGGACGGCTCGCGCTGGCTGACATTCGGAGGCAACTACACGAACCAGCGGCACAGCCCGCTCACACAGATTACGCCCGCCAACGTCAATCGGCTCGTCCCGCAGTGGACGTTCCAGACAGGCACGCTCGGCAACTTCGAAGCGACCTCGCTCTTGCGCGACAACGTCCTGTACGTCACGGGACCGCAGAACGTGGCGTGGGCGATCGACGCGCGGACGGGACGCCAGATCTGGCGCTACCGCCGCGAGCTGCCGGAAAACCTGACCGCCTGCTGCGGGCTCGTCAACCGCGGGTTCGGCATGCTGGGCGACAAGCTCTTCATGGTCACGCTCGACGCGCACCTCCTGGCGCTCGACATGAAGACCGGCTCCGTCGTCTGGGACGCGACCATGCAGGACTACAAGTCCGGCTATGCGTCGACGATTGCGCCGATCGTGGTCAAGGACAAGGTGATCGTCGGCGTCGCGGGGGGAGAGTTCGGCATTCGCGGATTCATCGATGCGTATGAGGCGCAGACTGGCAAGCGCGCCTGGCGCTTCTACACCATTCCCGGGCCAGGCGAGCCGGGCCACGACACGTGGACGGGCGACTCCTGGAAGATCGGGGGCGCGGGCGTCTGGGTCACTGGCGCGTACGATCCGGAGCAGAATCTTCTTTTCTACGGGACCGGCAATCCGGGCCCGGACTATCACAGCGAGAGCCGCCTGGGCGACAACCTGTACAGCACTTCGCTCGTGGCGCTGGACGCCGACACGGGCACGCTGCGCTGGCACTACCAGTTCACTCCGCACGATGTGCACGACTGGGACGCGACGGAGGTTCCGGTATTGGCCGACATCACGATTGCGGGACAACCACGAAAGGTCGTGATGTTCGCGAACCGCAACGGCTTCTACTACACACTCGATCGCACGGACGGCAAGGTGATCGCGGCGAAGCCGTTCGTGACCACCACGTGGGCGAAAGAGATCGGCCGAGACGGCCGGCCCCTGGCGCTGCAGGGCCACACGCCCGACGAAAAGGGCGAGGTCACCTGTCCCGACATCACCGGCGGCACGAACTTCTGGCCGCCGGCGTTCGATCCCGCGACGCGGACCTTTTTCGTCAACGCCCGCGAGGCGTGCATGACGTTCTACGCGTGGAAACCCGAATACAAGTCTGGCGACCGGTTCACGGGTGGGGCCGGCCAACGCGTGCAGAGCTCCGACTCTCCGGCGTACGGCGCGCTCCGCGCCATCGATCCGGCGACCGGCGCGCGGAAGTGGGAGTTCCGTTATCTGAGCCTTTCGACCGCCGGCCTGCTGACGACGGCGTCGGGTCTGATCTTCAGCGCCGATGGCGACGGCAACCTGCTGGCGCTCGACTCGCGGAGCGGAAAACTGCTCTGGCGATACCAGTTGGGCGCGACGATGCACGGAACGTCCCCGATTACGTACATGCTCGACGGACGCCAGCACCTGCTCGTGCCCGCGGGCACCACGCTGACCGCCTGGGCGTTGCCGCAGTAACCGTCACGGTCCGCCTGAAGGCGGACACTACGTGCTGAGAAACGGATGGATCCCTATGTCCAGGTCAATCGCGTGGTCGTTGTGGCTCGTCGCGTTATTGGGCATACCGGCGCAAGCCCGCAATCTTGATATCTATTGGGTTGACGTTGAGGGCGGTGCGGCCACGTTGATCGTGTCGCCGTCGGGGGAGTCCCTGCTGTACGACTCCGGCTGGGAGGCCGACGACCGCGACGCGAAGCGGATCTTCGCGGCGGCCCAGCAGGCCGGGCTGAAGAAGATCGACTATTTCATCCTCAGTCATTTTCATGCCGATCACGCGGGCGGTCTTCAGGCGCTGGCGAAACTGATGCCGATCGGACGCTGTTTCGATCGCGGCGATTTCATCGAACCGGCGAATCAGAGATGGCGGGACGGGTACCTGAGCGTGTGCGCGGCCAAGCGGACGATTGTGAATGCCGGAGACAGAATTCCGCTGAAGGGCCTTCAGGTTGACGTGGTGGCCTCGAACGGCCGACTGCTCGCCAAGCCGATCAAGCGAGCTGGATCCAATCCGCTCTGCGCGACCGCAGAGAACAAGCCCCCCGACGTTCCAGAGAACCAGCTCATGGTCGGTGCGCTGTTCACCTACGGCAGGTTTACGTTCCTGGATCTGGCGGACCTCGACTGGGAGAAGGAAATGGAGCTGGCCTGCCCGGTCAACAAACTCGGCGAGGTCAGCATCTGGCAAACGAACCGCCACGGAGCGCTCGACCGCGCCGGAGCGCCGGGGTTTCTGTACAGCATCAGGCCGCAGGTGGTGGTCGTGAACAACGGACCGCGGAAAGGCCTTGGCGGCCCCTCGCCCGGCTCGCCAACCGCGCTGAGCGGGCACTACGAGCGAATCGCGAGGACACCGGGCATTGAAGGCATCTGGCAGAGCCACCTTTCTCTGTTTGACAAAGATCACAACACGGCGCCAGACATGATCGCCAATCTCGAGGAGACGGCGGACCAGGGCCATTGGATCAAGGCATCTGTCGCACGGAACGGAACGTTCACCGTCACCAACGGCCGCAACGGGTTCAGCAAGACCTACGCGGCCCGCTGAGGTGACCGCGAAAAGCGGGAAGGGTGCAATGACGAGACCGAGCGCGATGCGTGCTGGTCTGTTCCTCCTGGTTCTCACGAGCCTGACGAGCAACCGCGCGTTCGCCCAGGTCGATTTGTCCGGGCCGTGGACCGTACGCCTCCACGAAGATGTTCAGCATCGCAACGACGCGCTCGGCGGCGGACCGCGCATCGGCGACTACACCGGTCTTCCGATCAACGATGCGGCCCGCGCCAAGGCGGACAGTTGGGACGCCTCCATTTTTTCCGCCCGAGAGCGCCAGACCATCGTGCAGCCCGCGGCCTACGGATCGCGAGGCGGCGGCTCAATGCGGATCTCCAGGGTCATCGACGATGCGACGCAGCAGCTCGTGGCGTTCAAGATCTACCGGGCGGCGGTGGCGGGCAGTACGACCAGAATGATCTGGATGGATCGCCGCGCGCATCCTCCGGCCTGGGCCGCGCACACCTGGCAGGGTTTTTCGACGGGCAGGTGGGAAGGCGACATGCTGACCGTGGAGACGACACACCTCAAGATGGGATGGATTCAACGCAACGGCGTGCCCGCCAGCGACCAGGCGACGATCACGGAACATTTCGTGCGCCACGGCAACTTACTGACGCTCATCGCCGTCGTCAACGACCCCGTCTACCTCGAGGAGCCGTTGGTCCGCAGCACCAACTTCGTCATGGATCCGTGGGAAGTGATCGGCGCGGTCGCCAATGAGATTGTCGACGAGATCGCCGGGCGTCCAGACGGCTATGTTCCACATTTTCTGCCCGGCACGAACGTTCACCTGAAAGACTTCGTGGAGGAGTCCGGTCTGCCGTTCGAAGCCACCCGAGGCGGGATGGACGCGACGTACCCGGAATATCAGCTGAAGCTCAAGCAACTGATGGCGAAGGCGCCCAAATAAGAATGAAGCGCGGCGAGCTCATGAACGGTCACCTGAGAGAGGAGCGGCACAATGCGTACTTCAGTCGTTTTCGTGATGGGTCTGTTGTTGGGGACAATGATCGCGACAGGTGTCGCGCAGGACAACCGGCTTGCCGGAGAGAATTACGTGAATCACGTGGCGATTGCCGTCGAGAATTTCGATGAAGCCTTCAACTTCTACACGCAGAAGATGGGGTTTCGGGAAGCGTTTACCGTGCGCGACGCCGCTGGGAAGCCGACCCTGGCGTACGTCCAGGCCAATCGCAATACGTTCGTGGAGCTGCAGCAGGCCAACGCGAACCGTCGGCCCGGTCTCAACCACTTCGGCCTGCACGTGCAGGATTTAAAGGCGGTGGTTGCCACGTTGAAACAGCGCGGCGTGACGGTCGAGGAACCTCGCGTTCGACCGGACGATTCGTCAGTGGCCAACGCGACGGATCCAGGCGGGATCAGAATCGAGATGTTCGAGTTTGGCCCGCAGTCTCCGCAGGGCAAAGCGATTGCGAGCTGGAAGCCATAAGACGGAAATGAAGGCGGTACCCGACGGCTGGAGTTCCCAGAACCTCCACGGGACAGCCGAATCTGGCCGCGCACGCGCCACGAACGCCCGACGGCAGACCGGATCTCTCGGGGGTCTGGCAGAATTTCGGCCAGGCCCCGCTGGGGTTCGGCAGCGGCGGAGCGGCCGGCTCGCCAGACGAGCGGGTTCAGGGACGGCGGGTGGCTCGATATCGTCGGCAGCCCGCTGACCGATGCCGCGAAATGGACGGAGCGGTTCCGGCGAGTGAACTATGGAAACCTGGAAACCGAGATCACCGTTGACGATCCGAAGGCGTACGCGAAGCCGTGGACTGTCACGGTGAAGCAACGCACCATGTCTACTGTGCGCGGTCTTTTTGCCGGCGGCCTGGCTGCCGCCATTGCGGTCTCGGTGCTCGATCATCCGGCCTCTGGTCAACAGGCAGCCGCGCCGGGGTAGTGCTCAAGTCTGAAAAAAGGGCCGACACACCATGAAACGTGCTATCACTGCCCTGCCTTGGCTCGCCTTTGAATTTTAACGATTTTAACCCAACCGAGCTTAGAATGCCCGGCATGCAGCCTGACGTGACCACCCGTATAGCGTTTGACGGCCCTGGTGTGGCTGACGGGACGATGGACATCCGTGATCTGGCCCCGGCCCTTCTTGCCCTCGGGGATCTCCTACAGGCCGCTCATCACAATCTCAACGGGGAAGCGTCTGAACTGATCGTCCAGGTCCAGTCTGATTTCAAATCGGGCTCATTCGACATTGGACTGGGGATGCTGTTGGCTTCGCAGGCCGCTTCTCTAGTGCCACTCAACTTCGCGACCGCGAAGCAAATCGCCAGCTACATCGGGTTGATTAAAGATGCTGGTCTAAACCTGATTCAGCTCTCCAAGTGGCTAAACAACGACAAGCCGACGGTCACGCCAGTTAGCGATGGATATGTCCAAGTGAGCGTCAGGGGCGAAAACAACAAAGTCAACATCAATGTCAACAAGCTTTACGGCGACAAAAAGGTACGCCAAGCCCTTTCAGACACATTGAAGCCGTTGCGCTCCAATGGCATCGATCGGTTTGAGGTAAGAGACGAATCCAAGAGAATTTCGGAGAGCGTAACAAGGGAAGAGCTCCAGTCGTTTTCGCCGCTTCTGGAAATTACTGATGCTGATCTAGTCTCCTCCGAGGCCAAACCGGCGACAATGTTTGTGGAAGTGATCAAGCCGTCGTTTCGGCCAAAACTACGCTGGTCCGTGAGCGACGGTCAGCGTAAGTTTGGGGCCTTAATGCGTGACGAGAACTTTCTCAGGCGCGTCGATTCGCATGAGAAAAGTTTCATGCGCGGAGAAGTACTAAAGGTCCGCATGCGGTTGAACCAGCATCAAGGCCCACAAGGATTGGTCGGCGAGTACGAGATTGTCGAAGTGCTGGAGGAGCTGCCGCCGCTGACGCAGCCTAATCTACCTGAGTAGCCGCAGCCTCAGAAGTCAGGCGGCTTTTTTGGACTCTGCTGCTTCCAGCAGCGCGACCACTTCGCCAAGCTCCCACACGTGATCCGAGACGCCAGCCGCCATCGCTGGCGTGATTCGCAGCGTCTTGTGAATACGGCAGAAATTGTAGTGCATGTAGTAGAGCGCGATGGACGCGACGTGATTCTCCAGCTTCTTGGAAAACCCGTTGGTCAATCGCGTGAACCGGCGCATCGACATCCGCATCGTGAGATTCTGTCTTTCGATGTAGGATGTCGAGATGTGTTTCGGATTCGGCGTGCCGATTATGACCTCCGTGGTGCTGCTCAGGATCTTCGCAGGGCTGTAGCGTTTTTCTTCTTGAAGATCCTTTCCGTAGACTTTCTGGAGCGTCGCGTAATCGATGTCGTCGTTGAACGCGCTTTCGATGGCTTCCACATAGACCTTCAAGCCGTCCGTCGTGAGCTGGACCCGGCTTGTCAGACGGTCCGCGAGGTCGTGCATGAAGTCATAGGCGGTTGCGAGATTGCGTGGCCCGACGCGCCACGACGGGACTAGTTTTGTATCTGCGTCGATGGCGACCCACGTCCAGACATCGCCATAACCGAATTGGCCGCGCTTCTCTTCGGGCACGTTGGCGGCCTTGGCATAGCAAAAACTCCAGCATTCGTCGGCTTGTAGTCTTCGGCAGGGCAATTTTCTAAGCGTCCGATCCTGGTAGGCAGCGCACACCTTGCCCAACTCAGCCAACAGCTTTAAGACCGTCGGCATCGACACATCGGTCATACGGACAGTGGACCGAAGGCTGTTACCTTCAACCAAAGCTGCCATGACTTTTACGCGCTGCTCTCTCGTTAATCTCTTCATACTTTACATTATGCTTGCTTACAGTAGCCTTGTCAAGTTATAAAATCCATGGCTCTCAGGCCGCGCATGATGCTGCATGGCGATCAATGGATCGGTACAAGTGGCTTATTCGTAACCACTTACGCTGTTGTTTTATGTTGACGCGAG
>JBGPKK010000063.1:0-23353 GCA_041485905.1 Vicinamibacteria bacterium
GACGAGATCGGCGAGCTGCCGCTGATGCTGCAGGTGAAGATCCTCCGCGTGCTCCAGGAGCGGGAGGTCGACAGAGTCGGCGACACGCGGCCGATCAAGGTTGACGTGAGAGTCATTGCGGCGACGAATCGTGACCTGGACAAGATGATTGCCGATGGCGGGTTTCGCGACGATCTCTACTACCGGCTCGCCGTCGTGTCGATCCGAATGCCACCGCTTCGCGAGCGCGCCGACGACATCCCATTGCTTGTCGATCACTTCCTCGACAAACACACCGAACGTCTGGGCAAGCCACGTCCCGAGCTCGACAAGGTCGTGTATGCCGCCTTCAACCGGTATGCGTGGCCGGGCAACATCCGCGAGCTCGAAAACGTCATCGAACGAGCGTTGGTGCTCGACCGAGACGGGAGGATCGGGATCGACGACTTGCCGGGGCGGCTGCGGGCGGCTGAACAGCAGGTGGGCACGCTACGGATGGAGTTGCCCGATGAGGGCATCTCACTCGAAGAGGTCGAGAAGGAGCTGCTGCTGGCCGCCCTCCAGAAACACAACTGGAACCAGACGCGAGCCGCAAATTATCTGAAGATCACGCGGAGCACACTCCTGTACCGCATGCAGAAGTTCGGCCTCGAGCGCCCGCGGGCCGCGGATGATGCCGTCGGAGAACGCGAGCCTGCGGCCGATGCGCAGAACCGACGAACCGACTGACTTCCGTCACTTCGCGGTGTACTTTTCCGGGTTCTTGTCGAACGTCGATTTACAGGCAGGACTGCAGAAGTAGTACGTCTTGCCTTGGTACTCGCTCTTGCCGGCCGCGCCTTGCTCGCTGACTTGCATGCCGCACACAGGATCTTTTGCCACAAGAACCTCCGCTCGAATCCAGTGTAGTCCCGTACCAAGCACAGGTCCGGTCTGATTTCTGACAGGTTCGATGCGCCGCCCGACGTCGTTCGAGACGCATGCACGTCTGCACGTCCTGCGCCGGTGCCGAAGCCGGGCCCGAAATGACGAACGGGCGTCGCCGGGCGTTATGCGGCGAATGGCCAGTTCCCCATGGCGGGGACGTGGCGTATGGCCGTCGAATGGGACGGACCGATCGGCAAGGGGTCGGTGACCTTTTCGGGATCGGTCCAGTGAATCGGTCGTTGACACGTGGTCGTGACTCAAGCTAGCGTCGGATACGATCCACATGCGTGCTCAACGCCGTGCGCTCCGTCGGTCCATTATCGTCTGGTTGATCTACCAGCTCTGTGCACTGACGCTGATCCCCGCCGCACTCTGTGTCGAGATGCCGGCCACGTCCGCGCAGACAGCGTGCACCTGCGCCCACGGTGATGGGCAAGAGTGCCCGCTGCACCACAGGTCGGCGAGCTCGAAGTCCTGTTCGTGTCGCAGCACGACGGATACAAACGACGCTGCCATCAAGTCGCTGTCCGGCCCGGTCGCCGTGCTGCCGCCGGCGATCGATGCTGTTGAGCGGGCCGTGGCGTCAGAGTCTTCATGGCATCCAACATCTTCTCTGCTCGACTCGCCCCGCGTTCCTGACGCCCCGCCACCCCGCGGCTGATCAACTTCCCTAATAGTTCGCATCTGATTCGGGACACCTGTAAGCAGAGGTCCGTTCCAGGTGCGCGAACGATTGTACGGGTTGGTAGCAGCGCATCCTGACACGTCGGGGTGAAGCTGTTGCCGTGATCACGAATCAGCAATGAAAAGGGAGCGCTTGATGCGCACAACAGCAAGAGTCCTCATTTTCGCCGGCGTCTGGCTCCTGGCCACGACCAGGGGCGAGGCCGCGATTTTCGGCGCGGTCAACGGGGTCGTTCAGGATCCTCAGCAGCTTCCGGTTGCCCAGGCAGATGTCACGTTACGCGCCAACTTGTCGAGCTTCCGGCTGCAGAGCCAGACCGACACGGACGGCCGATTTTCATTCGCAACCGTGCCCGCTGGCGACTATACGGTTGCGGTCGTGAAGCCAGGTTTCCAAACGCTCGAGCAGCGCATTGTCGTGCGTTCTGAGACCGTCACCTCGCTCACGATGGCGTTGTCGATTGGAGCGGTCTCCGAGACCGTTGAAGTGACAGGGGAAGCAGGGGCGGTCGACTCGAAGTCAGTCACCACGGAAAGCCTCGTCACCCGCGACCAGATCGAGCGCATCCCAGGTGCCCTCCGGACCAACAGCATGGACGTCGTCACTCAGTTTGTGCCCGGCGCCTACATGATTCACGATCAATTGCACATTCGTGGCGGCCACCAGGTATCGTGGCTCGTCGACGGAGTGCCGGTGCCGAATACCAACATCGCTGGCGCCGTCGGACCCCAGTTTGATCCCAAGGACATTGAGACGATCGAGATTCAGCGCGGCGGGTATTCCGCCGAGTTTGGCGATCGCACGTTTGGAGTCTTCAATGTCATCACACGTTCGGGCTTCGAGCGAAGTCGCGAAGCCGAACTCGTCGCCAGCTACGGTCAGTTCCACGAGACGAACGATCAGTTCAGTCTCGGCGATCACACGGATCGGTTCGCCTACTATGCGAGCGTCAACGCGAACCGCACGGACCTTGGCCTCGAGACGCCCGTGCCTGAGACTCTCCACGATCGAAACGCCGGCATCGGCGGCTTCGGATCACTGATTTACAAGACGACGGCCACCGACCAGATCCGGCTCGTCGCCTCACTTCGCGAAGACCACTATCAGATTCCAACCGGACCGGACGAGCAGGCGGCCGGGATCGACGATCTCCAGCGTGAGCGCGACGGGTTCATCAACGCGTCCTGGCTGCATACAATCGGGTCAGGGGCCTTCTTGACTCTCTCGCCCCTCCACCACTACAACCGCGCCGCATTCGACAGTGGTCCGAATGATCCGATCATCACGACCGATCATCGAGCATCTCAGTACGTGGGCGGGCAGGCGGTCTTGGCCATCTCCAAAGGCCGGCACAACGGGCGGGTTGGCGCGTACGGGTTCTACCAGCACGACGAGGTGTTGTTCGGTCTTCAGTCGAGCGGAGCCACGTTGAACCAGGCGCAGGGGCCGAACGGTCACGTCGAAGTTGCATTTGCGCAAGACCAGTACGCCGCGACCAACTGGCTTACCGTGAACGCTGGCGTGCGGGTCACGCGCTTCTCTGGACAGCTCACCGAGAATGCGGTCAACCCGCGAGTCGGTGTGGCACTCCGTGTGCCGCGTTGGGACTGGGCGGTGCGGGCCTCTTACGGTCGATACTATCAATCCCCACCGTTGACGACCGTGTCCGGTCCGCTCCTTGATCGCGCTGTGGAACAAGGGTTTGGATTCTTGCCGCTCGAAGGAGAACGGGACGAGCAATATGAGATCGGTGTCGCCATTCCAGCGCATGGCTGGACGATCGACCTCGATCAGTTTCGGACGAACGCGCGCAATTTCTTTGACCACGACGTGATCGGTAACTCGAACATCTTCATCCCGCTGACGATCGACACCGCGCGGATCAGGGGATGGGAAGCCACCCTTCGATCGCCGCGTCGCAGGGGCGGTCAGGTCCACCTGGCATATTCGCATCAGTTCGTAGAGGGTCGAGGGGGTGTCACGGGCGGGCTCACGTCATTCGAGGCACCGGCCGGCGAGTTCTTCTCCCTCGACCACGACCAGCGCGACACGCTGACAGCCGGTGTGGACGTCGAACTGGCCGCCGACACGTGGGCGTCGCTTTCGGCAGGTTATGGCTCTGGCTTTCTTGAAGGAAACGGCCCTGCGCACAAACCCCCGCACACTACCGTCGATCTGCAGTTCACCAAGTCCTTCGGCAAGCGGTGGAGGGTCGGCGTAACGGCGCTCAACGTGGGCGACGTGCACTTTCTGCTCGACGAAAGCAACACGTTCGGGGGGACCCACTACAACAATCCCCGCCAAGTCTCAGGCAGCATCGGGTATCGCTTTCATTATTAGGCGTAGCCCGAGCTTGCGCTCGGCGGCGGCAAAGCGGGCAGCGAGATTCAGACACCGATGCGAGGGTAGAATCGTGCGCGCCCTGCGCCGCATGCAGCTCACCGACTACCACGCCAAGTACTTCGCCCACGAACTGACGAAGCGCTGCCCCTCTGACAGCGCCGAGAAGCTCGCTGGCGCCCTCGTGGATGCGCAGGTTGATCTGAATCCGCATCAGGTCGAAGCCGCGCTGTTTGCGTTTCGGTCGCCTCTCTCGCGCGGCGCACTGCTGGCGGACGAAGTTGGTCTTGGCAAGACGATCGAAGCCGGCCTGGTGATCTCTCAGCGGTGCGCCGAGCGCAAGCGGCGCATTCTGATCATCACGCCATCGAACCTGCGGAAGCAGTGGCACCAGGAGTTGTCTGAGAAGTTCTTCCTGCCGTGCCGGATTCTCGAATCGCGTTTCTACAACGACGCGGTGAAGCAGGGCAACTTCCGGCCTTTCGAAGCCAACGACGTCATCATCATCTGCTCCTATCAGTTCGCGCGAAGCAAGGCGGCCGACGTCGCGAACACGCCGTGGCATCTCGTCGTGATCGACGAAGCGCATCGGCTGCGCAATGTCTACAAGCCGTCAAACGTCATCCCCAATACGCTGAAGCTGGCGCTTAAAGACGCGCCGAAGCTGCTGCTGACGGCGACGCCGATCCAGAATTCGCTATTGGAACTGTTCGGACTCGTGAGCTTCGTGGACGAGTACGCGTTCGGTGACCTGGCCAGTTTTCGGGCCCAGTTCAGCCACCTGACGACTCAGGAGGTGTTCGATACGCTGAAAGCAAGGCTGCGGCCGATGTGTCATCGGACGCTCCGACGGCAGGTGACCGCCTACGTCCCGTTCACGCGCCGGCATCCCATGATGCTGCCGTTTACGCCAGAGGAGAGCGAAGACCGGCTCTACCATCTGGTGTCCGACTACCTCCGCCGCGACAACCTGCAGGCGCTGCCGAAGAGCCAGCGGTCGCTGATGACCCTCGTGCTTCGCAAGCTGCTGGCGTCCTCTTCCTTCGCCATCGCGGGTGCGCTCGCGACGCTTGGCAACCGATTGAAAGACCGTCTGAGGCGTGAGACGCCGAAGGCACCTGAGCTGGAGCTGGCCGAGGACTACGAAGCGCTCGATGAGACAGCCGACGAATGGCCCGAAGACGAGCCGCAGCCCGAGCCGCTCTCTGACGCCGGCCGCACCGCTCTGGAACAGGAAGTGGCCGATCTCGAAGGGTTCAGAAGCCTGGCGGTGTCGATCACGAGCAACGCGAAAGGCCGGGCGTTGCTTGTCGCGCTCGAGCACGCATTCGGCGAGGCCGAACGGCTGGGCGCCGCGCGCAAGGCCATCATCTTTACCGAGTCCCGGCGCACGCAGGAATACCTGTTGCGCATTCTGGCCGACAGGGTATGGCAGCCGCGACGGGAAGATCACGCCGCTCGAACCATTGATTGGCCACGGTGGCGAGATGACGCTGTCGCTCTTCACCGTGGAGTCGCTCGACCAGTCCGAGGACTATCTCGTGTGCTCGGCGAGGACGGACGAAGGGCAGGTGGTCGAAGAGGACGTGGCGCAGCGATTGTTCTCGCTGCCGGCGGCATCGGTTGGGCGTCACGAAGCAGGTTGAGTAACTCCGCGCTCCGGGCAGCGTGCTTCGCTTCAACGGCCTGCTGTTTGACCTCAGCCGCCAATCGGGCCTGTTGGGCTGCCTCGAGATCGGCCACTGCTTTGTCGGAAGCCGCTGCGGCACCAGCGGCCAGTTCGTATCTATTCTCGAGATCGGACGCTTGTTCGACGCTTCCTTGCAGACTGGCAACGTCCTTGGTACTTTCCGACTCCGCCCATTCAATCGCAGACGTACCCGGCTTTCCCTCAGCGGCCCATAGCCGCTCCAGCGCATCCGCGGCCTGCCTTAATCCCCTGACAGCCTCATCGAAAGCGGGCTTCTCGGCGTTCCAGGCTTCGCGCAGGGCCTTCTCCGCCTTTTCAATACGAAGGGACGTCAATGAAGTCTCTGAGCGCCTGGAACCGTTCCTTGGGCTGCGCTTCGATGAGTTTAAGAATGGTCGGCCGACGTAAGATCCGAGCATCTGGACATCCGCCGGGTTCGACGACTGGACGATCCAATCCGAGCGAGCCAGTCCAGGTCTGGCTTCCGGCCGTGAGGTGAACGCTGACTGCTGATGGCTCCTGTCCGAGGGACGGGATGTACTTCCGAGGTGACTCTCCGAAAGAGTAGTTCCCGAGCGAGCCGTACTCTCTATTGCACACGAAGTCGAGAGCGTCGGCCAACGTCGACTTGCCCGTGCCATTCTCGCCGAACACAAGTACGACCGGCCGCTGCGAATCAAAGGACACCTCGACCGGGACGGTCGCGCCACGGAAGCCGGCGATCTCTATTTTGCTGACCTTAGCAGCCATTGTTCGCACTCTTCGTCTCGATGGGCTCGAGGAGGAATTTCCACTCCTCGGCGGTCATCTTTCCATCGAGCAACAAGGCCTGAAGTGTGGCAAGCGACTCCGCTGACAGCAGCTGCGCCTTGGCCAGCGCGTCGCAGATCCTGCCCGTGACTTCTTCGTCAGACGACTTTGGCTTCATGCCGGCGTTCATGCGAGAAAGCCCTCCATCGAGAGCGAGGCCTCGGGAAATACTTTGAGCACGGCCTTGTCTTCGGTCACGAGGGGAACGGACAGCTCTTCCGCGAGCGCGACGAACTCGGCATCGTAGGCCGACAATCGCGTCGCATCGATGACCTTGAGCACGGCGTCGCTGGACACCAGATGCTCGCAGCCCGCCAGCGCCTCCTCGACCTGCCGCATGACGCGGCGTACCTGGGCGGCCGAGAGACTGCCATCGCGCAGGTAGCCTGTAAGAATGCTGCGCATCTCCGATCGCCAGAGTACAGGCACATGCCAATCCGGATCCTTGACGCGCACACGCTGTGCCAGCGCGGTCATCGGGCTGTTGAGCCAGCAGTACGCGATCACGTTGCTGTCGACGACGATCACGCGCGGCCCTGGCGCTTGTAGCGGGTCACGTGCTGGTGGGCGACGCGTGGCAGGCGCGCGGCAAAGGCGCGGAGCGTCTCGGCGTGTACGACCGGATCGAGCACGGACCGGCTGATGTCCTGCTCGAGGCGGACCAGAATCTCGCTGTTCAGGCTGCGGCGATTGCGTTCCGCGCTCGCCTTAAGCCGCGCGTGCAGGTCGTCCGGGATATTCTTGAGTGTCAGTGTCGGCATGTGCCACCATTATGGAACCGGAATGGTTCCATTCTAACGCAACGCCCGCCGGATGGCCATGAGCGGCTCCAGATGGGTCTTCGGCGCCAGCTTAGCCTCGATGCCCTGAATCAGAACCTCTCGGCGCTGGTCGATCTGATCCTGCGCGTCGAACAGCGTCCGCCGCTTGCTGGTGCGCTGACCCTCCAGCGCCTTGATCTGCTTCTGCCCGGCGAGCTTCGTTTCAAGTGACGCGGCCTGTGACGCCTTTCGCCGCGCCTCGCGAATCTGCCGATCCATCTCCTTGATCTCACGTTCGAGCGCGACCTTCAGATCGTCAGCCCAGCTGTCGAGCTTCTCCGCCTCGGCCTCGAAGTACTTGCCGTTCCGTTCCGAAATCGCCTGCTGAATGTCGGCGCGACGCCGATCGACCATCTCGTCGAGCGCCTCACGTGACCGCAACTCCGCGCCAGGCTCACGCGATCGTCGTCGGTCTCGGCCGTGGCGGGATCGATGAGCAGCGACTGGAGAACTTCATCGTCAGCGGCCTGATTGATTTCGATGATGTGTCCTATGACGTGAGCGCCGATGTGCTCTTCGATCTGGCTGGCCAGGTCGTTCGGCACTTGCTGTCCTACCTTTCGAGGGACGAGGCGAAGAAGGTTCTGCAGTTCTACTTGCGAGAGATTGCGAAGTTCGTCCACGTCCAGATGCAGCCCCACCACTGGGAAGGGGCGGCAGCGGGCTACGAGGTCAAGGTCACCAAGGGCTTCGTCGAGTTAAAGTCGAGCGCGTACTCCAGTTGGGCGGACGAACCTATCCGCGACTTCCGGTGGTCGCCGGCCGACAAGAGCAACATGTCGCGCTATCTCTTCGGCCACTTCAAACGCTGTCTATATTCGGTCCAGAAATTTCAGTCCGACTCTGAACGTCGATTCGCTGTGATTCTTGACCGGGAGACCGCCCGCTGGTTCAAGCCGGCCAAGGGCCACTTCCGGATCTACTACCGTCTAGGTTCAGAGCAACCGGAGTACCAGCCCGACTTCGTCGCCGAGACCGACGACGCCACCTGGATGCTCGAGGTCAAGATGAAGACCGAGATGGCGTCGCCGGAGGTCCTTGCGAAGAAACAGGCGGCCGAGACGTGGTGCGGCTATGCGTCGGACCATGCCAAGACGTGCGGCGGCAAGCCCTGGAGATACGCGCTCATCGCGCACGACGTCATCACGGAGAACATGAGTCTGGCGTCGCTCGTGGGATCGGCGACGGAGCGCACGCCGGGAGTGTAGCCGGTGGCCCTATCCCGCCTACGCTTGCGTGGGAGCGACGCGAGTCGCTCGATATTGTAGAAACTGAAACACGCTGTCGTCTCGGAGTACGCAGATCCAGCAATAGTGTTCATCAACTTCTCGGTCTTCTCCACAGAGAATCGTCAGGGCATCTGTCTTGCGTAAATGAGCCGCCATGCCGGCAGCGGCGCTGATTCCATTTGAGCGGATCACGAAGGCGATTCGGCTCATCCGCGGCAACAAAGTGCTGCTCGACGTCGATCTGGCCGCCCTCTATGAAGTCGACACCAAGGCCCTGGTGCGCGCTGTCAAACGGAACCTGGAGCGCTTCCCCGAGGACTTCATGTTTCAGCTGTCTGCGGAGGAGTCTGCGATCTTGAGGTGCCAAATTGGTACCTCAAGATCCTGGGGCGGACGTAGATATCACCCGCATGCCTTCACCGAGCAGGGCGTGGCCATGCTCTCCAGCGTTTTGCGAAGCCAGCGCGCCATCGCGGTCAACGTGGAGATCGTTCGAGCCTTCGTGGAGTTGCGCAGGATGCTCGGCTCAAACGCGGAACTGGCGCGACGACTGGACGCGCTGGAGGGCAAGTACGACGCGCAGTTCAAGACAGTCTTCCAGGCCATTCGTGAGCTCATGACTCCGCCCAAGACTGCGCGACATAGGATTGGATGCAGCGAAGAGTAAGACTCGTCCTGTGCTCGCCAATCGTGTGCCGTTTATTGTCGGCTGGCGCGGGCCAAGGCCTGATCGAAGGTCGGGCTGAGCTCGCTCTGGCCGAGCGCTTCTTCGAGAAGACCCAGCGTCTGCCGGACGCAGACGAGGTCGAGTGTGCCGGCGTGCGCACGCAGAATCGCGCTGACGTTATCGAGATCCTTGGATCGACCGGCAAGGGCAGCCCAGATCGGCGAGGAGGCTGGCGACGGGCGAACGCATGCGCGGCGCGGTCGAAGCGCACTCGAAGTTCGTGATGATGGAGGAGGTCGAGAGCGCGGTCGCGAGTGGTCGGAAAGTCAGGCTGCAGCCGTCGCATGTAGGCCAGAAGCGCCTGAGAAGCGTCCCACGCGGGCTGGCCCCCGTCGCGCTTGAAGCGCTCCGCCCAATACGCCTCTTTCGCAGCACTCGCGCCTTGCGCTGCGCGAACTGCCGGATCGATCGCGGGTCCACGTTTCCTATTCTAGCGGTGACGGAGCGGCGGGACACGGGTCCGTCAGTTTTTCAGGAACGGTGCAATGAACGGACACCGCGGCTTGTTTTATCTGAAGAGTTTCTGAATTCTTCGTCAGCTTGCGCCCACGGCGCACATCGCGGCATATAATCGCCTCCCTGATGGGTTCGATAGCCCGAGTCCTCGCCGTCGGTGCACTGGTGCCATGGTTCGCTGTATCCGGTGGGCTCCCGCCGGAACACGTGCACGAGTCGGATGCAGCCGGCCATCACGCCGCGGTCACGCACCGGCACGCCGCCCTTCACGATCATGATGGCGCCGAGATCGAACATGGCGACGGACTCGTCGTCTGGATCCACGAGATCGGCATCACAGAGAACACGCACTCGTTTCCCGTGCTCCTGTTCGTGGTGTCGACCCACATCGCCATCGTTCCCGAGCCTCTCGCGCGCGCGGCTGTCGCCGCCGACGAAGCGACGCTTCCACACGGTCCTCCTCGAATCTCTCCGTCCCTCCGCGCCCCTCCTTCCGTCTTCCTCTGATCTGACCTGACGGGATCGCCCGTCGTCTGTCTGTCGGTATTTCCGTTTATTCGAGGTGTTATGCGCATTGTGGTGTTCTGCGCCACGCTCGTCGCGGGCGTGTTCCCGTCGGCCGCGGGCGCGCAATCGATGACCCTGACCGAATCCGACGCCTTGGCGCGGTTATCGGTCGACAGTCCGCGCGTGCGCGCGATGCGCGCGGGGGTCGACGTCGCCCGGGTTGACGTCCTGACGGCGGGCCGGTGGCCCAACCCGCGCGTCACCTTCGATCGAGAGTCTGTGGCCGGCATCACCGAAAACATGGTGATGGTCGCGCAACCGCTGCCCATCACCGGACGCAGAGGCCTGGAGGTGGATGCCGCCTCCGCGATGGTGGCTGCCACGTCGAGCCGGAGCGACGACGAGATTCGGCGGCTGCGCGCCGACCTGCGCCTCGCCTTTGCCGATCTCGTCGCGGCACAGACGCGCGAGCGTGAATTGACAGGGGCCGCTGATCGCTTGCGCGGGTTGGCGGACGTGCTGGGAAAGCGCGAGGCAGCCGGCGATGCAGCAGGGTTCGATCGGCTTCGGGCCGAACGCGAGGTGCTCGAATTCGAGGCGGACCGCGCCGCGGCCCGGATCGAGAGAGCGCGCGCTCAGGGCATCCTTGCCGGCTTCTTCGCCGATGTAGCGGATGCGTCACGCCTGGTTGCCGTGGGTGCCGCTACAGCGCCGGTCACCGTCCCTCCGCTCGAGGCTCTCGTCGAGAGCGCCGAAGCGACGCGGGGGGAGCTGCTCGCGCTTCGACACGAGATCGAAGCCGCACGGTTGTCCGAACGCGCCGCCGGCCGCCGGCTGATCCCGGAACCGGAAATCGTCGCGGGCACAAAGTCTTCGACGGTCGGCGGCGGAGATCTCGGCAGCGTTATCACCGTGCACGCCACGATTCCGTTGTTCGATCGCGCACGCCCTGAGCGGGCGCTCGCTCTCGCCAAAGGCGCTCAGGCGGAAGCCAGGCGGAATGCGCTCCGGCTCACGCTCCGCGGCCAGATCGCCGCCCTGCGCGCAGTCGTCCTCGAGCGCCGCGCCGCGGCGGAACGCTATCGCGCCGAGGCGATTCGGAGCGCGGATCAAATCGAGCGGATTGCGCAGGTCAGCTACGACGCGGGAGAACGGGGAATCCTGGAACTGCTCGACGCGTATCGAACCGGTGCGACCGCCCGCATCCGGCAGACGGCGCTCGACGCCGCCGTGCGGCAGGCAGAGATCGAGCTCGAATTCGTGAGCGGTTGGGAGATCCCGTCATGACGATGAAGCTGCGAGCGACAGCTGCGATATGGCTCGCGATTACCGGCATGGCGGGGTGCGCGAGGCCAGGCGGCACGCCAAGAGCCGAACCGGCGACGCTGAACGTGACGGACTGGACCGCCACAACCGAGCTCTACATGGAGTACCCGCCTCTCGTCGCGGGACAGGCCGCGCTCTTTGCCGTGCACCTCACAAGGCTCGACGATTTCAAGGCACTCAACGCCGGAACATCGTCAATCGAGTTCACACGGGACGGCGGCGGCGCTCCGACGATCCTCCGCGGTGCGCCTCCGTCGAGACCGGGCGCGTTCCGCGTCGAGGGCCCGCCGCCGGCGGCCGGGCGCTATCGGTGGGCGTTAATCGTCGACGCTCCGGGCCTGACCGATCGACATGACCTGGGGACCGTCACGATCTTCACAGACGACGCCAGCGCAAAGGGGGAGGCCGACAAGCGACCCGGTGACGATCCGGCAGCCATCGCGTATTTGAAAGAACAGCAATGGACCAACGAGTTCGCCACCGCGCCGGTGCGCGAGGCCGACTTGCGCACATCGATCAAAGTGCCAGCGTCGATTGAACCGCTGTCGGGAGGTGAAGCGATCGTCGCCGCTCCGGCCGCCGGGCGATTCACCGCCGACTCGCTCGTCGGGATCGGAACCAACATCAGGTCGGGCCAGCCGCTCGGACGGCTCGAGCCACGGTTGACAGGGACTGACGATCACGCGACGCTCGCGTCTGACGTCTCGCAGGCGCAGGTGGCGCTTGACGGCGCACGCGTCGAACAGACGCGCGCCGAGCGCCTGCTCGCGGATCGTGCGGTGCCTGCCCGCCGCGTCGAGGATGCGCGCCGCGCGGTGACCACCACTGAAGCGCGGCTCCGCGCGGCCCAAGCCCGGCTCGCCCAGCGCGACGAAACGCTGCGCAGCGGCGGTGGGGCGGCGTCCGGGAACGCGTTCACGATTCGAGCGCCAATCGCGGGTCGCGTGGCGGAGGTGTTCGCGACGCTCGGCGCCTCGTACGATGAAGGCGCGCCCCTCTTCAAGATCGTCAGGACCGATCGCGTCGAGCTGCGCGCACAAATCCCGGCGTCTGATGCCTCCGCCACACGCGAGCTCACAGACGTCGCGCTGGAAGTTCCCGGCCGACCCGACGTGATCCCGCTCCGGGCGGCACACAGGCACGATGCGGGCGTGATCGATCCGAAGACGGGCGCGCTGCCGGTGCAGTTCGAAATCGAGAACCCGGGTGGACAGCTGCTCGTCGGCCAGAGCGGCACGGCGGTGCTGTACAAGCGCGACCGCCTCCGCGTACCGACCGTCCCGAAAGCGGCCGTCCTGCTCGAAGCCGGGCGACCGTACGTCTTCGTGCAGATCGGCGGCGAGCGCTTCGCCCGCCGCTGGGTGGAAATCGCCACGCGCGACGGCGATCAGATCGGTTTGAAGAGCGGCGTCGGCCTTGGCGACCGCGTCGTCACCCGCGGCGCGTACGACGTACAGCTCGCGTCCGCCGCCAAGGGATTACCGGCTGAAGGCCACGTCCACTGAGAACGAACTGACATGAAACCTTTGATTCAATGGTCGATCGATCACCACTGGATGGTGATGATCTTCTCGGCGCTGCTCCTCGTGGGCGCCATCTGGACCGCGCGCGATATGCCGGTTGATGTCTTCCCGGATCTGACCGCACCGACCGTCACCATCCTGACTGAAGGACATGGGATGGCGCCGGAGGAGATGGAATCGCTCGTCACCTTCCCGTTGGAAAGCGCCATCAACGGCGCGTCCAACGTCCGACGGGTGCGCTCCGCCACCGCGCTCGGGATCGCCGTCGTCTGGGTGGAATTCGACTGGGGCACGGATATCTTCCTGGCGCGGCAAATCGTCGCGGAAAAGCTGGCGCTTGTCGGCGGCACGCTGCCGCCGCAGGTTGAACGGCCGGTCCTCGCGCCGGTCTCGTCAATCATGGGCGAGATTCTCTTTTTCGCGATCTCGTCGGACGCGCAGGATCCGCTCGCGCTTCGAACGGTGGCCGACACCGTCGTGCGGCGTCGTCTGCTGGCCGTGCCCGGTGTCTCGCAGGTCACGCCGATCGGCGGCGCCGAGCGCCAATACCAGGTCATCGCCCACCCGGAACAACTGCGCGCGAATAACGTCTCGCTGACCGCGCTGCTCGACGCGGTCCGCGGCGCCAGTCACAACACGTCGGCCGGTGTGTTTACCGAAGGCCCGCAAGAGTACGTGCTGCAGGCCGTCGGTCGCGTCAGAAGCCCTGACGAGATCGGGGAAAGCGTCGTCGCACTGCGCGGCGGCCGATCGGTGCTCGTCCGTGATGTGGCGGACGTCCGTGAGGGCGGCGCCTTCAAGCGGGGCGAAGGATCCCGCAGCGGCAAGCCGGCGGTCATCGTCGGCGTGCAGAAGCAGCCGGGCGCAAACACGATCGAGTTGACCGCTCGTCTCGATCGGGAGCTCGACCGTCTTCAGCAGGAGCTGCCCAAAGGCATGACGATCGATCGCAAGATCTTCCGGCAGGCGGACTTCATCGAGGTCGCTGTCAACAACGTCGTCAAGGCGCTCGGCGACGGCGGCATTCTGGTGATCGTCGTCGTGCTGCTGTTTCTCGCGAATTTTCGGGCCGCGGCCATCACGCTGACGGCCATGCCGCTGTCGCTCGCCGCCGCCATTCTCGTACTTCGCGCGTTCGGCGCCACGATCAACACGATGACGCTCGGCGGGATGGCGATTGCCATCGGCGCGCTCGTCGACGATGCGATCATCGACGTTGAAAACGTGGTGCGGCGACTGCGCGAGAATCGCGCGAAGCCCGTCGATCAGCAGCGGCCGGCCGCCGAGGTCGTCCGCGAGGCGACGCTGGAGATTCGCACGTCGATTGTGTTCGCCACGATCATCATCGTGCTGGTATTCCTCCCCATCTTCGGCCTTGCCGGGGTCGAAGGTCGCCTGCTCACACCTCTCGCGTTCGCGTACATCGTGTCGCTCGTCGCTTCCCTCATCGTCGCGATCATCGTGACGCCGGCGCTATCCTATACATTTCTCCCGCATGCGCGGTCGATCGAACGGGGTCACGATGGATGGCTGGCGCGGACGCTCAAGGCCCGGTTCGCGACGGTCCTCCCGCGCGCGCTCAATCATCCCGGCGTGGTGATGGGCACATCCGCCGCGCTGCTGGTCGTCGCCGCCATTGGGCTGACGCGCGCAGGCACCGGCTTTCTGCCTGAATTCCATGAAGGCAGCCTGACTGTTCAGGCCAATACGCTCCCCGGCACGTCGCTTGCGAAATCGGACGAGATCGGGCGGCGTGTCGAGCAGATTATGTTGGCCGAACCCGAGGTGGTCGCCACCGCACGACGCACAGGACGCGCGGAGCTCGACGAGCACGTGCAGGGCGTTGAAGCTGCGGAGATCGACGTCGGCCTCCGCGACACCGGCCGGCCGCGAGCGGAGCTGCTCGCGGCATTGCGGCGCGGATTCTCGACGCTGCCCGGCACCAACGTCACGATTGGGCAGCCGATTTCACACCGCATCGATCACATGCTGTCGGGCACACGGGCCAACATCGCGGTGAAGGTGTTCGGCGACGACCTCAGCACGCTCCGGCGTCTCGGCGAGCGCGTACGGGACGCCGTCCGCCGTGTGCCGGGCGTCGTCGATCTTTCGCTCGAGCAGCAGATGGACATACCTGTCGTGCGCTTCGTCCTCAACCGAACGGCGATCGCGCGCTATGGGCTGCATGCCGGCGACGTCGGCGAGGCGATCGAGACCAGCTTCGCCGGCGCCACCGTCGGTCGCATCTTCGATCGCGGTACGGCGTTCGATCTGGTCGTCAAGTTCGACCCGTCGAGCAGCGGCGACTTCGAGCGCATCGCTGATCTCCCAATCGACACGCCGACCTCCGGCCAGGTACCGATCCGCCTGCTCGCCGACGTGCGGCGTGAAGAGGGGCCCAATATGATCCTGCGCGAGAACGTGCAGCGCCGGATCGTGATTTCCTGCAACGTCGCCGGCAGAGATCTCGGCAGCGTGATCGACGACATCAGATCGAACATCGCACAGTCCGCGCCGATGCCTGCGGGATACCGCGTCGAGTACGGCGGCCAGTTTGAGAGTCAGCAGAGCGCGTCTCGACGCCTCGCGGTGCTGTTGGTCGGCGTGATCGCCGGTCTGTTCATGCTGCTCGTCCTGGCGTTCGGCCGCGCACGTGATGCGGCGATCGTCATGGTCAATCTCCCGCTCGCGCTGATCGGCGGCGTCGCCGGCATATTCCTGGCCGGTGGCGTGCTCAGCGTCGCGTCGATGATCGGCTTCATCACGCTGTTCGGCATCGCCACGCGAAACGGCATTATGTTGGTGTCGCACATTCAGCACCTGATGAAGGACGAGGGCGTCACTGATTTTCGCGAGGCCGTCCAACGCGGCGCACACGAGCGGCTCGTGCCGATCCTGATGACGGCCATGGCTGCCGGGCTGGCGCTGATTCCGCTGGCGCTCGGCGGCGGGAAAACCGGTAGCGAGATTCAGACGCCAATGGCGATCGTCATTCTCTGCGGGCTGATGACGTCGACACTGCTCAACATGATCGTCGTGCCGACGCTGTACCTTAGGTATGGGCGCCGGACGGCCGGTGTATAAGCGAGGGTGAGCGCAAGTGACTGGGGAGTCCTGATTTTATGAAAATCGTTCACTGGTTGTTCGTCGTCAGCGTGGCGCTCTTCGTCTGCGGCATCGGATTCGTCATCGCCGGTGCGCGGGCCGCCCGGCAGGCGCCGGCGGTCGACACCGCGGCTGCCAGCCTGGTGCCGGTCGCCAGCGTGAAGCAGATCATGAAGGGGATCACCGGACCCGCGGCCAATGTCGTGTTCAACGCCGTCAGCACCACGGTGTCGGTCAAGGGCACGGAAGAGAAGGCCCCGCAAACTGCAGAAGAATGGGAAGCCGTGGGCAACAGCGCGGCGGCCCTCATCGAATCAGGCAACCTGATGTTGATGGGTAGCCGCGTGGTGGACAAAGGCGACTGGGTCAAGCAGTCGCGCGCGCTCATCGAGGCCGGCACGGTCGCGTTGAAGGCGACGCAGGCCAAGAGCGCCGACCAGGTGCTGGCATCCGGTGAAGCGATCAACATGACGTGCGATGGCTGCCATCTCAAGTATCAGCGAGGTTCATAAGATGCGAACGTCCATCGTCTGGTCCTTGACCGTCGCGCTGCTCGTGATCCTGTGCGCAGGTCACCTCAGCGCGCACGGCGTGTCGGGCAAGGACGCCGTGTTCTTGCAGTCCATTCAGGGCCGCGCCATCGGTCCGCTCATGTACCTGGGCGCCAAGCACATGGTCACCGGGTACGACCATCTGGCATTCCTGGTCGGCGTCATCTTCTTTCTGTATCGAAGGATAGACATCGTCCAATACGTGAGCCTCTTCACGATCGGCCACAGCCTGACGCTGCTCGTCGGTGTGCTCGGAGGCGTCAAGGCGAATCCGTACATCGTCGACGCCATCATCGGGTTCTCCGTCGTCTACAAAGCGTTCGACAACATCGACGGCTTCAGGCGCTTCCTGGGCTTCCAGCCCAACACGCGCGTCGCCGTTCTGGTGTTCGGGCTGTTTCACGGCTTTGGCCTGGCGACGAAGCTTCAGGATCTCGCGCTCTCGCCCAACGGCCTCGTAGCCAACATCGTCGGCTTCAACGTCGGCGTCGAGATAGGCCAGGTCATTGCGTTGACCTTCGTCCTTCTGGTGTTGAGCTACTGGCGGACCCGCAGCGGATTTCTTCGACACGCGTTCGTGACCAACGGCGTCCTGATGGCGTGCGGCTTCCTGCTCGTGGGATATCAACTGTCCGGCTATTTCCTGGGGGCATGATGGCAACGACTGAGACGAACGCGGGCGCGCCGGCGGTTGTGGCAAGAGAGCAGATCGCGCTCAATGTCGGGGCGGCATTGCTGGTGGCAGGGCTGCTCCTCGTCATCGCCGTGTTGCCTGCCGAATTCGGCGTCGATCCGCTCGGGATCGGCCGGAAGCTGGGCCTCACCGCGATGAGCGACGTCAAGAAGAACCTGGACGGGTTCCAGGCGTCGCGCGCCGGCAGCGCCGGCGGCGCTGCGACGGTCGCGCCGCAGGAGCGTAGCTATCAGAACGAGACGGTCGAATTCAAGCTGGGGCCTCGGGAATCGGTCGAATACAAGTACCGCCTCGACAAGGGTGAAGCGCTGCTCTATTCGTGGAAAGCGACCGGCCGCGTCAACTACGAGCTTCACGCCGAGCCGGACGGCGCGCCGCGTGGCTATGCGGAGAGCTTCGAGAAGAAGGATGCGAAGGACACGGCGTCGGGCACGCTCACGGCGCCGTTCGCAGGCATCCACGGGTGGTATTGGGAGAATCCGAGCAACGCTGACGTGACGGTGACGCTCTCGGCTGCCGGCTTCTACAACATGTCGCATGAATTCCGGAAGGATGCGGCGCCGAAGACGAAGATGTTTCAATAGTGGCCGAGACTTCGAACAGCGGGCCACGGTTGACCTTACCGACCGCGCTTCAACATCTCACGCGTGACGGCTGGCTGCTCTTCGGCACCCGGTTCGTTCGGCTGTTTGCGTACGGGTCGTTGTCGGTCGTGCTGGTGTTCTATCTGGTTGGCGTCGGGCTGAGCGCGCCGCAAACCGGCATGCTGCTGACGCTGACGCTCGTCGGCGACACTGTCGTCTCCCTCTTCCTCACGACCCGCGCCGATCGGATCGGACGCCGCCGCATGCTGATCGTCGGGGCGGGGCTCATGACGGCTGCCGGGCTCGTCTTCGCATCCACAACGAACCTCTGGCTGCTCGTGCTCGCGGGAACCGTCGGCGTCATCAGTCCGAGCGGTAATGAAGTGGGACCGTTTCTCTCGATTGAGCAGGCCGCACTCGCGCATGTCGTGACCGATCGGACCAGAACCGAAGTGTTTGCCTGGTACACGCTCAGCGGATCGCTGGCGACCGCGCTCGGCGCGCTGGCTGGAGGCACCGCCACACGCGTGTTGCAGCAGAGGGCGATGGCCCCTGTGAGCAGTTACCGGATGGTGGTGATTCTGTACGCGGCACTGGGCGTGGTCCTGGCTGTCTTGTTTTCCCGTGTGTCGCGCGGCGCCGAGGCGACGACACGTGGCGAGAAGAAGGCGTTTCGCGCGACGTTCGCCGGCCTCTCCGGACTCGATCGATCGCGGGATGTCGTGGTGAAGCTATCGGCCCTGTTCGCCCTGGACTCTTTCGGGGGCGGCTTCGTCGTCCAAAGCTTCGCCGCGTATTGGTTCTACCTGCGCTTCGGCGCTCAGCCGGAAACGCTCGGCGCGATTTTTTTCTGGGCCAACATCTTTGCGGGGATCTCGGCGTTGCTGGCGTCACGGCTGGCTTCGCGCTTCGGCCTGATCAAGACCATGGTCGCCACGCATCTGCCTTCGAACGTCCTGCTCATTCTGGTGCCGCTGATGCCGACCCTGCCGCTGGCCGTCCTGGTCCTGTTGGTGCGGTTCAGCATCAGTCAGATGGACGTGCCCACGAGACAGTCCTACATCATGGCCGTCGTCAGTCCGGAGGAGCGATCCGCAGCTGCGGGCATCACGGGCGTGGCACGGACGACTGGCGCCGCCATCAGCCCGCTCTTTGTCGGTTTCCTGTTTGCGCGGCCCGCACTCATCAACCTGCCGTTCTTCATCGCTGGAACGCTGAAAATCATCTACGACCTGTTGCTCTACAAGCAGTTCGTGGCAGTGCATCCACCGGAGGAAGTCCGGGGTTCCTAGACTTGCAGCAGCTCACGTGTGCGATCGGGTACACACGGCCATTGCACACGTGACCTACGATCGTCCTGTCGGCCGTCCTCCCGCAACGGACATCCGTTCTCGATTCAAAGGAGAAAACAGGCATTATGAACATGCACCGCGCGTTCGTCGCCGCACTTGTTCTCACCGCGTTGTCCATGCCGGGCACGTCAACGAGCTCGGCCCAGGGAGCGGAGTGGAAGACGGTCGAAGACGTCTTCGGATTTGCAGGGGCCAACCTGCCCGCAGGGGTCATCCGGTTCAACATGCCGCGCGGGGACCTTCATGTCACCTTGGCCGGGACCGAAGTCAAACCGGCTCTTGCACTCGGCGCCTGGGCGGCGTTCCACCACGTTGGCAGCAACGATGCGATGGTGATGGGCGATCTCGTCCTCACCGAAGACGAAGTCGCTCCAGTGATGAAAGCTCTCCAGCGCGGAGGTGTCGAAGTCACGGCGCTTCACAACCATCTGATCGGCGAATCGCCGAAAATCATGTACGTCCACATGGGCGGACACGGTGATCCGGTGAAATTGGCCCAGACGATCAAGCACGCGGTTGGGCTGACCAAAACGCCTCTGCCTCAGGGCGGCGGCACGAAGGAAACCGCCGCCGATCTTGGATTCGACGTGGCCGCTGTGGAGAAGATCATGGGTCGCCCAGGCACCGTGAGCGGCGGAGTCCTCCACTTCAGCGCCCCACGCGCGGAGAAGCTCACCGAAGACGGGATGGAGACGCCACCGTCGATGGGGGCGGGCACTGCCATCAATTTCCAGCCCACCGGGAATGGACGGGCAGCGATAGCCGGCGATTTCGCCATGACGGCGAAAGAGGTAGGACCCGTGATGAAGGTTCTGCAAGACAACGGCGTTCAAGCCGTCGCGCTGCACAGCCATGCGCTGGACGACGCCCCGCGCCTTCTTTACATGCACTTCTGGGCGAACGACGACGCGCTGAAGCTCGCCAGGACGCTGCGCAGCGCGGTCGACGAGACCAACGCAGCGAAGTAGACGGCAGCGTTATGCACGGGTCAAGGTGCTCGCTGATACCGGTCTTTGTGTGCCTGGGCTTCGCCGTCCTTTTCGGACAGAGCACAACGATCAACTTCGACTCGGATGATCCCGGAAGGCCGCCAAAAGGATTCGCGTTCGTACTAACCGGGCAGGGCAGACCGGGAGTCTGGCTCGTCAGGAAGAACGATGCGGCGCACGGGAATGTGTTGGCGCAGACCGACGCCGACCCGACCGACAATCGGTTCCCTGTGGCCGTGTACAGCGACTTCACCGCCAGGGACGTCGATCTCACCGTGCAGTTCAAACCGGTATCAGGCACAGGTGATCAAGGTGCCGGTCTCGTCTGGCGGTACCGCGATCAGAACAGCTACTACCTCGCGCGGTGCAACGCGCTCGAGGACACTTGCACGATCTACCGCGTGGTGAACGGCGAGCGCCAGGCCTTGTTGAGCCAGAACGTCGAGGTGGCCTCAAATATCTGGCACACGCTTCGCGTCGAGGCAGGCGGTGACCATTTCGCCGTCTACTACGACGGTACGAAGGTGTTGGACGCAACGGATGGGACCTTCACGGATGCCGGCAAGGTCGGGCTGTGGACCAAGGCGGACTCGATTGTCTATTTCGACGACTTTTCGATGGCCCGCAAGTGACAAGGGCTGCCACAACTCTCCTATGGGCGACGGTCGCCCTCTTGGTCGCGGGGGCCAACCAGGAAGCGTTCGCCATTGTGCCCCTTGTGGCCGGGGACGTTCCCACCGCCGACAAAGGCGTGGCGGAACTGTTCCTGGGCACGCGCTATCAGAAGACGGGCGACCTCGAGCGCCAGATTCCTTTCATCGAACTGGTGCTCGGTGTGTCGTCCCGGCTGGAGCTGACGATCGAGGTGCCGTACCTTTCCCTAGCTCCGGCCCAGAGCAACGGGCGGATAGGGTTCGGCGACGCAGTGGTCGGGACCAAGATGATGTTCCTGCGCGAGACAAAGCGGCGGCCTGGCGCGGCTCTTTCCGTGGAGGCCAAGCTGGACAACGGAGATTCCAAGGAGGGATTGGGATCCGGAGCGGTGGACTATGAGCTTCGGCTACGGTCGCAAAAGACCCTGGGCCGGTTCACCGCGCTGGGGAACGTGGGCTATACCTTTGTCGGGCAACCAGTGATCAATGGTCTTCGCCAGGAAAGGCGGGACGTGTTGTTCCTCGCCTTCGGCCAGGAATACAAAGTCGGCGACAAGAGCAAGCTCGTTTCGGACGTCTACTGGAGAAACAGTGACAGCCCCGGAGAGGCGGCGCGTTTTGCCGGAGACGTGGGGTTCAAGCAGGAACTCCTTTCATACCTGCAGATCCACGCTGCGATCGGAAAGAGCCTCAGGTATGGAAACCTCGGGGCGCCCCAGCTGCGAATCTATGTCGGTCTCAAGCTGGATTTCCCGGTTTCCAGAGTCGTGCCGTCATGAAATTGAGAGATTCGTCCCCACCCCGAGCAACCGCCCCGCGTCCGACTACTTCACCGATTCAACGTACAGCATTTGCAGGCCGCCCTTCTTGACGAGCGTGCCGGTCGCGGCGATGTTCTGGCCCATTTTCTCGACAAGCACGTCTCGGGCCGGCTGATGATCCTTGATGCCGGCGGTCAAGTACAGACTGCCCTTCGAATCGAGGATCGCGATCGAATTGCCGGCCTTGGCGCACGTCATCGCACACGCGCGGTGCGCTGCTCCGTGATCACCTCCCTCGAGGTAGCACCACGTATCGACGATCTCGCCGCGAATCGTGACCTTGTCGCCCTTCGGCTGCGCGTGTCCCGCAGTGACCGCCAGCAGCGCAAGCGCAACCATACCGAACAGACTGACGATGTGCTTCCTCATGTGCGTCTCCTCACGATTCCGCCCGGTTAACGTATTTCGTACACCCGAATTTCTGCCCTCTGACTGCCGCGGTGCGGAACGGCGAGATACAGCCGATTCAGTTCGGCCACGAAGAGCGATGTTCGAGCGCCCGCCGCCGTTGCCACGTGAGCGATGCGCGCGAATCGATTCGCACTCTGGTCCTGAAACGCGTCGAGGAAGCCGTCGCCACCGGTGACGTACAGCCGCTTGCGCGGGGCGTCGTAGAAGAGATCGTCGGTGTCGCCGACGATGTCAAACGACGTGAGCTCCTTTCCGCTCGTCGTGTCGTACACCAGCACTTTGGCCGGGCGACGGCACCCGACAAACATGCGATGGTTCGCCTCATCGAGCGCCATCGGAAAATTCGACTTGGCGCTGACAACGGGCCAGGTCGCGACAACCTTCATCGTCGCCCGGTCGACCACCGCGATCTGATCGGCCGCCGGAACGTTCACGAAGATGCGGGAGCCGGATCGTTCGAGTTGAAATGATTCGGGGTGACCGGCAAGCTTCGCTTCGCCGAGCACTTTTCCGTCGGCGGGGCTGACCGCCGCCAGGGCGCCGCCGCCAAATCCGACGAAGAGACGTTTGGCCGCCAGGTCGTACCGGACGTTGTCTGAATCGTTCCCGAGCCGAACCGCCCTGGTCAGACGGTAGTCGCCCGCGTCGATGAACTGCACGCCTTCACCCTGACCGTTCGCGACGGCCACAAGCTTCCCGTCAGGCACCACGGCAATGCCTTGAGGCTCGCGAAACCCTGGCACGCTCCTGGCGTGACGACCGCTCTTGAGATCGATCACCTCGACAGTGTTGTTCTCGAGTGCGGCCACGTACAGCCGCTGCGTGCTTGCGTCGACCGCAAGATGATCGACGCGGCCCTCGACACGAGGAAGCTCAATCGTGCTGACAAGGGTGGCCGGCGCCTGATCCGATGCAGCTTGAAAAGACAACGCGATCGCCGCCGCAGCCAGGATCAGTCGCATGCCTGCTCCCTCCATGAATTCGACGCCACGCTCGCGCTCATTCGAATCTCAGCGCCTCGATGGGATCGAGGTTGGCCGCCTGGCGCGCCGGGTAGTAACCGAAGAACACGCCGACGGCTGCCGAGCAACCGAACGCGAGGGCGATCGCGTTCGAGGACACTCGTGTCGGCCATTGGAACATGTCCGCGATCGCTCGCGCGCCAAACATGCC
>JBGPKK010000064.1:0-23083 GCA_041485905.1 Vicinamibacteria bacterium
AAGAACCCAAAGAGCGGATTCCCCTGGCGGTGCGCCAAATCCATTCCTTCCTCAAGGCGCATCGGCCTGCTTAGTAGCCGGAGGCGATCACCAACTGCAGCACGTCCTCGCCGTAGCGTGATTCGACCGTCTTCAAGTCCCACTGCACCTTCTCCATTTCGCGCTCCATGCGCGCCATCTGCTCCGTGGTCATCCCGGCAATCTGCTCGAATCAGCCTTCGCCGGGATCCGTCGCCTCCAACACGTGCCTGGGACCGTATAACGGATGACTCCCGCCTGGTCGCGGGCCGATTCAACCGGTCTAAAGAGAAACTCGCGCCGACTCCACACCCTGCTGTTGGTCAGCGATCGCGTCAGCGCAAGGCGTGTAGAATTCCGGCATCAACCGCGCTGCGTCCCCCCGAATGCGGGACGCCGTGCCCTGGAGGTTCCGATGACATGCGGATGCACCAAGACAATCGTGCGCCTGTTGGCAGGCACGTTCGTGTTCGGACTGGTCTCCGGGGCATTCGCGAGCGCCCAGGACAGAATGCCGCCCATACCCGCCGACAAGCTGACACCGGCGCAGAAGAAGACCGTTGATGAATTCAAGAAGGCACGCGGCGGGGAGCCCGGCGGCCCGTGGGCCGTGCTGACACGAAGTCCGGAACTGATGTCGCGCACCCTGATGCTGAGCGACTACCTGCGCTTCAACAGCACGCTGCCGCCCAGACTGAGTGAATTCGTCATTCTCATGACCGCCCGGGAATGGGGTCAGAACTACGAGTGGAACGCTCATCACCCGCTCGCGGTCAAAGGCGGATTGAATCCCGAGGTCGCCAAAGCTGTCGCGGAAGGCCGTCGACCCGTGCAGATGGCAGAAGACGAGGCGAGCCTGTACGACCTGATCCAGGAACTACTCCACAATCGAACGGTCAGCGATTCCACCTACGCCCGGGCGGTGTCGAAGTTTGGCGAGCAGGCCGTCGTGGACGCGGTGAGCATCTCGGGCTACTACACAATGGTCGCGATGCTGCTCAACACCGCGCGTACGCCGCTCGCGCCCGGGGTCCCCGCACCGCTGCCGGCTTTTCCGTAAAGCCGCCCGCGTCGTCCGTCAACAGCGACGTGGCTCGCACCTACTCTCGCGGCGAGGTCGGCTGTTTCCGCCTCTCATCTGGGGAAGATCCCCTTCGGCGAGGTCTATGGCACGTTTTCGCTGGACGGCCGGTGGATGGCCCACCACGGCGGAACGAATCGGGGCGGACGGAAGTCCACGACCGAATGGAGGCCAAGACAAGAACGGGATCTCCAAGGCGCCGCAGAGGCCTGGCTTTTCGACTATCGTTTCCCCCGGTCCTGGCGTAGTCTTGCGGGGAATTTTCACGGAGAAGGCCGATGAACTTCCAAATCGCCAAACAGGTGGGCATCGCGGTCGCGCTGTTGTTCGTTCTTGGGCTCGTCGGGGCGCGGACGATCCCCACGGTCGAGGCGCAGGGATCTGGCAAGCAAGCGCCCATCTTCGAAGTCGATCCCTTGTGGCCAAAGCCGCTGCCAAACCACTGGGTGACGGGATCGACGATCGGCCTGTCGGTGGACGCCCAAGACAACGTGTGGACGATCCATCGCCCCAATACCGTTGAGGACAACTTCAAGGCGGCCGACCTCATGGTCGGCGACGCCAGGGGTCGAGACGACGAGGCGCGGCCGGGTGCCGCGCCGACCACTGCCCCGCCCAGTCCCATGCCAATCGGGAAGTGCTGCAAGGTAGCGCCACCCGTTCTCGTGTACGACCAGGCAGGCACGCTGGTGAAGTCGTGGGGCGGTCCCGGGAAAGGCTACGACTGGCCGGACAGCAACCACGGCATCACCGTGGACCATCGCGGCAACGTCTGGCTGGCCGGCAACGGAAACAAGGACACGCAGGTACTGAAGTTCGATAACGCCGGAAAGTTTCTGTTGCAGATCGGGACGCACGGCGTCCACAACGGCAGCAACGACGTCGACAATTTCTGGCAGCCGACGAAGATCTGGGAGGACGTGTCAGCCAACGAGATGTACATCGGCGATGGCTATGGAAACCGGCGCGTCATCGTCGTCGACACCGAGACCGGCAAGTACAAGCGGCATTGGGGCGCCTACGGCAACAAGCCCAGCGACGAGAAAGTGCCGGCTTACAACCCGAAGGGCGCGCCATCAAAGCAGTTCAACACCGTGCACTGTGCGATTGTCTCGAATGATGGCCTGGTCTACGTCTGCGATCGGGTCAACGATCGCATTCAGGTCTTTCGCAAGGACGGCACGTTCGTGAAGGAGGCGTTCGTCGATTCCAACACGTTCCGGTCCGGTTCCGTGTGGGACATGACCTTCTCGCGAGATCCGCAGCAGACCTATATCTACGCGGCCAACGGCGTGGACGAGAAGATCAACATCCTGCTTCGGAGTTCGCTCGAGGTGTTGACCTCGTTCGGCGACGGCGGGCGGGGCCCCGGGCAGTTCTTCGGCGTCCATAACCTTGCGACCGATTCGATGGGCAATCTCTATGCGACCGAAACCTATACCGGAGCACGTGTGCAGCGTTTCCTTTACAAAGGTGTGAGAGCGGTGACGAAGGCCGAGCAGGGCGTGGTCCGGCCACAAGGGCGTTAGCGCTTCACGGCGCGCGCGTGACCAACGTGGACCAGTGAGCGATGGTGGTCGTACGCTGCACACGCTAGCTCCTCGATCGGCTGAGTCGATTCACTCCGCGCGAGGCGTCATCCCCTACCGCCCTCGGCGTCCTTTTCAGCAGACAACCACGCGTGATCCTGCTGGTCAATACGACACAGGCTTCCCCGTCGTCGTTGCTGCGCGAGACTCATCCACGCTGCCCATCCGGTTTGCAGAGGGCTTGACGGCGGTGTTGACAACTCTGTAGATCCCGGCGGAGGTCATCGCCACGGAGTTGAGCGAGACTCGAAACGTGACGTTCACGTCGCAGTGTCCTCGGTAAGACGAAACGATTACGCGATCCACGTCGATGCGACATTCCGCGACGACTACTCAGGAAAGACATTGGAAACGCGAGGAATGGGTTGAGAAGCCGGCGCGGCCCGCCCCAAAAACGAGGGTGCTTGTGGCCGGAAATGTCTGAAAATAATCTGGTTATCTCAGTCCGAATGAGTTGGCTGGGAGGCAGGGATTCGAACCCCGATAACATGCTCCAGAGGCATGCGTCCTACCGTTGGACGACCTCCCAGTACCAGCCGACTCGCGCGTTGAGGCTCGAACTTTTGATTATACCCAATCGAAAAGCTGAGCGGCAACAGGCGCGCCGGCTGCTGCTGGCAGGCCGCTGATTACTGCAGATCGTCGCTTCCGCTGCCCATCATCGCTCGAAGCCGACGCTGGTCTCGCTCATGCTCCTCGTCGTCTCGTCGCTGCTCTGCTGCTTCCGGCGATGACTGGCCATTCCGCCCTTGCGGCCGGCTTCCCGCGCCTCTTCGGACGTCCACTCGTGAGCCGTGCCCTTCTGATGCGCCGCCTTGCCGCCCTTGCTCGCGATCTCTTGTTGTTTGCTTCGGTCCATCGACGCAAATCCGCGATCCTCTGTTGCCACCGTTGCCTCCCACCCGGCAATACCCCGGGATTAAACACTTGGGCTGCAACGGGGATGCCACGACACCCCTTCATAAGTCTCAGCAGTAAAAGAACTTACGGAAACAGCTCCGTGCCCAACTGGGTCTTGAACCGTTTGACTGCGTAAGAAGTGCCCGCCGCCGCCAACCGGTGCGGGCTCAGCACGTTGCGTGAGGCACCAGCTGAGGACCGATCAGAGACGAGGCGAGGAAATCAACTGGACCGCCGCCCGCAGCCGCGCACGAGTCCGCTCACGACCGACCAGCGCGACGACTTCGAAGAGTCCCGGACTGACTGATTTTCCCGTGATCGCGACTCGAATGGCGTGAATAAGCGTCGCCGCTTTCACATCTCCCGCCTCGGCCGTTGCCCGTATTGCCGCTTCGATCGACATCACATCGAAGGTCGTCAACCGGTCCAGCTCGGCCTCAACGGCCATCAGATGCTCGGAAGTTCCGGCGGGGCGTAGATGTTTCTCGACGGCGGCTGAATCGTACTCAACCGTATCGGTGAAAAAACACCGTCCCTGCTCCATGAAATCGTTGAGCCGGCGCGCGCGCGGTCTCAACAGCTCGAGCACCGCGAAGAACCACGCGCGCCTGGAGCCGAGAAAGGTTTCGTCCCACATGCCGCCGGCTTCGAAGATCGGCTTCAGCCGGATAGCCAGCTCGTCGGGCGCGAGCCGCGCGATGTGCTGCTGACTGAACCAATCCAGCTTTTCAGGATTGAAGACGGCATCGCCGCCGCCGATGCCCTCCAGTGTGAACGCTGCAATCAGTTGGTCCCGACTGAAGAGCTCCTGGTCGGTACCGGGCGACCAGCCAAGCAGCCCCAGAAAATTGACCATCGCCTCCGGCACATATCCTTGCCGCGCGTACTCCATCACCGACGTCGCGCCGTGACGCTTGCTCAAGCGCTTCTTGTCGGGGCCGAGAATGAGCGGCACATGCGCGAACCGCGGCAGCGGCGCGCCCACCGCTTCGTAAAGCAGGACTTGCTTCGGTGTGTTCGAGATGTGATCGTCGCCCCGCACCACATGCGTAATCGCCATCTCCAGATCGTCGGCGACGACGGACAACTGGTACGTGGGCTGGCCATCGGATCGGAGGATGACGAAGTCCTCGATGTTGGCGCAGTCGAACTCGATCGATCCGTGGACGAGGTCATCGAAGCGCATCGTGCCGTCGGGAACGCGGAAGCGAACGGCCCGGGGCGAGTGACTCCGATCGCGCGCGGCGATGTCGTCCTTTGTGAGGCCGCAGCACGTGCGATCGTAGCGCCACGCGCCGCCGGCCGCCTCCGCCGCTTCGCGCTTGGCTTTCAGATCGTCTGTCGAACAGTAGCAGTAGTACGCGTGGCCACTAGCGATGAGGCGATCGACCATCGCGCGATGCCGGGCGACCCGCTCCGACTGGAAGTACGGACCGTAAGGACCGCCGATCTTCGGCCCTTCGTCCCATTCGAGACCCAGCCACCGCAAACCGTCGAGAATCCCTTCAACCATGTCGGACGATGAACGCAGGGCGTCGGTGTCTTCGATGCGCAGCACGAACACACCGCCCATTCGGCGGGCGAAGAGCCAGTTGAACAGGGCGGTCCGGGCACCGCCGACGTGCAGATAACCGGTCGGGGACGGCGCAAACCTCACGCGAGGGGCGGTCACGGTGCGATTGTAACCTCTGGATGTAATCGGTCGCTGGCTTCGCAGGACTCTCGCAGGACTAAAGTCCTGCGCCACATCCGCTAAAGTCCTGCGCCACATCTGCTAAAGTCCTGCGCGACATCAGATGGACTCGATCGCAACACGGACCGTGCGGCGTCCCGAGACGCGCGGCGCGAAGACGGTGGCCGCCGACATCTGCGTCCTGGGCGCGGGCATCGCGGGTGTGTCTGCGGCGCTGGAGGCGGCGAAGCTCGGACTCAGGGTCGTGATCGTCGACGCGGCGCCGGCACTTGGCGGCCAGGCGATCGGATCGATCATCGGCACGATCATCGGCTTGTACACGCACGGCCCTCATCCGTACCAGATCACACACGGCATCGCGGACGATCTCATCGCCGACCTCACGGCGGAAGGCTCACTCAGCCGCCGCATGTCGATGACCTCCACCATTACATTCCAGTACGACGAAGTGCGGCTGGGCCGATGGATCGAGCGCAAGGTCGAGGAGGCCGGCATTCGCGCGGTGCTCGGGGCAGTGTTGACCGACGTCGCGTCCACAGACAGACGCGTGCAGTACGTGGAGCTGGCCACGCGGTTCGGACCCGTCAGAATCGACGCGACCGGATACGTCGACGCGTCAGGTGACGCGAGCCTCAGCTACGAAGCAGGCCTCGAGGTGCGGGAGCCTGATGCGCCGGTGTACGGCTCACTGAACTTCCTGCTCGAAGGCTACGACACCGAGGCGGTCAAAGAGCTGGTCATCAAGGATGTTCACGATCGGCTCGTCGCCCGCGGCCCGGAGTTCGGGCTCGTCCGACACGACGGCTTTCTGATGCCCTTCCCCGGCAAGTCGTTCATGCTGGCCAACGTCACGCACCTGGAAACAGCGCTCGATCCGTTGGCGATGGCGTCCATGGTGGCCGAGGGACGCCGCCAGGCAGACAACGTCATTCGATTTCTCAAAGCGGAGTTCCCTCGGATCTTCGCGAATGCGCGTATTCGCACGTACGGGAATCCGGGTCTCCGTCAGACGCGCTGGATTGTCGGACGGCGACAACTGACGCTCGACGATATTCGCTCGCGCCAGCGGCCGGCGGACGCCGCCGCCCGCTGCGCGTGGTGGGTCGAGCTTCACAACGCCAAAGACCTGGTCCACTGGGAGCGGTTCGAACCCGACCACGTCTACTACATTCCGCTGTCGTGCATGCTGCCGAGGGATGCCGACAATATCGTCGCCGCGGGACGATGTGTGGACGCGGATGTTGAAGCGCTGTCAGCGATCCGCGTGATGGGGCCGTGCATCGCGATGGGCGCTGCCGCGGCGCACGCGCTCGATCTCGCGGGATCGGGGCCAGTGCATGAGATCGACCACGAGACACTGCAACAGCGTTTGTTCGACAACCTGGATCGGAAGGATTAGGACAGTTTTCATGAAGACACTCATATTGTGCGCGGCGCTCATCACGGTTGAATCGGCGATTGCCGTCGCAGACGAAAAGCCGATCACGCTCAAAGCGGTGGGGAGCTTCTACGTCGGCGGTCAACGGACTGAGATCAAGCACTCGGGCGGTGGAGGTCCCAACAGGCCCGGCCACATCTGGGACGGCGGGATGTACGTACGGTACATGATTCCCTCGACCAGCCGGCGCAAGGTCCCGGTCGTCATGTGGTCCGGCGGATGTCACACGGGCAAGAGCTTCGAGACGACGCCCGACGGCCGCGAGGGATGGGACACGATCTTCGCCCGCGCCGGCCACCCGGTTTACGTCGTCGACGCCACGTACCGCGGACGTTCGCCGATCAGCCAGGAAAGTCTGGCGGCGGTCAGGAGTGGCGATGCGGCGCCGAACACGCTGCCAAATCTGTTGACGTGTGATGAAGAACTGGCGGTGGGCGGGTTCCGGCTGCGCAACTCCAACTTCCCGATCGAGGCGCTGGATCAGTACCTGGCGCAGCTCGTGCCCGACTGGTTCTTCAGTGCGCAAAACGGTCCGGTTCCGAATTCGAAGGCGTTGATTGCGCTGCTGGAGAAGATTGGACCGGCCGTCGTGCTCGCGCACTCGCAGGGCGGCCTCAGCGTGTATCCGACGCTCATTGCGCGCCCCGATCTCTTCAACGCGTACGTCGCGATCGAAGCGCTGGGGTCCTGCAACGCGATCACCGATGCGCGTCCAACGTTTCCAGACACCGTCCCTGTCCTGTTGATGGCAGGCGATCCCATCGTGGCGGGCGCGCCGCCGCCATTCGGCATCGAGAGCTGCAAGAAAGTCGCCGCCGCAAATCCGACGCTGAAGCTGACCGTCGACTATCTTCCGGAAGCCGGCATCCACGGCAACACTCACATGATGATGCTGGATAGGAACAACAAGCAGATCGCGGATCGGATCATGGCCTGGATCGACCGCGCTCGGGCCGGAAAGAAGTAGCAGACGTTCGATCTTTCTGAACTTCGACGGTCCCCTTGTCGCCGTCAACGATCACCCAGTCGCCGGTTTCGATGATCTCCAGCGGATCCCGATCGAGATCGGTGACGCTCGGGATTCGCATCACCACCGCTCCAAGCGCCACCTTCGTCGTCATCTCGTTGAAGATCAGCGCCTTCGGCGCCGTCCCTGCGAGGCGCGCGATGTGATACATCGCCGACCAGCCTGACGAGCCCTTCGCGCCCCGGCACACCAGCACCTTGTCCTTGAAGCTCTGCCCGCGAAGCTCATGCCGCGTTTCCGTGATGATGCCCTGTACCGGATTGACGCCGCCCCAGCCCGGGACCGCGTCACGCGTGACAAGCGCTTCACCCTCAGCCCAGCCAGGAACCACCGAGCGGCCGCGCAGGACGATTGTTTCCATCAGCCTCCGAAAAAGGGGTCGGGAGTCTTTTCTTTCTGGCGCGGTTCCTGCATGCATCGCGGTTCCAGTCCGTTCATAGCTCTTCGGGGTTCCACCGCCCCGTGATCGCCGTATTGATGCAGTCGCGCGTCGAGCCAAACCACGCCTGAATGCCCATGATCGCCGGCAGATAGTGCACCTGCTTGGCCGAATCCAGCGCCGCGACCTTCGTGCCAGGCGGCAGCGCCTGCGCAAACGCGGAACAGGTATCGGTCATCAACACGCCGCCGGCATCCGTGATGATCCTGGTGTGGCCCTCGCGGTCCGCGATCTCCTTCACCGCGCGCGACGTGAAGATCCACAGCCGGCAGTTCCCGCTGACTCGCCGTCCGTCGAGCAGCGCGGCCACTTCCTGAATCTGTTCGAACGCGGCGTGCGGGCATCCGAGCATGACGTAATCGACGTCTGGATCGTGCGCGTTGGCATTCAGCTGGTCGTAGGTTCGCCGCCGCTCCGCTCGTCCATACGCCAGCGACTCGATCGATGTGTTGGCGCCGAACGCCGTCTCGAGCGTGGCAGCCTCTGGCGTCACGCCGACGATGTGATACAGCTCGATGCCGCCTGAAGAAGCGGCCGCGGCGCCGAAGTGTTTGTGGCGCACCAGATCCGGTTGGCTGTAATTCCCGGTCAGCACGGGAATGTGCTCCTGCACGACGTCGCCGACGAAGTAGCCGAGCATGCCCCAGTCCATGACGCTCTCGACCGTGTGCTCGACCTCGATGCGATGAGTGCCCAGGCGCTTCTGCGTTCGATGCAGTCCCCAATCGGGGATCTTCCCGGTGATCATCGCGGCGCTCGTGCTCTCGCGGCCTTCGGTGTTGGTCCGCGCGCCGAGGACTGAATTGCCGTACACGACGGCCGACGACTCCATCCAGGCGCAGTGCTCGCCCTTGACCGGCACGTTGCCGGCCAGGTACGGCGTGCACGTCTTCAGAATCTGAACGCCGTGATTGGCCGCGAACGCTTCCCGGTCCCGATAGATCTTGAAGACTTCGGGCTTCGCGCCAAGCGTGTCCCAGTGCTCCGGATCGACGCCGCCCTGGAGGTGACACGTGTGCACGAGCGCCGGCGGCACGTCCACCAGTTCATCGGCGTCGAGATCGAAGTACGAAAAGATGGCGTCGTATTCGCTGCCCGCGAAACGGCTGTAGTAATTCTGCAGGAAGGGATTGGCTGAACCGGGCACGCCGGCCACGTTGTTGGTGTCGACGAACCGCTCCGCGCCCAGCGCCTCGGCGTATCGGACGAGCAGATCCATCGCCTTCTGCCGCGCTTTACCCTCGCGGCCATCGAGCATTGCCCGCTCGCCCTTGGTCAGTTTCATGAACGTCTTGGGCAGGCCTAAAGGCCCGCCCTTACAACTTCTGCGTCCTCTGCGTCCTCAGCGGTTGAGCTCTGACTCCGTCATGCCGTGGCCAGCCGCTCCGTCCGCTCGAGGTCCTGCCGCAACGTTCGCGCGCCCCACACGTAGTGCGCCGCCGCCCACACGTTCACGAGACCGACGATGACCAGCGCGTAGCGCAGCGAGGCCGTGCCGACAGACGAAGCCAACCGGTCGCTGATAAAGCCCGCGACGGAGGGGCCGATCCCCTGCCCGATGAGCGTCTGGACGAACAGGAGCACGGACGTCGCCACGGAGCGCATCCGCAGCGCGGCGAGCGCCTGCGTCATCGCAAAGGACGGGGCGAAGAACACCGCGGCCATCGCCATCATCACCGCGAACGACGGGAGCGCGATGGAGAGGCTCGGCGACAAGTACGTGAAGAACTGAAACGGCACCGACAGAAGGGTGGCGACGGCTGGGACCCACAAGTACCAGCGTCGATCGTGCGCGCGCGCGCTCAGCCGATCGGCCGCGAACCCGCCGAGAAACGTTCCGACGCCTCCAACCGCAGCAAACACCGAGATCCAGTAGCCCGCCTGCTGCGCGGTCATCTGATGCGAGCGTTGCAGGAACGCGTTGTTGAACGCGCCGCCGGCATACCAGACGACCGAATGCAGCGCCGTGGCCAGGCTCATGTGCCGAAACGACGCACGCGCCCAGAGGAAGCGCAGGACTTCGAGCATGCCCGGGACTTCGGCGGTGGCGGCCTTGCGCGACGCCTGATCCGCATAGCCGCGCGGCGGCTCCACGACGGTGAAGCGCACGAGGAGCGCCAGCAGAATGCCCGGGAAGCCGACCAGCATGAACGTGGATCGCCAGCCCAGATGTTGATTGCCCCAGCCGCCGATCGCCGCGCCCAGCGACGTGCCGATGGGTACCGCCAGTGCAAAGATCGAAAACGCCGTGCCCCGCCGCAGTTTCGGGAAATAGTCCGAGATCAGCGAATGCGAGGGCGGACTGCCGCCGGCTTCACCGATCGCCGTGCCGACGCGCGCGCCGAACAGCATCGCGAAGTTCACCGCCATTCCGCAGAGCGCCGTCATGCCGCTCCACGCCGCCACGGACAGCGCCAGCACGTTGCGCCGGCTCCATCGATCGGCCCATGCGGCGATCGGAATGCCCATCGTCGAGTAGAACAAGGCGAAGGGGAGCCCGGTCAGCATCCCCATCTGAAAATCGCTCGCGCCGAATTCGCGCTTGATCGACTGGAGTGACGAGGCGAGGATCTGCGACCGATCGACGACGTTCGCGACGTAGCAGAGCGTCAGCAGGCCGAGGACGTAGTACCAGTACGACGGCTTGGCGAGGAGCTCATTCGCCGGCTGAACGCTCTGCCGGACTTGTGTCGCCACGGGTTCCTCCTGGCGGACCCAATAGGGTCCGCCCTACGTACTCAAAAGGGTCCGCCTTCGTACGTAGGCCGGGCCTTATCAGGCCCGACGCGATTTTGAGATAGATTACGCGCAATGACGAAAGCCCTGAGAAGTAATTTCGAGCCCGGGTCGCCGCGCGAAGCGGTCCGCCGCGCGCAATGGAAAGCATTGGGGCTGACCGACGACGACCTGCTGAAGCCGAAGATTGCCGTCGTCAACAGCTCGTCCGAGCTCGCCATCTGCTTCAGCCATCTCGACGGGATCGCGACGATCGTGAAGGACGCGGTGCGAGAGGCCGGCGGCCTGCCGTTCGAGATCCGTACCGCCGCGCCGAGCGATTTCATCATCAGCGCCGGCGCGGGCGGCGGCTACATGCTGGCGAGCCGCGACCTGATCGTCAACGACATGGAGATTGCCGTCGAGGGCGCGCAGCTCGACGGCATGATTTGCCTCTCGTCGTGCGACAAGACGCCGCCGGCTCATCTCATGGCAGCGGGACGGTTCAACATCCCGACGATCCTCGTCATCTGCGGCTATCAGCCCAGCGGCCAGTACGAGGGCAAACACGTCGACATCGAGGATGTGTTTCTCGGGTCGGTTCAAGCGATGTTCGGAAAACTCTCTCACGAGACGCTCCGCGGCATGTGCGATCACGCCATCGGTGGCCCCGGTGTCTGTGCCGGTATGGGCACGGCGAACTCGATGCACATCGTCGTCGAAGCGATCGGGATGAGCCTTCCGGGCAGCGCGCCCGTTCTCGCCAACAGCCCGAAGATGTTCGACATGGCGCGGGCCTCGGGGCGGCGCATCGTGGAAATGATCGCCGAGGACCTCAAGCCGCGGGACATCCTCACAAAGGGCGCCTTTCACAATGCGGTGGCCGCCGTGCTCGCGGTCAGCGGCTCGATCAACTGCATCAAGCATCTGCAGGCCACTGCGATGGAAGCGGGGGTAGACCTCGACGTCTTCACGCTGTTCAACGATCTCGGCGAAAAGATTCCGGTATTGAGCGCGGTCGCGCCAAACGGCACGGACACGATCGACGCCTTCGAAGCCGCCGGCGGCGCCAGCGCGCTGCTGAAACGGCTGGAGCCGCTGCTCGATCGCACGGCGCGGACGGTCACGGGGCGCACAGTCGGCGAAAATATCGCGGATGTCCTCGTCAGGAACGACGAGGTCATCCGCCCGCTCGATCGCCCGTTCTCGCGGGCCGCATCGATCGTCGTCCTTCACGGCTCGCTCGCGCCCGAGAGCGCCATCGTGAAGCCCGGCGTGCGCGGCGTGAACACAAGGACGCAGTTCACCGGGACAGCGGTCGTGTACGACGACATCGTCGAAGCGATTCAGGGGATCCAGAAGGGCGAGGTCGAAGCGGGCGGCGTGCTGGTCGTACGCGGCTGCGGGCCGAAGGGCGGTCCCGCCATGGCCGGATCGGCCTCGCGTGTGGTGTTCGCCGTCGATGCGGCAGGGTTATCGAACGACGTGGCGTTCGTCACCGACGGCCAGCTGTCAGGGCTGTGCAACAAGGGGTTGACCGTGGCGGAAGTTTCACCGGAAGCGGCTGTCGGCGGACCGCTGGCACTTGTCGAGAACGGCGACCGCATCACGATCGACGTGAACGCGCGCACGCTCGATTTGAACGTTGCCGAAAGCGACCTCGCCGCGCGCCGCGCGCGACGGGGAGAGCCGGCGCTCCCGAAGGCGACCGGGTATCTGTCAATCTATCAACGCACGGTCCAGCCGATGTCGACGGGTGCGGTGCTCGTGAAGCGCGACTGAGGGCGTCGATCGGCTGGTTGAATCATAATGGGCACCCCGGGGGGACGAAGACATGGGATTTGGCAGACGACTATGGTACACGGGCGGGTTATTGGGCCTGCTCGTTCTGACGACGGCGGGCCCGGCGCTGGCCCATCATTCTTTCGCCGTGTTCGATCACACGCGAACCGTGACCGTCAAAGGCACCGTGACGAAATTTACCTGGACCAACCCGCATGCGTTTCTTGAACTGGATGTGCCGGATGACAAGGGCGGCGTCAAGCCGTTCACGATCGAGTTGACGAGCATCAACATGTTGTCGCGCACCGGCTGGCGATCGAACATGATCAAGGCCGGGGATCGGGTGAGAGCCGTCGTCTCCCCTCTCTTGAGCGGTCAGCCTGGTGGACTGCTCCTGGACGTCACGCTACCCGACGGCCGCAAGCTGGAGTCCCCCGTTCCTGGTGTGACGACCTTCAAGCGAACCCCGGAAACGGAGTAACGGACATGGATGTGAAGACGATTTCACGGCGCGCGGTATGGCTCGCGTGCGTCGTCGCGGCGTCAGTCCAGCTCCACGCCGGGGCACAGGGCGCCCGGTCCGCGAACAGACCGGACCTGAGTGGCTCGTACGATCGCTATCGCGGGGCCCCCGGGGCCCGCGGAGGAGCGGTCGGGGCGAGGGGAGGAGCGCCACGACAGGATCCGTACGCGCCACCGCCGGCACCGCAGGCGCCGCTGAAGCCTCAGTACCTGAAGGAGTGGCAGGCGAGGCAGCAGGCCTCACGCGAGGCCGACCTCAAGGGCGAGCCCTTCGCCGCCGGCGTCGTGCAGTGCCTCCCCGAGGGTATGCCCGCGATGATGAACGGTCCGTTTCCGATGGAGATTCTCGAGAGCAAAGGTCAGGTGACGATCATCCAGGAGGCGTATAACCAGGTTCGCCGGATCATCCTCGACCAGCCGCAGAAACCGATCGACGATGTCGAGCCTGGCTGGTTCGGACATTCTGTGGGGCATTGGGAAGGCGACACGCTGGTGGTCGATACCGTCGGGATCAAAGAGAGCGTGCGGTATCAGAACATGACGCACTCCAAGGACATGCGCATCAAAGAGCGCATCCACTCCGTCGCGCCGGACATCGTCTGGGACGAGATCACGATCGAGGATCCGGCCACGCTCGAGAAGCCGTGGACTTACACCCTCGCGTACAAACGCACGCCGGGCTACACGCTGCTCGAGTACGTCTGCGAGGACAATCGCGAATACGCAGACGAACACGGCGTGCAGAAGATACGGATCGGATCACCTGGAAAATAGCGCGGCGAGGAGATGCACATGAAACACCTGTTCAGCGCAATCATCGTCAGTGCCTTTCTGCTGGCTCACGCGAGCGTGGCGCAATCCGCCGAGATCAAGGTCCTGTGCTCCAACGGGCTGAAGGCAGTCGTCGAAGAGCTGGTCCCACAGTTCGAACGCGCCACGAAGCACAAGGTCACGGTGACATACGCCCTGGCGTCCACGATCAAACAACGGATCGACGCGGGCGAGCCGTTCGACGTCGCCTTCGTCACTCCGTCTGTCATGGACGATCTGATCGCGCACGGGAAGATCGCCGCCGACACGCGGGCGGTGATTGCCCGGACCGGCCTGGCGATCGCGATTCGAACCGGCGGGCGCAAGCCTGACATCAAGACCGTCGACGCCTTCAAGAAGGCGCTGCTCGAGGCGAAATCGATCGTGTATGCGAAGGAGGGCGCGAGCGGCGTGGCGTTCACGGCCACGATAGAACGACTTGGGATCGCGGACAATCTGAAATCCAAGAGCAAGCTGACGGCGACCGGAGAAGAGGTCGGCGAATCGCTGGTCAAAGGCGAGTCGGAATTCGCGATCCTCCCCGTGAGCGAAATCGTGCCCCTGCGCGGAGCCGAAATGCTCGGTCCCTTCCCCGCGGACGTCCAGACCTACATCGTCATGGTGGCCGGTGCGAGCGCCACGTCGAAGCAAGGCAGCGCGGCCAGGGAGCTCATCAAGTTCCACACCGCGCCGGCCGCCCTTCCCGTGATCAAGGCCAAAGGCATGGAGCGTCAGGAGCGCTAATGCTTGCGGAGGAATTCCAGAACGGCACGATTAAAGATCTCAGGCTGCTCCCAATATCCTGAGTGGCCGGCCTCCGGCACGATGACGGATTGGGAATTCCTGATTCGAGCCGTGAACATCCGCACGATCGGCGGCGGCGCGTAGAGGTCGGCATCGCCGGTGATCAACAGCGTCGGCACCTTGATTGTCTCCAGAAGCGCCAAGGTCAGCCGGTTCCGCATCGTCTGCGCGGGCGCGACGGGACCGTCGGGCCGACTGACGTGCTCCAACTCCATCCAGCGGCGTGTGCCTTCAGGATTGGCCGCGCGGTACGACGGCCCCAACTCCCGGATTTCGGGCGGCATCGCGTTGAACGTCGGCGGCCTGAGCCGGCGCCCCAGTTCCAGATAATCTTCGTCCTGCAGTCCGCCGATGCTGTTGGCAACCACGAGGCTTCGGAGCCGCTGCGGGAACGACAACGCGTAATCCAGCGCGACGAAGCCGCCGGCTGCCGTTCCGACCAAATGAAAGCGGTCGATGCCCAGGTGGCTCAACAACCCTTGCAGGTCGTCGGCGCCGGTGCCCGGCTGCGCACCCGCCGAATCGATGACGGAGCGGCCCCACCCGCGCCGGTCGTAGGCGATAAAGCGGTAACCGGCGGCGGTGAACGCTGGAATCTGGTGCTCCCAGACGCGGCTGCTTCCGGTCGCCGCGTGCATGAACATAACGGGCACGCCACGGCCGCCGGTGTCGGTGTACCAGATACGCACACCGGGAAGCTCCGCCAACCCTTCGCGTGCTGGCGCCGCGGGCCGAGCCGGAGCCTGAGCTTGTGTCGACGGTCCAAGTGCAGGTCCCACGAGCACAGCCGTTATCACGACGGGCAACAGACGATAAATTCGGCGCATGTCCTTTTCCTCGGGCGTAGAATCACCACCTTAACCCAGCCGAGCGGAGCGAGCGATGAAAACAGGAACGCCGATCGTTCACATGGTCGTGGGTAGCGCGCTGGTCTTTGGTTTTGTCGGGGCTTCCGGCGGGCGGCTCTTGGCCCAGGATGGAGCCGCGCTCTACAAAGACACGTGCGCCTCCTGCCACGACACCGCCGTCGAGCGGGCCCCCAGTCGCGAGGCGCTGCGGACGCTGTCCCCTGAACGCGTGCTCGACGCCATGGAAGCCGGGGCGATGATTTCCATGGCCAGCCGCCTGTCGGGTGGCGGGCGCCGCGCCATCGCGGAATTCGTCACCGGAAAATCGTTCGCGAGCGAGCTGCCGACGACTCCCTCGCCGCAGGCGATGTGTGCCGCCACGGTCGGCGCCTTCACGAACCCGCTGGCCGGACCGCTCTGGAGCAGTTGGGGCGTCAACACCGCGAACACTCGCTACCAGGACGCGGCCATGGCCGGATTCACGGCCTCCCAGGTAGGGCGCCTCAAAATCAAATGGGCCTTTGGTTTTCCAGGCGACCTCGACGCAAACGCCCAGCCGACGATCGTCGGCGGCCGTGTGTTCGTCGGCAGCCAGGGCGGCAAGGTCTACTCGCTCGACGCCGCGACCGGGTGCGTCCACTGGTTCTTCCAGGCGTCCGCGGGAGTGCGAACGGCCCTTACCATCGGCCGCGTCGAGACAACGGCCGGACCCCGTTACGCCGCGTTCTTCGGCGATCAGAGCGGCAATGCGTACGCGGTCGACGCGGGAACCGGCAGGCTGTTGTGGAAAACCAGGGTGGACAGCTTTCCGCTCGCGCGGGTCACGGGCTCTCCGACATTTCAGGGCGGGCGGCTCTACGTTCCGATTACGTCGGGCGAAGAAACCGCTGGCGCCGGTGCCGACTACCAGTGCTGCCGTTTCCGGGGCAGCGTGGCCGCCCTTGATGCCGCCACCGGAAAACAGATCTGGAAGACCTACACCATCTTCGAGGAGGCGCAGCCGACGAAGAAGAACAGCGCAGGCACTCAGCTCTGGGGTCCCTCAGGTGTGGGCGTCTGGAGCAGTCCGGCGATCGACGTCAGGCGCAACGCGCTCTACGTCACGACGGGAGACAACTACAGCGATCCGCCCTCCAACATGAGCGACGCGTTCCTTGCGATGGACCTCGAGACCGGCAAGCTTCTCTGGTCCCGACAGATGACATCGCTGGACGCGTGGAACACGGCGTGCCGCCTGCCGGACAAGGCGAACTGCCCCGAGTCCAACGGTCCCGATTTCGATTTCGCGTCTCCGCCGATCCTTGTGACGCTCGCGAACGGCCGGCGCGCGCTTGTCGCGGGTCAGAAATCCGGCGTCGTCCACGCGGTCGATCCCGATCGCGAGGGCGCAATCCTGTGGCAGGTGCGCATCGGGACCGGGGGCACGCTGGGCGGCGTTCAGTGGGGCTCGGCTGCGGATCAGTCCAATGTCTACGCCGCGCTTTCGGACATCGTCCGGATCGGCATCCCGAACAGCCTCGGCAGCAACGCGGATCCCGAACGGGGCGGCGGCCTGTTCGCGCTTCGCCTCGAGAACGGCGAACGGGTGTGGCACACGCCCCCGCCCGCGTGCGGCGACAGAAAACGCTGCAGCCCCGCGCAATCGGCGGCGGTGAGCGCCATCCCGGGCGCGGTCTTCTCAGGATCGGTCGACGGGCACTTGCGTGCCTATTCCTCCACCGATGGGGCGATTCTGTGGGACTTCGACACGATCGCGCCTTACAAGACCGTCAACGGCGTGCCGGCCCGAGGCGGGTCGCTGGACGGGGCCGGCCCCGCGATCGCCGGCGGGATGCTCTTTGTCAATTCCGGATATGCGCGCGCGGGAGGAATGCCGGGCAACGTCCTGCTGGCGTTCTCGGTTGACGGCAAGTAGACTGCAGCCGTTCCCAAGACCCATTTCTGATGGTCGGTTGACACGAAATAAGGAGGCTGGCATGAGGCGCAGTATTTGGGGAATCGTCGTCGTCGCCCTGTCGTTGCCGTTGGCCGTGGTGGCTAATCAAGACCTGCTGACACGGCAAGCCGATGACAACCAGTGGGTGTTGCCAAGCAAGAACTACTCGGCCACGCGGTACAGCTCGCTCGCTCAGATCACGGTCGCCAACGTGAAGGGCCTGCATCAGGCCTGGTCGTTCTCCACAGGCGCACTGCGAGGTCACGAAGGGCAGCCGCTTGTCGTCGGTTCCACCATGTTCGTCCATAGCGCGTACCCCAATCACGTGTACGCACTCGACCTGACCAAGGAAGGCGCGCCCATCAAGTGGCAGTACACGCCGACCCAGGACGCCCGTGCCGTTCCCGTCGCCTGCTGCGACCTGGTTCACCGCGGCGTGAACTTCGCACAAGGCAAGATCCTGATGAGTACGCTCGACGGCCAGGTGATCGGGCTCGACGCCGCCACGGGCAAGGAGATCTGGAAGGCGAAGAACGCCGACCCGACCAAGGGCGAGACGATGACCGGCGCCGGCCTCGTCGTCAAGGACAAGTTCATCGTCGGCGTCTCCGGCGGTGAGTTCGGCATCCGCGGCTTCGTGTCGGCGTACAACATCGATACCGGCAAGCAGGTCTGGAAGGCCTACAGCATGGGGCCGGACGCCGACATCAAGCTGGCGCCCGACTTCAACGCCGCCAATCCTCATTTCGGCCAGGCCGGCGAGGGAACCAAATCGTGGCCCGGCGATCAGTGGAAAAACGGCGGCGGCAGCACGTGGGGGTGGTACGCGTACGATCCTCAGCTGAATCTCATCTATCACGGCACCGGCAATCCCGGCACCTGGAATCCCACGCCGCGCAAAGGCGACAACAAATGGTCGATGACGATTTTTGCGCGTGACGCGGATACCGGAGCGGCGAAGTGGGCCTACCAGATGACGCCGTGGGATTCGTGGGACTACGACGGCATCAACGAGATGGTGCTGGTGGACCTCACGATCGGCGGCAAGATGATCAAGGCGCTCGTGCACTTCGACCGGAACGGCTTCGCCTACGTGCTGGACCGGACCAACGGCACGTTGATCTCGGCCAACAAGTTCATGGCCGCCGCCAACTGGGCCACGAGCATCGATCTCAAAACGGGCAGGCCCGTGGAGGATCCGACCAAACGCACCAAGCAGGGAGTGGACACGAAGAACATCTGTCCCGCCGCCATGGGTGGCAAGAATCAGCAGCCTTCGGCGTTTTCGCCGCGCACCGGCCTGTTCTATCTCGGCACCAACAACATCTGCATGAACTACGAGGGTGTCGACGTCAAGTACATCGCGGGTGCGCCATACGTCGGCGCCAACGTCCTCATGTTCCCTGGCCCGGGCGGCAATCTTGGCGAGTTCATGGCCTGGGATCCGACGACCGGGAAGAAAGTCTGGGGCATCAAGGAAGCGTTCCCGGCCTGGAGCGGCGCGGTCGTCACCGCGAGCGACCTGGTGTTCTACGGCACGATGGATGGATGGTTCAAGGCCGTGAATGCCAAGACGGGCGCCCTCCTCTGGAAGAACAAGCTCGCTTCGGGCACGATCGGTAACCCGATCACCTACATGGGACCAGATAAAAAGCAGTACGTCGCCATTTACTCCGGCGTCGGCGGCTGGTTCGGCCTCCCGATTGCGGGCAACCTCTCGCGCCAGGATCCGACGGCAGCCCTCGGTGCGGTTGGCGTCGCGTACGGGGCCGGGCTCGACAAAGCGACCTCGGTGGGCGGCACGCTGCACGTCTACGCGCTCGACTAGGGAGAATTCGGTGAAGCGAAATCTCGCGATGTTCGGAGCGGTGGCCTTGTTCTGCGCCATGGCGGTCGGGTCCGTGGTCGCAGACTCGCCGCCGCTTCGCGTTTGCGGCGATCCCGACAATCTGCCGTTTTCCAACGAGAAGCTCGAGGGGTTCGAGAACAAGATCGCCGCGTTGGTCGCCGCCGAGCTCCAGACGACGGCGACGTATTTCTGGTGGCCGCACCAGCGTGGACTTGTCCGGAACACCTTCGACGCGGAGAAGTGCGACGTCGTCATTGGAATCCCCAAAGGCTACGACCTCGTGCTGTGGACCAAGCCGTACTACCGCACCGCTTACGTCCTCGCTTACCGCAAGGACAAGGGCTACCACATCACGTCGCTCGACGCGCCCGAGTTGAAGCGTCTGCGCATCGGCCTCTACTCCAACACACCGCCGCAGGAAGCGTTGGCGCGGCGCGGCATCATCGAAAACGTCACGACGACGTACTCGCTCTTCTTCGATCTGCAGGGGGACGCCGAGGAGCGCCCGGCGAAGCTCCTCAGGGATCTCGTCGCGGGCGTCGTCGACGTCGCCACTCCGTGGGGTCCTCTGGCCGGTTACTACGCGAAGAAGCTGAATGCGCCGATCGAGTTGGTCCCACTGGAGAGCGAGCCCGATGTACCGCTTTCGTTCGACATCTCCATGGGTGTGAAGAAGGGCGATCAGGTTCTGAAGGCAAAGCTTGAACAAGTGATCGACCGTCGTCAGACCGACATCCGGACGATTCTCGCGGAGTACGGGGTGCCGCTGATGCCGGCCCACCAGGCGGCGGCCGGTGGCGGCGGCGCTCAGACCGCTGCCGCTGCATCCGGGTCAAAGAAGTTGAATCCCTTTACCGGCAATCCGGAGGCGATCGCTGCCGGGAAGACTCTCTTCGTCCAGAATAATTGCCAGGGCTGCCATGGCGGCGGCGGTGGTGGCGGAATGGGACCGTCGGTGATCGACGACGACTGGAAATTTGGCAGCAACGACGACATCATCTTCAAGTTGATCACGGGCGAAATCGCTGACGCGACGATGCCGAAGGTCTACGGCACGCTCGACAAAGACGAAGTCTGGAAGATGATCGCCTTCATCCGGTCGGTCTACGTCGGCGACCCCGCCAAAATCGACTGGTGAACGTCCAGCGAATCGCCGAAATCATCGATTAGGTCATCATCTAGCCACCTCGTCAGACTGCACGAATCGCAGCCCCCACCGACGTAAATGTCGACGACATCGCGAACACTCCGGATCCGCAAGTAAACCCTTGCAAACACGTCAGTTTTGACCCGATAATTACCGGGTCAAAATGTCGAGGCCGCCAAATCCGTCTCGCGGTGAACGGTTCGAGGTAACGCTGTCGGCTCAATCGATCGTCCTGCTACGGCAGCTCGCTAAGCGCGGGCTGTACGGACGATCGCCCGCCGAAGTTGGAGGCAGGTTCATCGAACAAGCCTTACAGCAATTTGTTCAAACGCCCCGGCTGTCGGCATCTTTTGGGCGCTCGTCGTCACGCAAGTCGAATGGCTAGGCCGCGCGCGCACCTGACACACGCCCCTATCGCGGAAGCGGTGCTTGATTTGCGGGTGCTGCGTCACGAAGGAATCGACGCGAATCAATTCAGCGGCCTGGCCGCAACGCTTGGTCCAGAGTACGGTCAGTCCGCGCCGATGCACTCCATCGAAGCACGATTTGGCATCGAAAAAGGCCGGCCGGTAGGCCCGACGCAGGTCCAAGAAGCCGTGGGGTGGGTCTACCAGACCGACGGCGCAATCGTCCAATTCAGAGTCGACGGGTTTACGTTCAGCAAGCTTGAGCCCTATACGAGCTGGGAGAGAGTATTCGGAGAGGCCGACCGTCTATGGCGGATCTACGTCCAAATAGCACGGCCCCTCGAGATCTCGCGTGTTGCGGTGAGGTATATTAATCGTTTGCGGTTGCCAGGGCCCGCCGAGCTGCGCCAGTACCTCGAGGCGCCGCCCGTGTTGCCTCCGCCGATTCCACAGGCAGTCCGGGAGTTCCTCACTCGCGTCGTAGTGGACGATGGCAACGATGCGTCGGCGATTCTCATTCAGGCCTTGGAGGCCTCGCTCGATCCAGCGACCGTTCCGCTGCTTCTCGATATCGACGCCTTTCGAGAAGTGTCACTGCCGCCCGACGATCCTTCGGTCGCTGGAATTTTCGAACAATTGCGTCGGCTGAAGAACGACATCTTTTTTGCGAGCATTACCGAGAGAACAGTGGAGATGTACGAATGACAACTGCTGTAGCGGTGCTGGGCCGACGTTCGGGCCTGATTACCCCGACGCGATCGACTGCTCGGAGTGAATCTGCAACACGGTTGACCGACATCCGCGAGCAGATTCGTCGTCATTTGCTGGACAGCTACACCGTTCGCCGTGCGGCTGAAGGCGCATTGACCGAGTTGGACGAAGTACGCGCCGAGGCTGGATTCGAAGGGTGGAACGGGTACGGCGCGAAGCCGATGCATCCTGATGCGTACCAGAACGCCAAGCTATTTCTGGAAGCAATGCCGACGACCGCTCCATCGCCAGAGGTCAGCGCTGATCCGGATGGCGATGTCGCGCTTGATTGGGTTTTCGGCGAGCGTAAGGCGCTAAGCGTTAGTATTGGGGCCGCCGGTCGATGCACATTTGCATGGATGCGGGGCCTACGCACGTACCGCGGTACAGATTGGCTCGACGATGCTGGCATTCCTGCGCCTATTGCTAGCGCGTTGTGGCAACTGGCTCGCGAGACGGCTCAAGTCCGTCAGGCCCGGTAAGGACATCGCTTCTATTCCACACGAGCTGTCTGCCAACGAAGTCGTGTCGCGGCTGCTGTACACGAAGAATCATTTCAGCCGCCCCCGGAACCGTCCCAAACCAGCAGCCTTCGATCCCTCGCCCTACAACGAGTTGTCCGCGATTCACATCACCGGGTTGAGCCATGCGGCGGTTTGGGACGTTGCGGTCAGCGCTTTCGGGGATCGACCTGGCCGCGATCAAATTCACGCACGGGCGGACATCCCGGTGGATGAATTGCTAGAGCTAAAACTCCGGGCAGTTCGAGACGACGACCGTTTTACGCGCCACACGTTGGTGCTGGGTTGGCCGGAGGTGGCGGATCCCAATCAGCGTAAGGAGCAATGGAAAGAAATCTGCTTGGCGCTGAGTCAGTGCCCGCGAATCGAACTCGTACTTCCGCCATCGCCAATTGTTCGTCCGACAGGATAGGAGCGCTTGTGGCGGCCTGAACAATGTTGTGCGAGCGCCGGTACGCGAGCAAGACTGAGACTGTCCGCTTTTTCTCCGCGTCCTGGTGCAGACAGGCCCCAATCAGCATCAAGGTCATGTGTGAAACAGGCCGGTTTTATTAGGGTAAATTGGGAGGAGCTGGTACTCCTCCCACCCATGAAGGGTCTTGCGACACGGGCCGCCGCAGACCATCCAGTCAGTGCCGCTTGTGAACGTTCTTGTTCACCCAGCCTAGGAGAACGTCCGCGATGTCGAGATTGCGGGCATCCAGCATCATCATGTGCGTCACGCCCAGGATTCCCATCTCGTCTAGCTTCAGATAGTCCGCCTTCGCAGATTTTTCCTTGCCGGCGTGCCGGGCGTTGATCGCGTTG
>JBGPKK010000065.1:0-23070 GCA_041485905.1 Vicinamibacteria bacterium
CTCCGCGAGAGCCTTCATCCGTATTTCAAGCCCCTGGTACGCAGCATGGAAGTCTGTGTCTATCCGCATGGTTCGGTGCAACCGGGAACATCGGGCCAGATAACGTGCGGCTTCAGCCGAGGCGGCCCATCATCGTGCCAGCCTTCGGCTGCAAGCCGATGATGCGGCCAGTCACGGTGTCTAGCACATCGCTTCAACGTCAAGAATCCACTGCAGGCGACAGCGCATCGGCGCGCAGCGCGAAGACGTCTGCCAACGGGAAGCTTTCCGAAGCGGTGATAAGACGGGGATCGTCCGTGAAGGCCTTGAGAACACGGTCGGCGAACTTCCAAGGATCTACGCAGAGACAACTCTGGCCATTGAGAGTTCTGAACTCTGGTAGCGCGCTGAATCTATGGCTTACCAACCACTGCGTCTTCCCGGCCATGGTCATGGCCTGATGCATGAATCCCGTACGGAACATCGCCCAAAAGGTCCTGCGCTGGCCTTCGTCCAGTTTCAGATCGGTGCCGATTTCACCAGCGATGTCCTCTTCAGAAGTTGACCCACCGGCGAGCTTGAGCTTTGCGATGATGTACCGCTCGTACAGAGGCAAAGCGATCATCATGGCGGCGAAGGCTCCGTCTCCTTCGGGTAGCTCCTTGAGCTTCCCTATTGACCTGACGAACCAACCGTTGAAGCGTTCGCTGGGACTTGCGCCTGGTCTCATGATTTCAACTCCGGCCGGCGAGTCACCTTCAATGAAGGTGACTCATCCGTCATGCGGTGGTCGCGTGGGCCTTCATCATCAACGCCTTTAGGAAATCCGTCTGCTTTGTGGTGTCGCCTTTGGCAAGACGGATCCTGTAGCGTCCCCATCGAGAATCGTAGTCCATGACGTCGAGACCCGAACCATCCAACTGCGCCTGCGTCTCATCCGAGCGGTCGAGCCGAACATCGAGAAGCAGCCAGTCCTTCTTGGGGCGGAAAATGACGAAGTTGTTCGGTTGACCACCTTTGGCAAGACCGATGTAGAACTTGTTGTACTTGAGTTCCAGGCCGGAGGATGCGTTTTTCCACGCGACGTTCGGGCGGCGCGGCACGAGGCCGCTCGTCCGGCACGGTACGAGGTCCGGCTGATGCCGGCCGCTCTCGTCCCGCTAAAGCCGGACACTACGTACGACGGGACCGTCTGAAGACCGTGGCGTGCCTTTTCAGATCGACAGCATCCCCGTGCTGTCGCCGAACTTCAGGCCGTGGTGCCGGCAGCGCGCGCCCGGGTCTCGGATCACGCGCGCGATACACTTCTCCCGTCCCGCCGGCACCAAGGGCCGACTGGATTTCGTAGGGACCTGGTTCGTGCGGGCGGCCAGCGCCACCGTCTATTGCTTCTCCCAGACCACGACGTTGTTGACCTTCTGGCCTTGAGGATTCGTGCCGGTCGTCGTGGCCGTGCGCGACTTCCCGTCACGGGCGTACACCACGCGCGTGGTCGTCGTCACTTTGTCATTCTTCCTGTTCACCTGCTCGAACGAGTACTCGTCGATCTTCTTCCACGAAGTGCTATCGCGGTTGGGATCGCCTTTGACGGGAACAGCCTTGCCGTCGTACTTGGCGGTGTAGCCGTAGTGGAGTGTTTTGCCGTCGGCATCGACATTATCGACGGTGCTCTTGACGCCACCCGTAATGGCTTCGGTCTTGACTGTCGTGCTCTTGGGCGTCAGGGAGGCCGGATCGTATTTGGATTTGGTCACATTGACCTTCCACGTGCCGACTTGATTGTCGGCGGCGTAGACGGATGCACCTAATGCGAGCAGGGTCCAGAGGCAGACGACGAGCAGACGGTCGCGATTCATAAACACCTCCCTTGACGTCGAGTTTCCCCGGGAGCGGTGAGGTCAGCGTATTCGTATAGGTAATCGCCAGCCTGCGAAGTCGATCTGGCGACTCGTGGATAGGCGCGATACTACCTCGGCGTCCTCATCAAATCGACAGCATGCCCGTGCTGTCGCCGAACTTCTCGGTCGGGATGCCGAGCTTGTCGAGCATCGCCAGCAGAAGATTGGACATCGTCGTGTCCTTCGCGGTCCGAATGTGACGCCCGCCCTTCAGCTGACCTGACGCGCCGCCGGCCAGAATAATCGGCAGCGGGCCGTGATTGTGCTGGTTGCCGTCGCTCATCGCGCTGCCGTACAGAATCATCGAGTGATCCAGCAGCGTGCCGTCGCCGTCCGGCGTCGCCTGCAGCTTGTTGAGCAGGTAGACGAGCAGGCCGATGTGATACCGGTTGAGCACCGCAAACCGATCCTGATTTTCGCGGATGTTCGAGTGGTGCGACAGGATGTGGAACGCATCCCGTACGCCGCTCTTCGGATACACGGCGTTGCTCAGTTCCTTCGCCAGGAGCATCGTCGAGATGCGGGTGATGTCGGCCTGCCAGGCCAGAACCTGAAGATCGAACATCAGCTTGATGTGCTCTTCGACATCCTTCGGCGCGCCGGCCGGTGCATCCGGCAGCGACAGATCCGATGACGCCTGTTTCGAGGCCTTCTCGATCCGCCGCTCGATCTCGCGGACATCATCGAGATACTGATCCACGCGGGCCCGATCGGTGGCGGGCAGCTTCCGCTGAAGGGCCGATGCTTCGCCGAGGACGGAATCCAGCAGGCTGACCGATTGCTGCCGCCGCGCACGGCGCTCGGCGTCGGTGCTGCCGTCCCCGAACAAGCGTTCGAATACCACCTGCGGGTTGTTCTGCATCGGGAGCGGTGATGTCGTTCCCTGCCACGAAATGGTGTCCCGATAGGCGCAGCTGAGGCCTTCGCCACCGCAGCTCAAACTCGCATCCTCGATCATCAGTTCGATGGACGGCAGCGGCGTGTCCTGTCCGATGTGCTGGGCGGCGAACTGGTCCATGGTGACGCCCAGATGCGCCTGCGGGCCCGCCTCCGCGTGCGCGCCGCTCAAAAACGTCGCGGCCGAGCGGTTATGGTTGGCGGTCGCCGATCCGCCGCCGTAGGCCTGCGGATGACTGAGATCGCTGATGATGTTCACGCGGTCGTGCAGCGGTTTGAGCGGCTGGAGAATTTCCGACAGCTCGAAGCCCGAGCCTTCCGTCGCGGGCGTCCACTTGTCCATCGTGGCGCCGTGGGGAATGTAGATGCATCCGAGTCGCGTCCTGGCTTTGGCGGCCGTCTGGGCCAGCGCGGTGGCGGCGGGAAGCATCGATTCGAGCAGCGGCAGGGCCATCGTGACGCCGACGCCGTTGAGGAACGTCCGCCGGGAAAGATGCTTCTTCGTGATAAACATGCGTTACCTCTCCACCAGCTTTGTTAGCTCTTTCTTATCTTCATCTGAAACGGCGCGCTCTCGACGACGCCGAGCACGAGCGAGGAAAACCGGTAATCGTTCTGGCGCGCGCGCTTGACGATCGCACGCACCGCCGGCATGTCGTAATACGCCACCGGCCGGCCCAGCGCGTAGGTGAACAGTTTTTCGGTCGCGGCGGTAACGAACGCGTCGGAGCGTGAGAGGAGCGCCTTCCGAAGATCGGCGGGGCCGCCCAGCGGCGTGCCGTCGACGAGCTGACCCGATGCGTCGACGGGCACGCGGCCATCCCGCTCGCGCCACATCCCGATCAGGTCGAAATTTTCCAGCGCAAAGCCGATGGGGTCCATGATCTTGTGGCACGACGCGCACACCGGATTGGCGCGGTGCGCTTCCAGGCGCTGACGCAGCGACGTCGCCTTCACCGCTTCCGGATCCTTTTCGAGATTCGTTTCGACGTTGGGCGGCGGCACCGGTGGTGGCGATCCCAGGAGGTTTTCGAGGATCCATTTGCCGCGCGACACCGGCGACGTCCGGGTCGCGACCGACGTCACAGTGAGCATGCTGCCCTGCCCCAGCAGGCCGCGCCGCGGGCTGGCGGGATCGAGCGCGACACGTCGAAAGTAGCTGCCGTGAATATTGGGCATGCCGTAGTGACGCGCCAGCCGCTCGTCCACGAATGTGTAATCGGCATCGAGCAGATCGAGAATGCTGCGGTCCTCGTGGACGATCGTGGAGAACAGCATCTCGGTTTCGCGCCGGAACGCCTGTCGCAGGTTGTCGTCGAAGTCCTTCGCCGAGGTCTGAACGTTCGCGAGATCGCGCAGGTACAGCCACTGACCGGCGAAATTCTCTGTCAGGGCGTCCGACCTGGGATCCGAGAGCATCCGCTTCACCTGCTGCCCTGCCACCATTGGATCGTGAAGCCGGCCCTTGCTGGCGACATCCAGGAGGTCGTCGTCCGGCATGCTGCTCCACAGGAAGAACGACAGCCGCGATGCGAGATCGAGATCGCTGACGCGATACGTGGCGCCGGGCCGCACGCCTGTGGGCTCCTGTTCTACGCGGTATAGAAGCGCGGGCGCGACGAGTATCCGCGCCAACGCCTGCTGGATGCCGGTCTCGAAGTCCCCGTCTGCGCGGCCCTGCTGGTAGAACCCCATCACCGTTTCGACTTCATCGTCCAGCGGAGTCCGCCGATACGCGCGGCGCGCCAGTGTCGTCACGATTTTGCGCGCGCACTGAGGCTCGTCGTTCGCGTTGGCGGGGCGGCAGACGAAGATTCGGCGGCGGCTCGGCGTGTCGCCCGGGCTGGTGGCCTTGTACGGACCGGTGATCGTGACGCTTTGCACGCCGCCGCCAGCCGTAAACGCCGAATTGATCCTGAAGTCTGAAAACTGCTCGTCGACGCCCGCCGACCGTACCTGATCGACGAGCGCCGCGCCGATGGTGTGCGGTCCGGCTTTGACCGGAATGCGGAAGCTGCGCAGGTTGGGCGCGGAGATTTTCTCGCCGTCCATGATGACGTCGACGGGCGCGCCGCCGCCTCGGCCTCCGCCTCCGAAGCCGCCGCTCACGCTGAATTCGTATTCGGCATCCAACGGAAACGTATGGTGAACGAGCATGCCGCCGCGGGTCCCGAGAGGCAGACCCTCGATGTGGCGGTCCTGGGAAAGCTGGCCAGGGGCGGGATAGACGATCTGCGTCGGCGTAAGCGTCCGATCGCCGACGGCGCGGCGGCTGATTTTCATCGCCGCCGAGACGTATCCCTGGACGAGCGACGGCGAGACCGCCAGGGCATCCGCGATGTTGTCGAACCCGTCGCTCGATGCGTCGGCGGGCAGCAGCGTCTTGACGTCCACGTCGAGTGCGAGCAGATCGCGGACGACGTTCGCGTATTCGGTGCGATTGAGCCGATGGAGCGCCGGCGCTTCCAGTCCCGCACCGGCAGGTGTCGCGCGATCGAGACGTGTTTCCAGATCCGCCGCGAAGCCGTCCAGCACACCGCGCTCCGGACGCCGCGCGCCGCTTGGCGGCATCATGCCGGTTCGAATCTTCCGGACGACCTTCTCCCACGTCGCGGCGTCGGTCGCCACATGATCGAAGTCCATGGAATCGAGCGTCAGCCCGCCCGTCTTCAACCGCTCGTTATGACAGGTGATGCAGTACTGCCTCAGCAATGCCGGCGGCGGTGCGGGCGTCTGGGCCTCGCCCGACGGCATGGCGACGATCACCAGCCAGGCAGCGACGAAACTCGCGACAAACATGTTTTTCGTCATTGCTTGGCAACTGCGCCGGTCGCCATCAGCTTCTTGATCAGCGCCGTAGAGCTCGGTTTCGGCTTAGCGGGATGTGTCGCGAGGAAGACGCCTTCCGCCCAAGTCAACGGCGTGCGCCCTTCCTTGTCCTTGACGTCGAGTCTCGCGCCTTTATCCACGAGGAACTGGATGATCTCGTCCGATCCTCGGTTGGCGGCGCCCATCACGGCGGTGAGACCCATGGAGTTCACCGCATTGACGTCCATCCCGAGCTCCCAACACAGCTTCACGGCCTCCAGCAACGCCTTCGGTCCCTCGTCGTAGGTCTGGTCGACGACCCAGTTGATGCCGGCGGCAGCCATCAACGGTGTGGTTCCGCCGAACGTCTCGACGTACGGATCGGCGCCCCATTCGAGCAGCAGGTGCATCACGGCCAGATCGCCCGACAGCGACGCCGTCAGAAACGGCGACTGACCGGTAAAGTCCACCCACGCCAGCGAGCCGGTGACGCGCAGCATCTGGCGCCGTATCGGCGGCGTCTCCCTGGTGCGGGTGTTCGGGTCCGCGCCGCGGTCCAGCAGGATCTGAATCAGCTCGAGCACCGGTCCGCGGTCGACGCCGTTCTCGAACGGCTCCGCGTTGTCGACGTCCATGTTTCGAGCCTCAACCGCCGCCCAGAGCGGCGTGCGACCGAACCAGTCGGTCCAATTGACGTCAGCTCGACGGTCGATCAGGAACCGCGCGACCTCCGTATGGTTGTTCGTAATGGCCATCAGCAGCGGCGTGATGCCGTTGGGATCGGTCTGGTTGACCTCCGCTCCAGCGGCCACGAGGATCCTCGCCGACTCGAGCCGGCCGTCGCGGGCCGCATACAGGAGCGGCGTCAGACCACCCGGGATGAGATAGCGAAACCCGCGCTCGGGCAAACCACCGCGCACGATACCGATGCCATGTCCGAACCCGGGAATCGAATTCGGCAGCACCCACGCCGGCTCCCTGCCCGTTCTGGTTTTCGCGTTGACGTCAGCGTGCCGCTCTTCAACCAGCAGTCGGACGATGGCGGGATGGTCTTCGCGGACGGCCACCATCAACGCCGTTTGTTGAAACGCGGGATCCCTGGCATCCACGACCGCGCCGCGTTCGAGCAGAACCTTCACCGGATCGAGATTGCCGACGCGCGCCGCGGTCATCAACGGCGTGTCGCCCGCCGGATCGGCCGCGTTCGGATCGGCGCCGGCATCGAGCAAGAGCCGGATCATGTCCGCGTTGCCGTTCGCGCACGCGAGCGCAAGCGGCGTGACGCCGTAACGATTCGCCAACTTCGCGTCTGCGCCGGCGCGAATCAACAGCCGCGCGTCCTCGAGATCGTCCACGCGCACGAGCCAGTGCAGCGCCGGCGTGCCGTCGCGTCCCGGCGCGTTGAGGTCAACCTTCTGGGCGATAAGGGCGCGCACCGCCGCAGCGTCCCGCTTCATGGCGGCCTCGGCGAGCCGGGTATCGGTCTCGGCCCGGGCGCTCGCCCCGAAAACGGACAGCACCGCGACCTCGAGGCACACAATTCCTCTTGTGACCTTCACGCCTCAGATCGTAACGGATGGCGCGTGACCCGTCGACAAAAAAGCGGAGGTCGCACTCTCGCAAAGGCTCGTAGAATCTACCTGCCATGTCGCTGCTGCATCGCCGTGTCGCTCGCTTCATCGTGATGGCGTCTGTCGCGTTCGCAGGTCCTGTGACGTCCGGACAGACGGTCCGAACCCCGGACGCGGACCCGCCGACGGGACCGCTCGTGGGCGCCTGCCATGTCAGCCCGATTGTGGAAGACCTTGATACGTCGGCCCGGTTCTATCACGGTCTCCTCGGGCTCGATCTCGTGCCGACTCCCCCCGCGGGCCCGCTTCCCTGGGACACCGATCCGGGTCACCTGAATCTTCACGGTCTCCCACAGGCCCGGCTTCGTTTCATCGGCGCGCGCATGCCGAACGTCCGCTGCGGCGTGGAGCTGGTCGAGTTCGCCAACGTGGACCGCAAGGCGGTTCATCGCCGCTATCAGGATCCCGGCGCGGTGACGCTCGTTCTGATCGTGCGCGACATCGACGCGGCGTTTGCGCCATTGAAGAAGGCCGGCGTTCCGGTGGTCACCACGGGCGGCGCCCCCATCACCATGAGCGCCACGAACAAGACGCGCGCGGTCATCGTGCAGGATCCCGACGGCCACTACGTCGAGCTCGTGCAGGTGGATCCGCTTCCCACGACGGCGACGTCCAACATTATCGGGGCCAGCAACATCATCGGCATCCGTCTGCGGATAACGGTGGCTGACGTCGAACGCACGGTGGCGTACTACCACACGGTGCTCGGCATCGAGCCGCCGATTCGGCCCTTCGTCACCAATCCGAATGTGATGGCGATGGCAGGACTCCCGCAGTCCGGGGCGTATCGGCTGGCGATGGCCGAGCTTCCCGGCTCGGCGCTCATGCTCGAATTCATCGAGTTCAAGGGGGAGGGTTCCGCGCGAGCGCCCGTGCCGTCGCGCGTTCAGGATCCGGGCTCCTATCGTCTTCAGCTCACCTTCAAAGACATCGACGCGACGCTCGATCGACTGCGCAGCGTTGGAAGTCACGTGATCTCGACCGGCGGCATTCCGGTGAGGATGACGTTCGGCAACCGGCCCTGGCGCCTTGCCGTGGCGCCCGATCCGAGTAACCTCTTCTTGATCGTGCAACAAGGTCCCTTACCGGCGACGACGGCTCTTGCCGAACAGCCGAGCGATGGTTTCTTCACGACGTCGGACGGCGTGAAGATTCATTGCATCACCTTCGGCAACAGCGGGTCGTGGGTCGTCCTCATTCATGGCTACACGGACACGGCCGAGCGGATGTGGTTCACGACAGGCATTGCCGCCGCGCTGGCGAAGAATCATCGGGTCGTGGCGCTCGACAACCGCAATCACGGACAAAGCGATAAACCGGAGGCCGGCGGCGCCGGACGCGCGCAGGATGTCGTCGAGTTGATGGATCACCTGAAGATCGAGAAGGCGCACATCCACGGTTACTCAATGGGCGGCGCCATGACCGGGCAACTGCTGGCGATGATTCCCGGCCGATTCATCACCGCCGGATTCGGCGGATCGGGTCTGCCGGAAACCGATCCGGCGCTCCGCGCACAGGCGGAGGCGATAGACACTGCGCTGCCGAAGGCGCAGGGCGCCGACGCGGTGGCGATGGATCGGTTCCGCGCGCGCATGGCCGCGACGCGGCCCGCAGGAAGTCCGCCGATTGCCGCCGTCCCCGCCCCGGTCGACCTTGCGAAGCTGATAATTCCGATCATCGGGATCAACGGATCGTTCGACAGTCCGTACGCGAAGACACACCGGCTCTGGCGGGAAGCCCGGATTTTTCAGAACGTGATCCTTCCTGGCAAGACGCACCTCACGGCTATTGCGATTGGCGCGCCGATGCCGCCCGAGTACGCCCAGGTGATGAGCAAGTTCATCGATATGTTCGATCAGCGGTAAACACCTATGCGAACCTGCGGAGGAAATATGTTGAAGCGATGTCTCGCCGGCCTGGCGCTGGCCTCTGTCGTCGTATCGCCCATCTCGGCGCAGGATGCCAAAACCGTTATCAGCAGCGCATCCAGGGCAATCGGCGTCGACCAGCTGAAGACCGTTCAGTATTCCGCGACGGGGTTCGATTTCGCCATCGGCCAGGCGCCGAACCCTGCCGCTCCATGGCCAAAGTTCATCGACAAGAGCTACACGCGCGCGATCAATTTCGACACGCCCGCCTCGCGCATGGACCGCGTACGCATGCAGGGCGAGAACCCGCCGCGCGGCGGCGGCCAGCAGCCCGTCGTCGGAGAACAGACGCAGAACCAGACGATCATCGTCGGCGCGGGCACGCCGTGGGCGCAGCAGCTCGAAATCTGGATGATGCCGCACGGTTTCCTGCGAGCGGCAGCCTCGCGCAACGCGAGCGTCGAAGCGAAGACAGTCGGCGGCAGGAAGTACACCGTCGTGACGTTCGTCGGCGACAACAAAGCCAAGGTCAACGGCTACATCAACGACAGGAACCTCGTCGAGCGGGTGGAGACGTGGATCGACCACCCGGTGCTGGGCGACATGCCCTTCGAGGCGATCTACAGCGATTACAAAGACGCCGGCGGCGCGCAATTCCCGATGCACATCGTCCAGAAACAAGGCGGATATCCGATCCTGGACCTGACCGTCAGCGACGTGAAGGTGAACGCCGCGGTCACGATTCAGGCGCCGCAAGGGCGCGGCGGAGCACCGGCTGCGGCCGCGGCGCCGAATCCGCCGGCGCAGTCAGAGAAGCTGGGCGACGATGTCTATCTGATCACCGGCGGGTACGCGGTCATTGCCGTCGGCTTCAAGGATTACGTGACGCTCGTCGAGTGCGGGCAGAGCGAGCCGCGCGCGCTGGCGGTCATCGCCGAGACGAAGCGGCTCTTTCCGAACAAGCCGATCAAATACGTCATCAACACCCACAGCCATTTCGATCATTCGAGCGGACTGCGCGCCTTCGTCGCCCAAGGCGCGACCATCATCACGCACCAGGTCAACAAGGCGTATCTCGAAAAAGTCTTGAGTCTGCCGCACACACTCAGTCCAGACAAAGCGCAGGAAGCCGGGAAGAAGCCGATCGTGGAGGGGATGGGCGAGAAGCGCGTCCTCACCGATGGCACCCACGCGATCGAGTTGTATCACCTGCGCAACTTCCTGCACCACGACGGGATGATCGTCGCGTATCTCCCGAAAGAGAAAGTGCTGCTCGAGGCTGACGGATATAATCCCGGCGCCGTCACCGCGACGCCGCTCAACCCGCCGAGTCCGTACACCCTCAGTCTGCTCGAGAATGTCCAGCGCCTGAAGCTGGACGTGCAGCGCATCGTTCCCGTGCATTACCCGGCGGACAGCCGCGTCGTGACGATGACGGAGCTCACACGATGGGTCGGTCGGACCCCGACGCATTGACAACCTTCGAACGGCAACGAGTACCAGATGATCAAGGCGAGCCGCGTCACACTAGGTGACGCCCCGCCCTGGCCTCGGTGATCGCCTCCGGGTCGCCGTGCCGGACAGCGCGTCCTGCGCGTCGTACTCGACCGCTCACGCGGCGGTCAACGGGTTCATCGACGGTCAGGCACTTGCGCGGGTTCGCCTTGGGGCGATGCGGACGTCACTGCCAGGTTCATTGCACGTCGTAGCGTGACCGCCGCGATGAGACGCTCCGGCCGCGCTGTCATGCGATCGTGCGCGGCACGTCTCCCACGTCGGCGATCACCGAGGCCAGGGCAGGGCCTGACGGGTGAGACGCGGCGCCGAAACCCGAACGGACCCAGTACCGAGAAGACAGATCGCGATGTCAAAGCGAAGCTGCACAAGGTCGCCGGAAATGAGGGCTACCTGGTCGCTCGACCTGGCAGGTGCTCGAGATCCTTGTTGTTCTCGTTGCACACGAACTCCAGCAGCTCGGAATCCACGAGCAGCTTCAGGTTCTCGGTGACCGTCCACGGCTTCGTGTAGGCCTTGAGGTCGTCTATCGTGATTCGAATCTCCAGCTGCCCGACGCTTTGGCGCGTGAAGCGTTCCGTCACATGGAGCGCGTCTGTCGACGGATGCCCGACCTGATCGATCCACGCTTTTCCGTTGAAGCCGGTCGTGTCGACGACCAGCGTGTCGCCTTCCCATCGGCCGATCGAGTAGCCAAACCAGGTGGGGTTGGGATCCTTGGGAAGAGGACGGCCGTCGGTGAAGACCTGACGCCACTGATTGAATGCCTCGTACAGGATGGCGATTCCCGTCGGCATGTTGATGAACTTGTAGGGCGCCGGAGCGGCGTCGATCTTCGGCACGCCCTGCGGCAGGCAATTGGCGTCGGGTTCTTCTCGAGACCGCGCGCCGCTGAGGCGCTCGTTGTACACCGCTTGCGCCCACGGCTGGAGCGGCACGTCCTCTGGCTTGAGATCCGCGGCGATGTTCCTGATGTACTTCGTCGTCGGCTCCCAGATGCCGTAGAGATCGATCTTGCCGTCGGGGGTTCGAGGCGCGGGAGCCGCCAGATTCGGCTTGCCGTCAGGCAGGCGAGGGATGCCGGCAGTCGGCTGGTTCAGCCACTGAGCTCCAGCGGGCGCGGCGGCCAGCACACCGACGACGACTCCGATGATCGTGATCGTTTTCATTGCATCCTCACAATTCGAACGGCATTATAGGCTTCCTCAACAATCCTTGGCGCAAACTTCGGTCCGGTCGAAGAGGAGCAGGAATATGGGCGCGTTGAAACGGACAGTCGTGGTATTGGCGGCGTTGGTCAGTCTTCCGGCGTCAGCGTACGCGCAGGCGTCTATCACGGGCGTCGTCAAAGACACGTCCGGCGCCGTCCTTCCGGGCGTGACCGTGGAAGCGTCGAGTCCGGTCCTCATCGAAAAGGTCCGCGCGGCCACGACCGACGGCAACGGCCAATACCGCATCGTCGACCTCAGGGCCGGCACGTACACCTTGACGTTTACGCTGACGGGATTCAGCAGCGTCAAACGCGAAGGCATTGAGCTGGAGGGCTCGTTTACCGGTGTCGTGAACGCCGACATGAAGGTCGGGGCAGTCAGCGAAACGATCACCGTCACTGGTGAGACGCCGGTTGTGGACACGCAGAGTATCCGGCGCCAGACGACAATCAGCAACGACCTCATCTCCGCCATTCCCGCTGCGCGCGCGTACGCCGGCCTGATGACGCTGATGCCGAACACCGTGGTGGCCGGCGGCGCTGCGTCTGACGTCCAGGTGGTTCCGGGGATGGTGGTCTTCGGCAGCGCCGGCGGTCGCGGCAACGAGGGACGCCTTCAGGTCGACGGCTTGAGCGTCGGCTCCGCCTTTAACGGTGCCGGTGTCTCGTCGTACATCCCGGACGTCGGGAACGCGCAGGAGATCGCGATGACGACGTCGGGCGGGCTCGGCGAAGCCGAAGTCGGTGGGCCGGCGCTGAACATCGTGCCGAAGACGGGTGGCAACAGCATCAAGGGCACCTTCTACGCCTCGGGCGTCACCAAAGGCATGATCGGCACCAACTACACGCAGGATCTGAAGGATCGCGGCCTGACGACGCCGGGCGCCAACACGAAGATCTGGGACTTCAATCTGGGCGTGGGCGGACCGGTCAGGAAAGACCGCATGTGGTTCTTCGGCACGATCCGCGATGAAGGGAGTCATCGCACGATCCCGGGGATGTTCGCGAACATCAACGCCGGCGATGCGACCAAATGGACGTACGTGGCCGATCCCGACCGGCCGGCCGTCGCGGCGCAATCATTCCGTCCGATCTCGCTGCGACTGACCATCCAGGCGAATACGCGAAACAAGTTCGGGCTGTTCTGGGACGAACAGCTGCCGTGCGAAGGCGCCGCGTTTCAAGGCGCCCCCGACAGCGTCCAGGCCTGCCGTCGATCCGGCCCGAACGAGATCATCTCCGGCGGCGCCTCGCCGACGCCCACGGCGAGCGCGACCGCCGCGCCCGAAACCGGCGCGTATCGTGACGTCGGCAACAAAGTGCGGCAGGCGACGTGGCAGTCGCCGGTGACCAACCGCCTGCTCCTCGAGGCCGGGCTGGGGGCCTACAGCAGCAAGTGGGGCGGCGTCCTGATGCCGGGGAGCCCGGCCGGCGATCTGGTGCGCGTCACCGAACAGTGCGCGAACGGTTGCGCGAACAACGGCGGCATCTCGGGTCTGACGTACCGCTCGCCCAACCGCGGCGAGAACTGGCAGGGCTCGTACAACTGGCGCGCATCGGCATCGTATGTCCTGGGCGCCCAGAACATGAAGTTCGGGTACCAGGGCGGCTATCTGATGGACAACCGAACGGCGTTTTCCAACAGCAATTACCTGTCGTACCGTACGCAAAACGGCATCCCGGATCAGCTCACCGAAACGATCGACCGATTTCCGGTCCTGCAGCGCGTGCGCTACGACGCGTTCTACGCGCAAGAGGCATGGACGATGGGCCGTCTGACGCTGCAGGGCGCGCTGCGGCTCGACATCGCGTCGAGCATCTTCCCGGAAGCCAGCATTGGCGGCGTCCGCTTCCTTCCCACGGTGACGACGTTCCCCGAAACGAAAGGGGTCGACGCCTACAAGGACCTCACGCCCCGCGGCGGCGCCGCCTACGATGTCTTCGGCAACGGGAAGACCGCCGTCAAGGTCAGCTTCGGCCGGTATCTGGACGCGGCGCAGAACGCGGGGCTGTTCGTCGTCAGCCGCCCGACGTCGCGTGTCTCGACGAGCGCGAATCGGACCTGGACCGACGCGAACGGGAACTTTACTCCTGACTGCAATCTGCTGAGCAACGCCTCGCAAGACCTGCGGGCGAGCGGCGGCGATTTCTGCGGCTCGGTCGCGAACACGAATTTCGGCAAGTCGGTCTTCGACACGACGCAGGATCCGGCCCTCTTCTCCGGGCGGGGCGTGCGAGCCGGCGACTGGCAGTACGGCGTCTCAGTCCAGCAGGAGCTGCTGCCTCGGGTCTCCGTCGAGGTCGGCTACTATCGACGCTGGCTGGACGGCTTCATCGTCACGGACAATCTCACGGTGGCGGCGAACCAGTACGACAAGTTCACCATCTCGGCGCCGCTCGATTCGCGGCTCCCCAACGGCGGCGGATACGCGATTCCCGGTCCGCTCTTCAACATCATCCCGAGCCTGGCGTCGTCGGCGACCAGTAACTTCGTCACGCTGGCGAGCAACTACGGCGATCAGACGCAGAAGTCGAACTCGGTCTCGCTGAACGTGAGCGCGAGACCGCGCAACGGCCTGGTATTCCAGGGCGGTTTCAACACGGCCCAGACGCTCAGCGACTCGTGTGCCATCCGGACGGCGATCCCGGAAACCGCGGTGGTCAACCCGTATTGCAACACGAACACCGGGTTCATCACACGGTTCACCGCTCTTGGTTCGTACACGTTTCCGAAGATCGACGTGCAGATCGCGGGGACGGTGAGGAGCGACCAGGGCGACACCCTGTCGGCCAACTGGGCCGCGCCGAACTCGGTGATCGCGCTATCGCTCGGCCGAAGCCTCTCGAACAACGCCCCGAGCGCGACGGTGAACCTCATCGAGCCCGGGACTCTGTATGGCGATCGCCTCAACGAGGTCGATCTCCGCGTCGCGAAGATTCTGCGCGTCGGCCGCACGCGGATGAACGTCGGCGTCGACATCTACAACATCGCGAACCGCGCGCCGGTCCTCACCTACAACCAGACGTTCGTGCTGCCGACCACGGCGAATCCGGCCGGGAGTTGGTTGACGCCGACGTCGGTCCTTCAGCCGCGCTTCATCAAGATCAGCGCGCAGATCGATTTTTAGCTGGAGGCTGGAGGCTGGAGAACTGTACGTAGTGTCCGCCTTCAGGCGGACCGTGATCGGGACGGTCCGGCTAAAGCCGGACACTACGTACGTGGATTGCTACCTCTTCGATCCTTTAATGTAGCGATCGGCGAAGGTCAGGAACGTCGGCCAGGTCGGACCATCGGTGTGTCCGCCGGTGTGCTGCCGGAAACCGATGTCGCCGGCGACGAGCGCCGTGTCGATCGGCGGGAACTGGGTGGCGCCCAGATCCTTCTTGCCGAGAAGCTTGTAGACGGGTCCCGCGCCGGCGGCCGCCAGGAAGCTGCCTTTCGCGTCCACCCACCCGTCGCCGTTGGTCGCGCCGGCGCTGATGAACACCGGTCGCGGCGCCGACAGCGCGATGAGCTCGTGAGAGTCCACCGGCAGCGCGTCCCAATGACCGCCGTACTTGAAGTAGTTGCCCGCCATCCAGTGATATTCGCTGGGCGCGAGCACGTTCTCGATTAGCTCGCCGAACTTCCGGCGGTGCAGCTTCGCGCCGCCCGCGCCTGAGGAGCTGACGTAGGCGATGGCGAAACGCTGATCGAGCGCCATCGCGACAATCGTCGCCTTGCCGTACCGCGAGTGGCCCTCAAGGCCGACCTGCCTGGCATCCACGGCCTTGTCCGTTTCAAAGTAATCGAGCGCGCGGCTGGCGCCCCACGCCCATGCAGCCAGCGCGCCCCAATCGTCAAGCTTGCGCGGCTGCCCTTTATTGACGAGACCGATGATGCCCTGCGTCAGGCCGCCGCCGTTGTCCGCCTGAATGCTGTTGGGCACCAGCATCGCGTATCCCCAGCCCTTTGCGAGCACCTGATCCTGCCAGCGCGGTGCGGCCGGAGGAGCTGGCGCGGCAGGAGCAGCAGCCGCGGCAGGCGCTGGTCCGCGTCCGCGCGCTGCGGGCGCAAACCCGAACTGCATGATCACCGGCACGGGCCCGGGCGCATGGGACGGTGTCGCCAACGTCAGCTGAATGTTGACATCGACGAGCGGATACGACGAGTGGTCGACGTGGCCCACCAGCTGCTTGGTGATGGTGGTGCCGTTGTCTTCCGTGCTGACGATCTGCCAGATCACCTTGGGCGTATTCTTCGGCGTCCTGCCGTAAACTTCCCGTTCGAAATCCTCGAGGATTTCCGGACGTCGCTGCTTCCACCAGCTGTCCTGGCTTGTGACCTTCTTGCCGTTCTTCAATATCAGCGGATCGGGCAGCCTGGGAAACGGATTCGCCTGCGACTCATCGTAGGTGGCGGGATTGTTGGAGCCTTGGGCGCCCGGCGGGATCGACGCGATCTGCAGCAGATCCATGATCCGCTGGCGATCCTCCTGCGAGGTCAGCTGCACCGGCGGGGTTGGACCGACGGCATTCTGCGCGGCGCTCACACCAAGCACGCTGCCGCCGAGCGCAAACGCCACCACCCATGCAGATCTACGCATCATTCATCACCCCGCCGCATTCACCTCGTCGATTCGTGGGTCGCACGGATTAGTACCGCGAGCGTTTCTTGCTCAAGTCGTAGTTGAACTTCAGCCACTTCACGTCGCCCAGCATGACATCGGCTGTGCCGGTGAGGTTGACGCCGTCGTTCTTGAACGCGAACTGGATCTTCGCGGTGTCTTTCCAGCTGGGCGGCTGCGCTCCGCGCCGTCCACCCCGCCCGCGTCCGGCCGGCGCAGGGGCCTGCGGTCCTTCGTCACCGTTTGCCGGCGGCGGCGGCGCCAGCGTCGCGGGACGCGGCCGGCCGACGACCGCCGACACCTGCAGCTCTTCACCAACGATCTTTGACTCGACGAACGTGGCGCCGTCCTGGCCGCCCATGAAGGGGACCATCGAGCCGACAAGCTTCCCGTCCATTAAATCGATGGTCAGCGTGACCGGCTGATCCGGCCTCGCGCCTGGCGGAGGATTCTGGATGGCCCAGCTCTGTGTCCCCACCCACGTGCCGACGAACGTTTGCGGCGACACGGTCGCCCGCGGCGCCGGCTGAGCGGCCTGAAACAGCATCAGGAAGAGCGCGGCGGTCGAAGCCCAGCTCGTCATCGGCGGAAGGATAGCACGGTGGGATTTGACACACGTGCCTTTCGCCGAGCGGTTTTTGGGGGCGCAAGAAGACTCGCGGGCAGCTCTTCGAAGTCGAGGATCGAGTCGGTGCGTGGCGCGAACGCCGGTTCGGATCGTCTATCATCGGTGAAGAGTTTGAGGGCCCCTTGAGAATGACGGCAATTGGCGTGGCGACGGCTCTGGTGATCTACTGGGCGCCGGTCGCTCAGGCCCAGCAGAGACCGACGTCGATCGAGATTCTGCCGGTGCGCGGGCAGGTGTACCTCCTCGCGAGCGCTGCCGGCAACGCGCTGCTCCAGGTCGGAGCACAGGGGGTTCTCGTCGTCGACACGATGCGTGAAGAAGACGCCGATCAGCTCCTCGCAGCGATCAAGAAAGTGGCAGGTGAGAAGCCGATTCGCTTCGTCGTGAACACGCATGCGCACGCCGATCACACGGGTGGCAACCTGAAAATTGCCCAGGCCGGCTCCCAGCTGGTCGCCGGTAATTTCTCCCGAGATCTCGGTGAAGCTGGCGCGAAGAGTGCCTTCATTGTGGCCCACGAACACGTGCTCAAGACGATGAGCGCGCCAACAGGCAGCCGGGCGCCCACGCCGTTCGGGGCATGGCCCACCGACACCTTCTTCCAAGCCGAAAAGGACATGTACTTCAACGGGGAAGGCATTCAGCTTGTGTACGAACCGGCCGCTCATACCGACGGCGACATTCTGGTATTTTTCCGGAGTTCGGATGTCATCGCGACCGGCGACGTGTTCAACACGAACAGCTACCCGGTCATCGATCTGGCACACGGCGGTCACATCAACGGCATCATCGAGGCGTTGAACCGAATCATCGACCTGGCGATCTCGGAGCAGTTCACCGAAGGTGGCACGCGGATTGTGCCGGGCCACGGTCGGATTTGCGACGAGTTCGAGGTGGTCGAGTACCGGGACATGGTCACCATCGTCCGCGACCGGGTGCAGGCGATGATCCGCAAGGGGATCACGCTCGATGCGATCCAGGCGGCGCGGCCAACGCTCGACTTCGACCCGCGTTACGGCGCGGTCAGCGGTCCGTGGACGACGTCGATGTTTATCGACGCGGTGTACCGCAACCTGACGGCAGTGTCGGGGACTGGTGAACGTCGATGAAGGCACATTGGTGCTGTGTGCGGATCGTCGGGATGGCGGCGCTCTTCACGGCCTGCGCCGGCAATCCTGCCTGGGCTCAGGCGGATTTGACGGGCAGCTGGAACGGCTTCTTTCACGAAGACCAGCCCGAGCGGATTCCGGGACCCTCGCTTGGCGATTACCTCGGCCTGCCGATCAACGACAGCGCCCGCGCGTTCGCCGAAGCCTGGGACGCCTCGCGCCTGACGATTCCAGAGCATCAGTGCCGGGCGCATTCGTCGCCGTACATCCTGCGCGGTCCGCTGAACATGCGCATCTGGGAGGAACGGGAGCCCCAGACGCAGCAGGTCGTCGCGATTCACGAGGACATCAGCAATTTTCAGCAACGGCGGACGTTCTGGATGGATGGCCGGCCGCATCCCTCGGATTATGCCGAGCATACGTGGATGGGTTTCTCGACGGGCCGGTGGGAAGGCGATGCGCTGGTCGTGACGACCACCCATATCAAGCAGATGTGGCATCGCCGGAACGGGATCCCGCAAAGCGATCGAGTCGTGCTCACCGAGCACTACATCCGGCATGGCAACGTTCTCACGCTCGTCACGCATACCGATGACCCCACGTACCTCACCGAACCGCTCGTCAAGTCGACGAACATGCTGCTGAACCCGCGTCCGCTGACGCCGGAGCAGCTGCTGTACCCGTGTCAGAGTGTGGTCGAGATCGCCGACCAGCGACGAGGTGCGGTGCCGCACTACCTGCCCGGCGAGAATCCGTTTCTCGGCGAATTCAGGGAACAGAGCCATCTGCCCGCCATCGCGACACGCGGCGGCGCGGCGACGATGTATCCGGAGTTTCAGGCCACGCTGAAGGCTGCGGCTCAACAACCGTTGCGGAAGTAGCGACGCGCTCCCGCTGAGGGTGGTCGCCGAGCGAGCTCGCTGGCACCGACCGTCGACTCGAGCTGTTTCTCGGCCTCGGTGCGGCGTCGTAGCGACCTCATTCCGACTAATCTAGTTGTTCCGAAATCGAATATCAGAGACTCGCCAGATTCGGCACGGGCGAACGAGTAAGATCTGCCGGAGCAGCAATGGAGGTCGCATGGAGAGAGCGATGACAGCACGACGTGTTTTCGTCGGTGCGCTGGCCGCGATCGCATTCGCAACAGTGGCGCCGGCGCAGACCCAGAGCCAGAAAAAGACGCCCGCGGCGGCGAAGACACCATGGGGCGATCCGGATCTGCAGGGCGTGTGGACGAGCGATTCGAACTCCACCGTTCCGTTCGAGCGTCCGGAAGCGTTCGCGGGCAAGGCGGTGCTCGACGGTGACGAATTGATCCAGGTGCAGCAGGAACGTGAGCAGAACCGGGTCCGGACCGCGCCGTTCGCGGGCGGCATCACCGGCGCCGGCCCGGAGCACTGGTACGAGCATTTCGGGGCGAAGTCGGCGCGGACCTCGCTCGTCGTGGCGCCTGCCGACGGCAGGATTCCGCCGATGATTCCAAGCGCACAGCAGCGGGAAGCGGCACGCGCGGCGAAACGAGCCGGCCGTGGTCCGGCGGATTCGTGGGAGGACCGCAGCCTGTGGGATCGCTGCATCAGCCGGAGCCTGCCCAATGTGATGTTCCCGACGATCTACAACAACAACATCCAGATCGTGCAGACGCCGGGCTACCTGACGATCACGCACGAGATGATCCACGATACGCGCATCATCCCGCTCGACGGACGGCCGCACGTGTCGCCGAAGATTCGCCAGTACATGGGCGACCCGCGCGGCCGCTGGGAAGGGAACACGCTTGTCGTCGACGTCACGAACTTCACCGACAAGACGAACTACCGGGGATCCGGAGAGACGCTGCATCTCATCGAACGGTTCACGCGGGTCGGTCCCGACGCGATCAGGTACGAGGTGACCGTCGACGATCCCCAGACATTTACCAAACCGTGGACCGCCGCGCTCGACCTGACGGCGCAGTCACAGCTGTTCGAGTACGCCTGCCACGAAGGCAACTACGGGTTGGGCAACATCCTCAGCGCCGCGCGCGCCGAAGAACGGGACGCCGCGCGCACCGGTAAGACGCAGAACGCGGTCGACACGCGGGGTGAGGAACGGTGAGGCGAGCACCGTGTCCCCGGGCCGGCCCTTGGCGATTACACCGGCCTGCCGATCAACGACGCCGCGCCTGAAGGCCGTCAGCTTGGCAGCTGAACCACGCGGTGCAGACGCCGAAGACGTCCGTACAGATCCGAGGTCATCCTGGAGCGCTCGACAACGTGCAGCGCAACAGGGGTACAATTCCGATCTCGCAGTTCGAACTGAGCATGAACCCGCACTGGCTGCTTGCCTGGTTGTTCGCCGTGACCCTCGCGGGCGCCGCGCCGCAGCGCGGGAAGACTTCGCCTCAACCGGGCGTGCCGCCCGTCACCATGACCTGTCCGATGCATCCGGACATCGTCGAATCGAGCCCTGGTAACTGTCCAATCTGCAAGATGAGCCTCGTGCCGGTCAGGATCGAGACTGTCTGGACCTGTCCGGTGCATTCGGTGATCGCCGAGGATCGTCCCGGTGTCTGTCCGATCGATCATCGGGATCTGATTCAGATGACGGTCGCGGTGACCTTCACGTGTGCGGCCCATCCCGAGATCAACCAAATCGATCGCGGCACGTGTCCGGATGGAACGCCGATGGTCAAGATGCGCACGCTCCGCGCGCACGGCAATCACAATCCGCAACACGGGGGGCTGTTTTTCATGGCTCCCGACAACACGCATCATCTCGAGGGCACGTTTCCGCGCGCGCGTATCTTTCGTTTGTATCTGTACGACGATTACGCCAGGCCGCTTCCCGCCAAGCAGATCAAGGATGTGAAGGCGCGCGTGGTGACGAAAGAAACCTTCGATGCGGCGACGCGCACGACGAAAGAGATCGCCGCCTTCCCGCTGGTCAAGTCCCCAAGCGGCAGCTATCTCGAGGCGCGAGTCGATCGTTCGGCTGTTCCGGCGCAGATGACGGCGAAGGTGCAGTTCAAGAGCGACGCGCCGGAATACCGGTTCGATTTCACGTTCGCGGAACTGTCGAAAAAGCCGACGCCACCCGCGCCTGCACCGCCGCGGACCACACGCGACACCAGTGCCGCCGGTCGAACGCGCGCGCCGGCGACGACGGCAGCCGCGAGTCCCGCATCTCCACCTGTGGCCTTGGCGGATCCCAGCCAGTTCGCGACGCCGATTCCCGACACCGTGGACGAGGTGCTCGCGCAACTGAAAATGCGCAGCGCGCAGATCGGGGAGCTCGTCCAGAGCGGCGCTTTCGGCGCCATCTGGGTGCCGGCGTTTCAGGCGAAGGATCTCACCATCGCGCTGGAGACGCGCCTTGGCGAGTTGTCGGCGCTCAGACGTGAAGCGGCCGAACCGGCGATTAAGCAGCTGGTGCGAACGGCATGGCTGCTGGACGCGTTTGGCGACGTCGGCAACCGGCAGCAGATCGTGGAGGCCTACGCGATCTTTGCTTCCGCCGTGACGGACGTCGTGTCGGCGTTCAGCGCGAGGCCCTGATGCGGCTGCAGCGATGTGTCACGCTGCTGGCCATTCTGCTGGTGACATTCACGCTGGCCGGCCGGCGCGGTGAGGCGCACAAACCCATCACATCGCCTTACACATACAACGAGCACGTCTTTCCGATCGTCCGCGACCGATGCGGCCGCTGCCACGTGACCGGCGGCGTCGCGCCGATGTCGCTGATGACCTACAAGGACGCCGTGCCGTGGGGAGAATCTATCCGGACCGAGCTCATCGCCGGGCACATGCCTCCGGGCGGCGTGGACGAATCACACGGCCGCTTCAAGAACGCACAGACGCTGAGCGCTCGCGACCTGAACATTCTTCTCACGTGGGTCACCGGCGGCACGCCGGTCGGCAACACCGAGCGCACGCCGCCCGCCGTGATACCTGGAAGCGCCTGGCGCCTCGGCACGCCTGATCTCGTCCTCCCGTTTCCTTCAGCGGTCACGCTTGGTGCAGACACGGTCGAACGCGTGGAGGAATTCACGCTGCCGACGGGGATGACAGAGGCGCGGTGGGTTCGTGCGGTCGATATCCTGCCGGGGACGCCGGCCATGGTCCGCAGCGCCACGATCGCCGTCAAATCGAACGTCCTTCCCGATTCGGACCGGGACGGCACCACGTCTGAACGGGTGCTGGGTCTGTGGGTGCCGGGCGAGGATCCGGTATCGCTCGACGAAGCGGGCGCGTTTCGATTGCCCGCCGGAGCCGAGCTCGTCGTTCGCGTCCACTACAAGAAGACGTGGGAGTACGAACGGACCGCGATGAGCGACCGGAGCACTGTCGGCGTGTACTTCGCGCCCCGCGGGACGACAGAACTGCGCGCGCTGACGCTGGCACCAGCCGTAGCGCAGGACTCACGTGTGGCGCAGGACTTCAGTCCTGCGCTACCGCAACGGCTGTCCTTCAGCCGCGTTGTCGAGGAGGATCTGCAGGCGCTTGCGCTCTATCCAGACGCCGGTCTGGCGAATGTCAGTCTGCGTGTGGAGGCGGTTCGGCCCGATGGATCGCGCGTCGAGTTGATCCGCTTTCATCCGCAGGCCGATTGGGCCCGGCGCTATTGGTTCGAGCAGCCGATCGCGTTACCGCGCGGTTCCCGGATCGAAGCGGTCGCGACGTTCGACGACACCCTGCTCCCGCCGGGTGCGGCTCCGCCCAGGCGCGCCGACCACTCGGCGCTCCGCCTTACCCTGAATGTCGTGGCAACTCGCTGACGACACTGGAGCTGTGGCGCAGGGCTTTAGCCCTGCGATGTTATCGCCGCGCTGAGATGCCGGTTGTGAACGCCTTGTTCGCCGGAATCTGGATGGGCGCCGCGTCGTTGACGTTCTTGTCGGTGACCGCCGTCCACGTCATGTAGGTCGAGTGCATCTCTTCC
>JBGPKK010000066.1:0-23014 GCA_041485905.1 Vicinamibacteria bacterium
GCTCGTCGCGATGGTCATGACCTTCGACTCGTCGCGCCGGCCCTGCGACTCGGAGGCTTTGGCCACTTCGTCGTACGAGACGAACTTGGCCCACCCCTTCTCGGACGCCACTTTCGTGAGCGCCGCGGTGAGGGTGGTCTTGCCGTGGTCGATGTGCCCGATCGTGCCCACGTTGACGTGCGGTTTACTGCGGTCGAATTTTTCTTTGGCCATATCTGCGATCCTCGCCTGCGTGTGATGGAGCCGATGTCCAGGATTGAACTGGAGACCTCGTCCTTACCAAGGACGCGCTCTGCCAACTGAGCTACATCGGCAAACCTAGTCCGTGATGCGCAGTCGTCTGTGGTCCGCCTTCCGCCTCCGCCAAGGCTTCGGCGGACAAGTCGCGCTCGTCTAGCGAACACGCGTTCGGCTGGCCTGCCAGCCGTAGCCCGCTTTCGCGAAGCGTTCGCGGGCGAAGGCTGGAGCGGGAGACGGGGATCGAACCCGCGACCAACAGCTTGGAAGGCTGTGACTCTACCACTGAGTTACTCCCGCCTTCGCGTCTCGCACCCTCACGCTCTCTCGGCGCTTCGGCGAGGCGAGCCCGCGCGCCGTTCATCCACCTTGGCTTGCCCAGCCGAAGCTCGCGGCGGAGCCGCGAGCGAAGGTTGGTGGCGAGGGAAGGACTCGAACCTTCGAAGCCACTAGGGCGACAGATTTACAGTCTGCTGCGTTTGACCGCTTCGCTACCTCGCCGGCTGTGTGTGTGTATTGGAAACGCGATGTCTTCCCGAAAGCATCCGATGGAGCTGGCGAAGGGATTCGAACCCCCGACCTGCTGATTACAAATCAGCTGCTCTACCGGCCTGAGCTACGCCAGCACAAAAGGTAAACTTTAGCACGACCTGTGCCACCGTGCAAGTCGTTGCCGGTCCGCGTTATGGACGAGGCGGCGGCTGCCCGTCCCGCTGCCGAACCGCCTCAAACAGGGCAATTCCGAGCGAAACCGAGACATTCAGGCTCTGAACGTGCCCGAGCATCGGAATCGACGCCACCCAGTCGCACCGCTCGCGCACCAGCCGACGTAAGCCGGAGCCCTCCCCACCCACCACGACCGCCGTCGGCAGCGTGTAATCGATCTGATCGTAGCGCGTGACACCGTCGCCGGCGAGCCCCACCGTCCAAACGCCGGCCGTTTTCAACGATTCGAGCGCGCGGGCAATGTTGACCACTTCCGCAATCTTGACGTGCGCCACGGCGCCGGCCGACGCTTTCGCCGCGGCGCCTCCAAGCGGCGCGGCCTGTCGCGACTGCCGCACGACCCCGTCGGCCCCCGCAGCGTCGACGGTCCGCAGAATCGCGCCGAGATTGTGAGGATCCTCGATGCCGTCGAGGACCACGATCAGCGGCGCGCCGACCGCTTGCACGATCAGATCTTCGACGGAGAAGGTGTCGCCGGCCCGGACGTCGGCCACGACGCCCTGGTGCGAGGCCCCGCGTGTCTCGCGATCCAGATCCGCCGCCCGCACGCGGCGAACCGCGATGCCGTTCTCCTCGGCCCGCCGCATGGCGGCGCTGATTCGATCGTCGGCGCGCGGCGCGACGCGGATCGCCGTCACGCGCCCCGCGCGCAGGGCTTCGAGGACCGGGTTGATGCCGTAGATCAGCATGAGCGGCGACTGCGTGTGCTTCGTGTTCTTCGTGTCTTCGTGATTCAAGGGCGTTGATTGAGAGCTGCGACAAACGCCGTCGCGCGTTCGCGGCAGCCGAGAATCGGCGGCAGTCCGGCGTCGCGCGGCAGCTCGGCGCCCCGGTCGATGGCGGGCACGACCAGATCGAGCTCGGGGCCTTCGGTGAGGCCGGTCAGCGCAATGCGGATGGGATGAAAGAGCTGCTTGCCCTTCTGCCCTGTCTGCGCTTTCACCTCGTTCGCCACGCTGCGGAACAGCTCGCGATCGAGCCGTGGCCGATGCGCCAGTTCGTCCGCGAGCGCGCGCGCCACCCGCTGCGGTCCATCGGCGCTCATCTCCTCCTGTACGCGCAAATCGGCCATCGCTTTCGCCGCGTCGTACTGGAACAACGACGTCAGCCGCCCCGGTATCTGATTGAGGCGGTCAACCGATGCCGTGACCATGGGCATCGCCGACGCCAGAAAGTCCAGGCCGCGCCGATCCGGGTTCATCTCCAGGCCGGCCTGCCTGAAGTGCGGCACCGCCAGCTCCGCGATGCGCAGGGGGTCCGCCATCTTTAGATAATGTCGGTTCGCCCACGCGAGCTTCTCCTCGTCGAACACGCCGGCGCTTTGTCCGACCCGCTCGAGAGAGAAGCGACGCGCCAGCTCGTCGATCGGCAGCAGCTCGACATCGTCGCCGCCGGAGCGCCCGGCGGCCGGCCCGCGAGGAGACCAGCCGATCAGCGCGAGGTAGTTGACCAGCGCTTCCGGCAGATACCCCTTCGCGCGAAACTCCGCGATCGATGTCGCTCCGTGCCGCTTCGACAACGGGCCGTGATCGGGCCCCATCACCAGCGCCAGGTGCGCGAAGACGGGCGGCGTGAATCCGAGCGCCTCGTACATCAGAATCTGCCGCGGCGTATTCGAGATGTGGTCCTCTCCGCGCACCACATGCGTCACATCCATCAACGCATCGTCAACGACGACCGCGAAGTTGTAGGCCGGCGTGCCGTCCGCGCGGACGATGATCGGATCGCCGATGACGTCAATCTGAAAGCGGACATCTCCGCGGACGACGTCCTGAAAGACGACGTCGCGATCGTCCGGCACGCGGAAACGAATCGCGGGGCGTTCACCGGCTGCGATGCGCGCCAGCGCCTGTTCTTTCGCAAGCCGACGGCACGTGCCCGCGTACACGGCCGGGCGCCCTGCAGCGACCGCCGCCTGACGTTCGGCTTCGAGTTGAGCCATCGAGCAGAAGCAGTAGTAGGCATGATCGGCGGCCAGCAGCTCTTTGGCGTAGGACTCGTAGAGATGGAGCCGTTCCGACTGCCGATACGGACCGCACGCGCCGCCGACATCGGGTCCCTCGTCCCACTCGAGACCGAGCCAGCGCAGGTCGCGCAGGATGGACGCCTCCGAATCGCGCGTCGAGCGGCCGGCGTCGCTGTCCTCGATGCGCACGATGAACGTCCCGCCGTTCCCGCGTGCGAGCAGCCAGTTGAAGAGCGCCGTGCGCGCGTTCCCGACGTGAAGTTGCCCTGTGGGGCTTGGTGCGAAGCGGACTCTCATTGTTTACTTTGTCGTGGGGCCCCACATCTCCAACGCGCCCGGGGCCCCACCCCCAGGCGCTCTCGCTCGCGCGTTAGCGCTCGCTCGGGCTCAAGGCTGTCACGACCTGTGCCTTCGCGCCTCACGGCGCCGGGCGTCAACGGCAACGACTCTCCGCTTAGTCATCGGCTCCGCAGCAGCGCGATCGCGTGCGCCGCGATCGCCTCACCGCGGCCGACGGCGCCGACGCCTTCGTTCGTCTTGCCTTTGATACTGACCGAACCCGGCGCCACGCCGAGCGCGTGCGCGACGCGACTTCGCATCGCGTCGACATGCTCGCGGATCTTTGGTCGTTCGAGGATCACCGTCACATCCACGTTGCCGATCTCGAAGCCGTGCTCTGCCACCAGCCGAACGGCGCGCGCGAGCAGATCGAGGCTCGAGGCGTCTTTCCAGCGACGGTCTGAATCGGGAAAATGCTGACCGATGTTGCCCAGACACGCGGCGCCGAGAACCGCGTCGGTGATCGCATGGCAGACGACGTCCGCATCGGAGTGTCCGAGCGCGCCGCAATCAGACGGAATCGTCACGCCGCCCAGCACGAGTGGCCGTCCTGCGACCAGGCGGTGCAGGTCGTAACCGGTGCCGGCGCGAACCGTGGGTGCGGCCGTGGGGTCCCGAGCGATCGCTTCGGCAATCACGAGGTCGTCAGGCGTGGTGATCTTGATGTTCGACGGCTCGCCGTCGACAAGCCGGACTCTGTGGCCGGCGCGTTCGGCGAGCGCCGCTTCGTCGGTGGCGTCCAGGCCGTCGCGCGCGCCGGCGACGAGCGCGTCGCGCAGGATCGCGCGGCGAAACGCCTGCGGGGTTTGCGCCAGGAACACCAACTCGCGTGGGAGTGTTTGACGTACGTAGTGTCCGCCTGTAGGCGGACCAGGCGGACCCGACTGAACGTCGGCGAGCTTGACCGTGTCGCGCGCCTGCACGGCTGCCAGCGCCGCGCCAGACTCGGCAGCCGCCGCGATCGTGCGCGCGATCAAATCACCGCTCACGAACGGCCGTGCCGCGTCATGCACGACTACGAGGTCTGCTCGCTCTGACACGTCCCGGAATGCATTCGCCACCGAATCCTGCCGTCGCTCGCCCCCGACGACGATCCGCAGCGGCTTGGCGGTGCCGAGCAGGTAGTCGGGAGGATCGGCGGCGAGATCGGACGGCAGCGAGACCACCACCTCATCGATCGATGGATGAACGAGGAAGGCCGAGACGCTCCGCTCGAGGATCGGCCGTCCGCCGATCGACAGGAGCTGTTTCGGACGTGCGCCGCCGAACCGCTGCCCGCGGCCGCCGGCCGCGATGATCGCCGAGACAAACATCGGGGGAGGCAAACCTCGATTATACCGGCCCCCGCACTTCTACCTTTCCTTTCTGCAATCCTGCAATCCTTCCGTTCTGCAATTGCTCCACCGTCGCCGCCACGATGTCGTGAACGCGTTCGGCGAGCAGCCGCGCATCCTGAACCGTCGGCGCCTTGAGAACCGGCGGCTGAATCGGATCGTGAACGATCAGACTGACGTCTGCCGGCTCAGTCCGCAACCGTCCTTTCGGCATCACCGCGCGCGTGCCGATGACCGCCACGGGAACGATCGGCAGCTGCGCCTCGATCGCAAGAAGAAAGCTGCCCGCCTTGAACTTCGCGACGTGACCGTCGCGGCTGCGCGTGCCTTCCGCGTAGACCATCAACGACGCTTCCGAAACCAGCGCCCTCCACCGCTTGAAAATTCCGGCCCGATCGGGATTCTGACGATCGACGAAGAGATGCTTGCCGCGTTTCAGATGCCAGCCCAGGACCGGAAATTTCGCCAGCGATTCCTTCGCGATGATGCGCAGCTGGTACGGGAGCGACGAAAATATGACCGGCGTGTCGTAGTTGCTCTGGTGGTTCGAGACGAAGATGTAATTGCTGCCCCGCGTGATGCGACCGAGGCCCTCAACCGTGACGCGGACCCCGGTCGTCTTGAGAATCAGCCACGACCACGCGCGCGCGCAGCCGTGCGCGAAGTAGCCGCGCCGATCGAACAGGCTCGACACGATGGAGATCGCGCCGAGCACGATGGTGTACACGGTGATGGTGGGGATGAGAAAGAACACCGTCCGCCACCAGTGATAGGGAGGAATTCTCACAATTTACAATTCGGAATTCGAAATTAGGAATGCGCACGAATTCATAATTCAGAATTGTAGATTGTAAATTGATCAGCGGTACTGAATCCTGATGCCGATGTCCTCGGGGTTCTTGGGCCGTCGGTAAACTGGCGGCCGGGTTAAGTTGCCTCCATCATCGCGACGGTTGGTGCCCAGGCTGTAGACCGTATAGCCTCCCGTTTCCTTCTTCATCAGTAGAGACGCACCGGAGAATGGATCGATCGGAAGATCCGAGAGGTATGACGGCACAAGCGCTTGTAGCCTGTCAGGCGTCTGCTCGGCGTGATCTCGGCGATATCGCTCAATCGCGACGACGAGTCGCGCTGAACGAATGGTCGCTACTTGTTCTGCGTCGCCAGCGGTCTCTTGGTCGAGCACGTCACGCGCTGGCGACCCGGGAGCAGCGAAGCCGACGGGATCCAGGCCGACTGCGACCACTCGATCGATTCGCTCGGGCCAGGGCGCCTGGGCGGCCAGCAACAATCTCGAGAACACCTCAAGCTGCCGGTTCAACACGTGCGCGTTCCAGGGGCGCGCGATGACATCCTCCCAACGGGTAGACCCCCGCAGCAGTCCCGGCGCCACACCGAGTCGTGACGCAGCTTGGAGAACAAGCGCCCGCAGGTTGACGAGCCGTCGGGTCAGCCGGTCGTCATGGTCGAGCTCGGCCAGTGCCCCACCGACGCGTTCCAGCGCTCCCGGCAATGGCCGCGTTCTTTCGAGGACCAACTGCAGGTTGGATGCACCCCGTTGGGCCGAAAAGACCGAAAAGGCGCCACCGATCGCCCTCGTGAGACGCGTTGCCGTGTAAAACGAATCGAGCGCCTGATCGCCGTTGCCGTCGAGCGCCAGAAGCTCGGTCCGGAGACTGCTCAAGCGCTGAACGTTGAACAGCTCGCCGGCGAGATACGAGGCGAGATCCGAGGAGGACCCTCCCGAGCCAAAACCCTCGAAGGGCAGCGAGGCCGCCCGATCGCCGAACGTCAGTGCGTCCCGATATCGGTCGAGCGTTGCGCGGAGGTCACTCACGAGATCGTCTGGCCAGATGCCTTCACGCTCGGCCGTGGCGACGCGGAGTCCGAAGTTACTCGGCCCGGCGCCGACGGACATCTCCCTTCCGAACCCGGACGCCAACGCGGCCGCCGCTCGATAGTACCGGGCGGACTCCGCAGCACCGCCCGTGAGCGGGTGGTAGATTTCCGGTCTGACAGGTTCGCCTTTGCGGGCGATCTCGTCGATGAATGCGCGCAGTCGGCGTGCTTCGATGTAATCCCATACAGAGTGGATTACGAACGGCAAGAGCAGCGCGAACGCGACAAGAGACCACTTCAAGAATCGCGGCCGCACGAGCGGGCGCTTCCCCACGATATCAGTCACGGTGGTTGACCTCACTCTCGCCGGCGCCTACGCCACGAGGTTCAGCGCGGGCTCTCAGTTCATCGAGTTGCACGAGCCGCTCGGCCTCTTCACGGGCCAACAGGCCTCCTCCCATGCTCGCGGCGAGCTCGCTCACGACCGCTTCTCGCGGGAGCTCTCCCTTCCCTAACTGATCGGCGACGTCGCGTCTGACACCGTTTGCCAACATGGAGAACACGACGGCGATCAGCGCCGCCGCCGCGGCCGGCAGCCATCGCTGAACACTCTCCGCAGCCCTGAAGGGCTTCGCCACATCCCGTTCCGCGGCCGACGTGATCCGATCACGCAGCTCGGCTGGCGGACCGGCCGGTCGATATCGCTGCAAGAGATCTTCGAGTTCGTCCATTGGTTCTATCCTTGTGGCGCAGGGCTTCAGCCCTGCGAAACGCGCGCGCCCAGCTGCGCCCGCAGCTTTTCAATCGCATACCGATACCGGCTGGCGACCGTATTGATCGACTCGCCCGATTGATCCGCGATCTCCTGAAACGTCAGCCCTTCGTACACCTTCAGATGCAGCACTTCGCGCTGCTTGGCCGGCAGCTCGCGAATCGCCTGCTCGAGCGCCAATCGCTCCTCGGGCCGGTCGCGGCTCGCGGGTACCGCTTCGAGCAACGACTCTTCGGCGCCGGTAACGAAATCGCCGCGGCGGCGCCCCAAGGCGCTATAGCACTCGTTGCGCACGGCCCGGCGAAGATATCGTTCCTCGAATTCCAGCTCGACGCCACGGCGTCCAAGCACGGCGACGAACACCTGCTGCACGGCGTCGGCCGCTCCCGACGGATCGGCCAGGATCATCAACGCATACCGATAGAGCGAGCCGCCCAGGCGGTCGTAGAGGCCGGCAATCCGGTCGCTCCAGCCATCGCCGTGCGGCCGGTGTATCATCGCGTCATTCTAAAGACGCGCGCGGACAGTGTTTTTGTCTGTGTGAGTTCTCGGCGGGCCTGATAATGCCCGTAGGCTGGACCCGCTTGGGTCCGGCGTGTCAGGTACGTAGGCCGGACCCTAATCGCGCGGAAGATCGGGCGGCTGCCGAAACTGCTCGTCGGTGCTGACGTCGAACCGCCGGAACCGATCGTAGGTCGCCACGCCGACGACGCTTTCGTTGCCCATCCAGAATTCCTCGCGCATTTCCAACGGGACGGCGATCTGGAAGCGCTCGTCGAACCGGAACGACGTGACGATGCTGTCCAATTCTCCAACCGCCAGCTCGGTCTTGACGACGCGGCTGGATTCGCTCTCGATCCAGATGCGGCCCTTCGCCACCAGATCGCCGTCGGGCTGCAGACGGAGCAGCGTCGGACGCGTTTGCTCCTTGTATTCGAGAATCCAGACACCAGGCTCCGCGTCCTTGTCTGTCGTGTGAAGCGAGAAGCGGAATCGCGGCTGGTAGTACGCCTGGAGAAACGCGAGGGCGAGGAGCGGATTGTTAATCGTGCGGCCGGTGCCGACGAGGTTGTGTCGAGCGCCCTCGAGTGTAATGGCCATCGCCTCGTCGAGCGCGGTCGTCGAAGGCGTGAGAAACAGCTTGGTCAGCCGCTCGTCGCGATCGCGAACCGGCGCGCCATTGACTTCGAAGACGTCCCGGAAGACGTGCCAGTCGCTGGTTGCCTGCGACTTGACGAGGAGAAAGTCGGAGGTCAGCTCGACGTGGCGCGCAAAGAGCTGCGCGCTGGCAGCGGCGCCCTTCGCGCGCGCGCGCGGCAGCATCTTCGCATCCTGGATGTAGTGTTCCTGCGCGACCACGCTGGAGAAGTGGCTGACGAAGTCGCTGAGGTACGCGGCCTCCCGGGCCAGCACGTCTTCCAGCCTGTTCCGCTGCGCCGAGACGCCCGCCGTCGAGACAGCGACAGCGACGAAGGCGACCAGCGCGACGCGCAGACTCATTTCCTGACCAGCTCCACTGTCGAATTCTACAGCAACGCGTCCAGCGCTTCGCCCACAGTGCGAACGCCCACCAGCTCGCAATCGACGCCTTCTGTGAGGGTGGGGTCGATGTTGGCTTCCGGCATGACGCAGCGCACAAATCCCATCTGCGCCGCCTCGCGGACGCGCAACATGGCTTGCGTGATCCCGCGGACTTCTCCCGCCAGGCCCACCTCGCCGAAGACCGCCACGGTCGGCGCGATCACCCGATTGCGGACGCTCGACGCGATCGCCGCAAGCACGCCGAGGTCGGACGCCGGCTCGTCGACCGTCATCCCTCCCGCGACGTTCACGAACACATCGTCGCCCGCGAGGTTAAGGCCGGCGCGCTTTTCGAGCACGGCAAGAAGCAGCGACAGCCGCTGCTGATCCAGGCCGCTCGCCATCCGCCGGGCCGTTCCGTACGTGCTCGAACTCACGAGCGCCTGGACTTCGACGAGAATCGGCCGCGAGCCTTCCACCGAGCACAAGACCGCTGAACCCGGTGCGTTGGACGCACGCTCCGCCAGAAACATCTTCGACGGATTGGGCACGGCGCGCAGGCCCGTCGCGGTCATCTCGAACACGCCGAGCTCGCTGATCGCCCCGAACCGGTTCTTGACGGCGCGGACGACGCGGTGCGAGTGGTGGCGTTCGCCCTCGAAATAGAGCACCGTGTCGACGACGTGCTCGAGCGCCTTCGGGCCGGCCAGGCTCCCGTCTTTCGTCACGTGACCGACGAGGAAGATCGGGATGTTCTGCCCCTTCGCGGCGAAGAGCAGCTGCGTGGCCGCCTCGCGGACCTGCCCGATGCTCCCCGGCGCCGACTGGAACTTGAGTGAGAACACCGTCTGCACGGAATCGACGATGACGAGCGCGGGCTTGATGCGGGCGATCTCCTCGAGGATGCGCTCGAGACACGTCTCGGCGAGAAGATACAGCGGCGCCTGGCCCACGGCGAGCCGTTCCCCGCGCGACTTGATCTGGTGCTCCGACTCCTCGCCAGAGCTGTACAGCACCGGACCAATCGTGTGCGCCATGTTCGCGGCCGCTTGAAGGAGCAGTGTCGACTTGCCAATCCCCGGCTCGCCGCCGAGCAGCATTAGCGATCCAGGCACGATGCCGCCGCCAAGCACGCGATCGAACTCACCGATTCCGGTCGACAGACGGGGATTTTGTCCGGTCTCGATCTCCGAGTACAACCGCGCGGCGTTCGCCTGTCCGGCGGCGACATACCGGTGCATGGCCGCACCCGGCTCCTGCGGCTGCACGCGCTCTTCGACGAGCGAATTCCACGCGCCGCAGTCCGCACACCGGCCGAGCCACTTCGGCGACTGCGAGCCGCAGTCCTGACAGATAAAGACAGTCTTCTGAGATTTGGTCATCTGGTCATCTCGTTATCTGGTCATTGATTGTCAAATTGTTCAATGAATGAACAGATGACCAAATGATCAAATGACCAGATGCGTGGGTCAGTCATACACCCGCTGTATGCGAGAACCGATCCGACAGACAACTTCCCACGGAATCGTGCCGACGACGGCGGCCATTTCACGGACGTCGATCCGATCGACCTCGCCCGATGGCCGTTTCTGCGATCCGATGATGACGACTTCGTCGCCCGGCGAGACGTCGAGGCCGGTGACGTCGACCGTCAACATGTCCATGCATACCGCGCCGACGATCGGCGCGCGCGCCCCGCGAATCAAGACGGCGCCGCGGCCTTCGAGCCGCAGATCCAGTCCGTCGGCGTACCCGGCCGGCACGATCGCGAGCGTTGTCGGCTGCCTGGCCGTGAACTTGATCCCGTAGCCGACGCCCTCACCCGGCCGCACGCCCTTCACGGCCACCACGCGGCTGCCCAGCGTCATCACCGGAGCGAGCGGAATCGTCGAAGCGAGCGGCGGCGGGACGATGCCGTACAAGAGAAGGCCCGGACGGACGCGGTCGTACCACACGCGCGAATCGCGCAGCAGCGCCGCGCTGTTGCACGCGTGCCGGTACTGCGGCCGTCCCCCCATCGCGTCCACCTCTGCGCACGCCCGCTCGAATCCGGTGCGCTGCTCGTTGAACAACGGAGAGTCAGGATCATCAGCCGTGGCAAAGTGCGTGTAGACCGCATCCAACTCGAGATTGCTGCTGGCCAGGAGATCAGGAAGCGTCCGGCGCAGGTTATCGGAGCGGAATCCCAGACGGTTCATGCCGGTGTCGATCTTGAGGTGATAGCGCAGCCGTTGCTTGTATTTCGCCGCGGCCGCCTGCACGGCGCGTGCGGCGCCTGGCGAGGAGATGGTCGGCGTCAGGCGGCAGTCGAACAGACCGTCAAGGTCGCTCACGCTCAACGCGCCGAAAATGAGGATGTCCGCGCGGACGCCGGCCGATCGCAGCGCCGCGCCTTCCTCGATATCAGCGCAGGCAAGCAGATCGGCGCCGGCGTCCTCGAGCGCGCGCGCGACCTGGCCGGCGCCATGTCCGTACGCGTTCGCCTTGACAACGCCAATCGGACGCGGCGGCCGCGACGGCTGCTCGCGCTCGAGATGCTCCACGATGTGCTGGAAGTTGGACTTCAGCGCGCTCAGATCGACGCGCGCCACGGTTGGACGGATCATCGGAAATGCACAATGCAAAATGCCGAATGCATTGTGCATCGTGCATTCTGCATTATGCCGTTCCTGATGCCAGGTTCTCGAACCGCGTGAACTCTCGAATGAAGGCGAGCTTCACGACGCCGGTGGGGCCGTTGCGCTGCTTGCCGATGATCAACTCGGCGACACCCGCGTTGTCCGCCGGCGGCTGATTCTTGTCGGCGTACAGATCCTCGCGGTAGATGAAGACGACGAGGTCGGCGTCCTGCTCGAGGGCGCCCGACTCGCGCAGATCCGAGAGCTGCGGCCGGTGATCGGCGCGCGATTCCGGCGCGCGACTGAGCTGAGACAGCACCACGATCGGCACGTTCAGCTCCTTGGCGAGTCCCTTCATCGATCGCGAGATCGACGCCACCTCGAGGGTGCGGTTTTCGAAGCGCCCGCGCCCCTGCATCAACTGGATGTAATCGATGATGACGAGATCGAGATCGTGCTCGGCCGCCAGCCGCCGGCACTTGGCGCGCATCTCGAGAACCCCGATCGAGGGCGTGTCGTCGATGAAGATCTTCGCTTCGCTAAGCGTGCCGATGGCCTGCGCCAGTTTTCCCCAGTCCCGCTCGCCCAGAAATCCCCGCCGCAGCCGATGCGCGTCGATCCGCGCTTCCGCTGTGAGCATGCGGAGAAACAGCTGCTCCTTCGACATCTCGAGGCTGAAGATGCCGACCGTCTTCGCGGTCTTGGTGCCGACGTGCTGCGCGATATTGAGCACCAGACTGGTCTTCCCCATCGACGGCCTGGCCGCGACAATGACCAGGTCCGACGCCTGCAGGCCAGACGTCATCTCGTCCAGATCGGTGAAGCCGGTCGGCACGCCGGTGATGAGCTCTTTGCGCGCATGCAGCTTCTCGATCGTCTCGAGGCTCGACTGGGCCAGGTCGCGCAGCGACACGAAGCCGTCGCGTATCTTGTCGTCGGCGATGGCGAAGATGGCGTGCTCGGCCTGGTCGAGGATGACGTCGGCTTCCTCTTCGGCCTCGTACGCGGTGGCGAGGATCTTGTTCGCCGAGAAGATCAGGTTACGGAGTGTCGCCTTCTCTTTGATGATTCGGGCGTAGTGTTCGACGTTCATCGACCGAGGGACGCCGTCGACGAGCGCCGTGATGTAGGCCGGGCCGCCGACTTCGTCGAGATCTCCGGAGCGGCCCAGCTCCTCCTTGAGCGTGACGAGGTCGATCGCGTCGCCGCGCTCGACCAGCTTCACCATCTTGTCGAAGATGCGACGGTGGGCATCGCGGTAGAAATCGTGCGAGTCGATGACTTCCGCCGCGAGATTGAACGCGTCGTTGTGCAGCAGAATCGCGCCGAGGACGGAGCGTTCCGCCTCGAGATTGTGCGGGAGCGTGCGTTCGGCGACGGCGTCCGGCATGGGCTAACTTTGCTGAGAGCCTTCCGCCACCACCTTCACCGTGATCGTCGCGACGACATCAGGGTAGAGCTTCACCGGGACCTTGAACTCGCCGAGCTTCTTGATCGGCTCCGGCATCTGCAGCTTGCGGCGATCGAGCTCGAAGCCTTTCCCCGCCAGCGCCGCTGCGATGTCGGCCGTCGTCACCGACCCGTACAGCGCTTCGGTCTCGCCGACCTTGCGGGCGACGATCACCTCGACGTTGGCCATGCGTTCAGCCACCGCCTCGGCGGCGTGCTTCTCGTCGGCTTCCTTGGCCTCGAACTTCGTGCGCTCGCGCTCGATCTGCTTCTTATTGCCGTCCGTAACCAGCAGGGCCAGCTTGCGGGGCAGCAGGTAGTTCCTGGCATATCCGTCGGCGACCTTGACAATTTCGCCGCGGCGCCCGAGGTTGTCGACGTGTTCTCGCAATATGACTTCCATGTTTACTCCGTCACATATGGTATGAGCGCGATCTGACGGGCGCGCTTGATGGCCGTCTGCAGCTTCCGCTGGTGCATCGCGCAGGTGCCGGAAATGCGCCGCGGCAGGATTTTGCCGCGCTCCGGCACGAACGGTCCCAGCAGCTTGACGTCCTTGTAGTTGATGTCGTCGATCTTGTCCGCGCAGAACTTGCACACCTTGCGGCGGCGGAACATCGGCCGGCGCTGACCCTTTTCCTTGTCGGCCGCCTTCTTGTCGCCGCGCCCGCGGCCCCCGCCGCCTCCGCCGCCGCCAGACCGTCCGTATCCAAATGGCATTTAGCCCTCCATCCCGCCGAAACGATCGTCATCGCCTTCATCGGCATCCGCGGCGGGACGTCCCTCGCCGGGCTGGCGCTGCGGCGGCAAGCCGCGCTTCACACGACGGCGCTCCGACTCGGTCTGCCGCTTGGTCCGCGTGCGATCGACGACCTTCTTTTCTTCGTCGACGCGGACCACCATGTGCCGCACGACCTGATCCATCACCTTGAGCCGGCGATCGAGCTCCTTCATGAGATCGCCCGATCCGTTGATCACCTCGAGGACGTACACGCCCTCCTTGTGGTGGGCGATCTCGTACGCCAGCTTGCGGCGTCCCCAGTTTTCCATTTTCTCGATCTGGCCGTTCATCCGCGACACGACCGCCTCGATCTGCTGATGCAGTTCCGTCACCTGCTGCTCGGTGGTATCGGGGGGAAGGATGTAGACGAGCTCGTACTGTCGATCTGTCATCTGTGCTCCTCTAGGACACGCGTCTGACGGCGGGCCCGCGGTCCGCCTGCAACGTGGCTGCTCAATTGAGCAGCAAGGGGTTATTCAGTTGTCGCCGGATCGCCGCCGTTGTAGGCATTCATCACGGCGGCAATCCCTGACGTGATGAATGTTTCCGCCGCATCAGCCGCCCGCGTCATCATCCCTTCGACCTCCGCGTTTTCCTCGGGCTCGAACCGCGAGAGCACGTGGTCGACGAGATCCCGCTGTACGCGGCCTTCAAGTCCTTCGGGCCCGCGCCCGACGCCGACGCGCAGTCTCGAAAAGTCATCGCCCAGGTGGGCGATGATCGACTTCAGGCCATTATGTCCGCCGGCCGATCCGCGCGCGCGGGCCCGCAGCCTGCCGAGCGGGAGCTGCACGTCGTCGACCACGATCAGCAGGTCGGCGGTCTCGATCTTGAAGTACCGCGCCAGGGCGCCGGCGGCCTCGCCGCTCGCGTTCATGAACGTCAGCGGCTTGGCCAGCAGTACCGGCTCTCCATCGGCCGGCCGCCATTTCGCGATCAGCGCGTCGAAGGGCGCCGACTCGAACGCGATCGCCCACCGGCGCGCCAGCTCGTCGGCCACGGCGAACCCGACGTTGTGCCGCGTGCCGCGGTACTTCGCGCCGGGAGTTCCTAGACCGACGATCGCCTTCACGGGCTCTATTTCTTCTTCTCTTCCTTCTCTTCGGCGTCTTCGTCCTTCTTGCCCTTCTTGATGACTTCGGGCTCGGCGGCCACGGTCGGGGCCACCGCCACATCGGCGGGCGCGACCACTTCCTCGGCCTTCGGCGCGATCACGTGGACGATCATCATGTCGGGATCGCTCAACGGCTTCCACTTCGCGTCGGCCGCGATCTCGCGCACGCGGATGCCCTGATGGAGCATCAGCTCGCTGACGTCGATCTCGACGTGCTCGGGAATATCGCCCGGCAGACACTCGATCTCGATCTCGCGGCGGATGAACTCGAGAATCCCGCCCTGCTGCTTGACGCCTTTCGGCTCGCCCTTCACCGTCACAGGGATGGTCACCTGAATGGCCTTGTCCATGTTGATGCGGTAGAAGTCGGCGTGCAGCACCTGGTGCGTGATCGGATCGAGCTGATATTCTTTCACCAGGACGCGCGTGTCGCCCTCGCCATCGAGCTTCAGGGCGATCAGCGTATTGGCGCCCGATTCCGAGTGCAGAATCTTCAGCAGCGCCTTGGGCTCCACCGCAATCGGCTTGGCCTCCGTGCGGCTGGCGTCGCCCGCCGCGCCGTACAGGACGCCCGGTACCCGCCCCTCACGCCTGGTGCGCCGCGCTTCGTTCTTGCCGAATGTGTCGCGAATCGTGGCTACGAGTATCGCTTCCATCTTTCCCTCTTACGATTGAAGGGACTGGAGGCTGGTTGTCTTTCCAGCCCCTAGCCTCTAGCGTCCAGTCTCTACACAAATAACGACGATACCGACGTCTCCTCGTGAATGCTCTTGATCGCCTGACCGAGCAGGCGCGCCACCGAGAGCACGACGATCTTGCTGCACGCGGCGCCCGCCGGCGACAGCGGAATCGTGTTGGTCACGATCAGCTTGTCAATCGGCGATTTCTCGATCCGCTCGATCGCCGGCCCGGAGAGCACGCCGTGCACCGCACAGGCAATCACTCGCGCGGCGCCCTTGTCCTTGAGCGCGGTGGCCGCCTTCGTGATCGTGCCGGCGGTGTCGATAATGTCGTCCTGAATGATGCACGTGCGTCCCTGGACGTCGCCAATCACGTTCATCACTTCCGCCGTCCCGTCGTCGCTCCGCCGTTTGTCGATGATGGCGAGCTCGGCATCCAGGCGCTTCGCGTACGCCCGCGCGCGCTCGGCACCCCCGGCGTCGGGCGAGACCAGCGTCAGCTTCGGCGAATCCAGCCGCGACAGGTAATCGATGATCACCGGCGCGGCAAACAGATGATCGACCGGAATGTCAAAGAACCCCTGAATCTGCGCCTTGTGCAGATCCATCGTGAGCACGCGGTTGGTGCCCGCCGCGCTCAGCACGTTCGCCACCAGCTTGGCCGAGATCGGCACGCGCGGCTTGTCCTTGCGGTCCTGCCTCGCGTAGCCGTAATACGGCAGCACGGCGGTGATGCGCGCGGCCGACGATCGCCGGAACGCATCGATCATGATCATCAGCTCGACAAGATGCTGATCGACCGACGCTGAACCGTTCGCGCACGTCGGCTGCACGACGAACACGTCGGTGCCGCGGATGTTCTCGTCGATCTGAAAGGCGACCTCCGTGTCCGGAAACCGCCGCAGCCGCGCCTGTCCCAGCGGCACGCCGAGAAACGCCGCAATCTCCTTGGCCAGCTCGGGATGCGCGCTCCCGGAAAAGACCTTCAGCTCGCCGAAACCAATTGCCATGAAGGACTCACCCGTCATCACGCCCTTGTCCACAGCCCTGCGAGTTGGCTGGGGCGGAAGGATTCGAACCTTCGAATACGGGATCCAAAGTCCCGCGCCTTACCGCTTGGCCACGCCCCATCGTATTCACAAAGGTCGTACATCGATTGCGCATCGCATCGGTCGACGGGTTGGGAAGCTGACCTCAGGAGTGGCCCGAATCGCGCGGCGCAAACGCTAAGTGTATACGATGGGCTGTTTTGCCGGCAAGTCTGGCGATCGGAAACACATAGGGCGCTAGCTCCGGCGTGCGCGGGACCCATCGGCGAACCGTTTACGGTTGATCGTTCGAGTGACGATCGTCCGGCAACGAGGTCCGGCGAGGACGCGCGCCGCGGTCTCGGCCCTGGCCCGCGACTCGAAGAGCCCGAACACCGCCGACCCGCTTCCCGACATCGCCGCGTGCATGGCGCCGAATCGCCGCAGGCTGGCGACGAGACGCCTGACTTCCGGATGATGACTCGAAACGGGCCGCTGAAGGTCGTTCGCGAATTCACCCGGCGGCAGCCCGCTGGTCCGCCTGAAGGCGGACACTACCGAAGATGACGGTCGTGTCCGGCTGAAGCCGGACCTGGACCGGTCGAACCACTCGTACGCCTCCTTCGTGCTCACGCCGAAAGGCGGCACCGCGAGCGTCACCCAGACCGTCGGTGGATCGGCCAGCGGAAACAGTACATCGCCACGATCCAGGCCGAGCGACGTCCCGCCTTCCAGAAAAAACGGCACGTCCGCGCCAAGGCCGGCGGCCATCGCATGTTGGCGCTCGCGCGACAACTGGACACGCCATAGCGCGGCCAGGCCCCGAATCGCCGCGGCCGCGTCGCTGCTTCCGCCGCCCAGCCCCGATTGAAGCGGAATCCGTTTTGCCATGGCGACGATGGCGTCGCGCGGTCGACCCCGGCGCCCTGCGGCCCGCCAGACCGCCTCGGCAGCGCGCCACACGAGATTGGATCGGTCCGTCGGGCAGGCGCGATCGTCGCACGCGATCCGGAATGCGCCAGACGTCCGCTGACACGTCAGCGTGTCGTGAAGCGCGAGCGTCTGAAACACCGTCCGAAGCGTGTGATAGCCGTCTTCCCGCACGCCGAGCACGCGCAGCGTCAGATTGATCTTGGCGAACGCCTTGACGATGAGCATGCTCAGGAGTCACTCATCGGGACAGGGGCCCGGCTTTCTGCAGCTCCGCGAGCGTGATGGGCGTGGCGGTGGCAGGCACGCGAACCGTAAACACACCATCGTCCAGCGTGTCGTTGATCGCGACCTGCGAAAGCGCCAGCCGCAAATCGAACCGGTTGTTGCTGACGCTCTTAAGCCGGACCGTACGAGGCAGACCGTCGAGCGGAAGGCCCGTGGCGAAATTGCCGTATTCCGCGCGCCAGGTGGACGTGTTGGACGCGCGACGGACGGCGGCGACGAGGCGCCAGGGCGCGACGTGGGGATTGCGATGAAGATAGATGTCACCGTCGCCGTCCGGCACCACGCGCCAGTCGTCGCCAAGTTGCCGCGAGCGCGCCGGATCGGGCGCGGACGCGCAGCCGGTGAGCGCGACGCGTAATGCCCGAGCGTCGAGCGGCACGTTGGTGATGGCTTCGAGCACGGCATCGGGGCGTGCGCGTTCCAGGACGCGATCATCTCTGGGCAGGAGCAGTGTGGCTTCGTCTCCCCGCGCGACGAAGATGAAGAGCGGCTGGCCAAACGGAGCGACCGCCTCGAGCCGCGCCGACGCCGGCGACGCCACGCCGGCCAGGAGCCGGCCGCGCAGGCTTCGTCCGCCGACCGAGCCGCTGACGGCAATTTCCGCCGTGAGCGTAGACACGGTACGGCATGCGGCGGTGGCTTGCGTCAGGGCATCGGCCGCGTCGGGCGCCGGCGTGCCAGCGCCCGCGGGCAACTTCATGAGCGGCGCGCTGCACGTTGCCGCCGCCAGGGTTGCCAGGCAGCACGCGGCCGCCCGCCGCACGGCGCGGCTCATTTTTTTCCGATTTTTTGCTGCGCGGCCCGGATTTTCTTGTCGATCCCGGCGCGATCGATCGAGTCGCCGTCACCGGCGAGCGCGCGGGTCCACGCGGCGATCGCTTCGTCGTAGCGACTCAGCTTGAACAGCAGCTCGCCGTAGTGATCTTGAATCACCGAATTCGTTTTCAGCTGGTCGGCCGCGCGTTTGAGGTTGTCAGCGGCGAGCTCGAGCTTGTTCGCTTTGAAATACGCCCACCCGAGGCTGTCCAGATACGACCCGTTGTCGGGATCGATGTCGAGCGCCTTCTTCAGATAAGTGACCGACTCGTCGAGCCGCTCGCCGCGATCGGCGAGCATGTATCCGAGGTAGTTGAGCGCCGGCGCGTTTTCGGGATCGCGCGCCAGGACCTGTCGAAACGCCGTCTCCGCGTCCGCGAACCGCTTCTGCTTGTCGAACACCGCACCCAGCTCGAAAGCGATCGCCGTCTCGGATGGAAACTTCGCCTGCGCCTGCTTCAGCAACTCGACGGCCTCGGGGCCGCGATTGGCGTCCAGGTACCCCTGGGCCAGGGCCACGTACGCCAGCGGCCGGTCGCCCTGTTGATCCAGCACCTCTTGAAGAATCGCGACGGCGCGATCCGGCTGACCGCTTTGGCGGAGCGCCTGGGCCTGCAGCCGCGCGAGCCGCAGGTCCTCGGGATGCTCGGTCCGCGCGACGCGGGCAAGCTCGATCGCGGCCGCGTATTTCTTCGCCGAGACATTCGCCTGAATCAGGTAGCTCGTGACCAACCCATCGCCCGGCGACAGGCGGTGCGCTTCATCGAACGCGGCAATGGCCTGGTCATACTGGCCGAGCTGCTCGTACGCGAAGCCGACGTGAGGCAGCAGCAGCCCCAGTCCGGAGGCGTCGGCCGGTGCACGGCTTCGCATGTCGTTGACCGCCGGCACCAACGCGTCGACGACGGCTTGATACTGCTGCCGGTCCTGCAGCGCTTCCGCGAGCGCAAAGTAGCCCCAGGGACTCTTGTTATTCAGCGTGATCACGCGCCGCGCGCTCGCTTCGGCGGCGGCCAGATCCCCACCTCGCCGCTCGGCCTGCGACAAGAGGTAGAGCGCGCGTATGAGAGTGCCCTGGTCTGACGGACGCGACGAGACCACCTCTCTCAGCACGTCGCGCGCCTTGCCGATGCCGTCGCGGATGCCCGCGTTGAGCAGCGCCGAGGCGTAGCTCATCTTGAGATCGAGGTTGCGGGGTGCGTGCTCGACGGCGATCGCGTACGCGCCTGCCGACTCCTTCCAGCGGCGTTCGCGATCGTAGAAATCGCCGAGTGTCGCGTAAAGACGGGGATCTTCGGGAGCAGCCTCTTCCAGCCAGGCGATCGCGTCGGCGTTCCTGCCGGCGCCGGCATACGCCTCGGTCAGCAACGTGACGCCGTCCTGCCAACCGCGCTCCTGGTCCACGAGATCGCGCAGCAGTGGAATGGCTTTGTTGTAGTCGGCCGTGCGGACATACAGGCGCGCGAGGTTCGCGAGCAGGTTCGGATCCGGAACGCCGGCCGATGACCGCCGCACCTGGTCGAGGTGCTCGATGGCCTTCTTCGCGTTCTCGCTCGACGACACGGCCGCACCGCCGCGACCCGTTCTGGTCTCAGCTTCCGACAGCGCGGCGTAAATGGTTCCGAGCACACGATGCGCTTCGAGATTGTCCGGCGCCACCTTCAGCGCCTGATCGGCGGTGGTGATCGCTTCGCCGACGCGGTTCTGCCGCATGTAGAGCCCAGCGAGCTCGGCGGGAACCTCAGCGGCTGACGGGTCGAGCGTCATCGCACGTTTGTACGCGGCGATCGCGCCGTCGACGTCCTCGTCGCGCTCCAGTTGGTGCCCACGCAAATATTGGTCGTACGCGTCCGCGGCGCCGGACGCAGACGGTGAGGCGGGCGACGCGCCTCGGGTTTGACGTCCGGTTTGTCCCGGCGCCGCAAACGCCGCCGATCCGGCGAGAAAGACGAACAGAACGGCCAACTTCATGTGGTGAATTGTTCCACAAAAGCGCGTAGCTGTCATACTATTTGCCGCCATGGCCATTGATCCTGAACTGCTCGAGATTCTCGCGTGTCCGGTGTGCAAGACGCCGGTCACGCTGGTCAAGAACGACACTGCGCTCAAGTGCGGCACCTGCCGTCGTGTCTATCCGATCAAAGACGATATCCCCGTCATGCTGATCGACGAAGCCACCATCGACAATTGAACATTCTCCTCGTACGGCTGCGGGAAATCGGCGACGTCGTGTTCACGACGCCGGCGGTGCGCGCCGTGCGGCACCACTTTCCGGACGCCTCCATCACCTACATCGTCGAGCCGGCGGCGGCCGACGTGATCCGGTTGAATCCGCACATCGACGACGTGATCGTCGCGCCGCGGACCCACCTGTTGGCCGACATCGCGCTCGGTCTTCGCCTGCGCGCGCGACAATACGACCTGGTGATCGACTTCCACGGCGGTCCGCGCGCCTCGCTCTTGACGTGGCTGAGCGGCGCGCGCGTCAGGGTGGGCTATCAGGTCGTCGGACGCGCGTGGATGTACACCACGCGCGTCGCACGCCCGCGCGAGCTGCGGCCACGCCACGCGGTCCAGAACCAGTGGGATCTTCTCGCAGCGCTCGGCATTCCCGGTCCCAGTGCGGACATGTCGCCAGTCGAGATGCCCGCCGATCCAGCGGCGACGGCGGTAATCGGCGCACGCCTCACGCAGGCTGGCGTGCAACCGACCGATCGGCTCCTCGTCGTGCACGTGAGCGCGGGCAATCCATTTCGACGATGGCCGCAAAGCTCGTTCGCAGAACTGGTGTCGGGCCTGATCGCGCGTGACGCGACCGCGCGCGTCGTCGTCACCTCTGGACCGTCGGCGCGCGAGGCGGCCGGACGCGTCGTCGACGCTGCGCGCGCGCGGCTGCCGCCGGAGGAACGCGATCGCGTGCTGGATGTCGGCGAGTTTTCCCTGGCTGAACTGCGGGCGCTGATGGACCGTGCGGCGCTTTACATCGGCGGCGACAGCGGACCGATGCACATCGCGGCGACCACCACCGTGCCCATCGTTGGCCTGTATGGACCCACACTGCCGGTGCGATCGGCTCCGTGGAGGGATGGGTCACTCGTCGCCGAATCGGTGGAAGTCACCGGCCTGGCGTGCCGTCCGTGCGATCAGCGCGTGTGCACGCCGGGCGATTTCCGTTGCCTCACCCATATCTCGCCCGCGTCCGTGATTGCGGCGGCAGAACGCGCCCTCGGCCGAGCTAAGATAGATTGCCCGTCCACATGAACGAGAACCGCGTGCAACAGGTCGGCGTGTGGGCGCTGCTCGGCGCGGCGGGAGCGATTCAGTTCTCGATCGCAGCCGGCCAGATTCTGGCCGCGGTTGCCGCCGCCTGCTGGGTGATCACGATCGTGACCGGGCGCGAGCGCGTTACCGTGCCGCGCATGTTCTGGCCGCTGCTCGTGTACGCCGCGCTGACGATCATCTCCGCCGCGTTTTCGCCACAGCCCCGAACCAGCCTCGCCGACTGCAAGCAGCTCGTGCTGTTCCTGCTGATCCCGATGACGTATCGGTTTCTCACCGACGCGAAAGCGCAGGCGCTGGTCAGCGTCGTGGTATCGTTCGGGGCCATCGCGGCGGCGATCGGCATTTTCCAGTACGCCATCCTGCACTACGACAGCCTGGGCCAGCGGCCGCAGGGGACGCTCGGCCATTACATGACGTACTCGGGGTTGCTGATGCTGGTGATCGGCGCCGCGCTGGCTCGCATTCTGTTCGGTCAGCGCGAACGCACGTGGGCGCTGCTGGTCATGCCGGCGCTGCTGGTCGCCGTCTCGCTGACCTTCTCGCGCAACGCGTGGGTCGGTGCGTGCGCGGCCGCGGCGGTCTTGTTTCTGCTGAAGGATTTCCGGCTGCTGGCGATCTTACCGGTCGTGGCGGCCATCCTGTTCGCTCTCGCGCCGGCACGCGTGAACGCGCGGTTCAACTCGATGTTCAATTTGAACGACCCGACGACGCGCGATCGGCTCGCCATGATGCGCGAGGGCGGGCACATGATTCAGGACCACCCGCTGCTGGGTGTCGGACCCAACATGGTCGAACCGCTCTACCCGCAGTATCGGGTGCCCGAAGCGGTCGAGAAGGTCAACCAGCATCTTCACAACGTGCCGCTGCAGATCGCCGCGGAACGCGGCCTGCCGGCGCTCCTGGCCTGGCTGTCGTTTGTCGCGATCCTCCTGGTCGATCTCGCCAGACGCTTCCACGCGGGCGAGCAGCGGTTCCTCGCAGCCGTCGGACTCGCGGCGCTCGTGTCGATGCTTGCCGCCGGTATGTTCGAATACAACTTCGGCGATTCCGAGTTCCTGATGCTGTTCCTGATGCTGGTCACGCTGCCGTTCGCGGCAACACATAGGCAAGAACTGAGAACTGAGAACTGAGAACTTGAAAGGACCGAGATTCGTTCTCCCAGTCTTTCTTGGTTTGTAATTGATTAGCGCCTCTTGTACAGCAGCCGCGATTCTGGCATAACTGGCGCGTGCCGGAGTCGCGAATCCCGCGAGACGACGACCGCCAATCGCAGGACCCTGACGTGCTCCGCGAA
>JBGPKK010000067.1:0-22131 GCA_041485905.1 Vicinamibacteria bacterium
CCGCGCCGATTTCGACGGCCTGCGCATTTTCTTCAACGACCCCATCCTGCCCAGCAACGGCCACGAAGGCCGAAACTGGCGGGACGACTTCCAGTTGACCCTGCACATCCAGGACGATGTCCGCACCGTCCGCGAGACCGGCAACATCTTCCTGACGAACATCCATCGTGTGTTTCTTGGTGAAGTCGCCGACCCGTCGCTGGACGACGAGGATCTGCGCGACTATTTCCTCGACCCGTTTGGCCCGAAGCCCGTCGGCCGGACCACCGACAGCCGGACCGACCTGGGCGAGATCGTTCGAGAAGTCGAAGAGCTGGCGGTCTTCAACGACGAAGCTCACCACATCCACAATCCGAAGATGGCCTGGTTCAAGTCCATTCAGGACATTCATCACCGGATGCTGCAGAAGGATCGCCGTCTCACGCTGCAAGTGGACGTAACGGCCACACCGCGCCACGATAACGGCGCGATCTTTGTCCAGACGGTGTCCGACTACCCGCTCGTGGAGGCCATCCACCAGAACGTCGTCAAGCACCCGGTACTTCCCGACGCGGCGATGGGTCTCTTCCCCGCCGTGCTGGACGAGGCGAAGCAGAAGGGCATCGACCTCACGCCGAAGACGATTCCGCCGGAGGTGTTCGACAGGCGCGCGGTGGAGCGCGGCCAGGTCCGCTTCCACGATGTGGCCTACATCGAGGTCACGCCGCGGTTCGACAAGCGGGACCCGCTCACGCTGGCGGTCGAACTGACCGACTTCTCGGTCTTCTACTCACAGGGGCTGGCGGACGCCATCGCCGCCGACCTGAAAGAAGGAAAGAGCGAAGTCGTGTGCGAGGCCGGCGCGCTCATCAAGATCAGCAAGGACAAGCAGGGCATCATCACCCGCGACGTCCTGACGAAGCACTGGACCGATTGGGTCGACTATTGGGCAGTGGACTTCAACTACGAGAGCCGGAAAGAAATGATCAAGGTCCCGAAGGGAACCGGCATCATCACGGTGCAAGGGAACCTGCCCGGACAGGAACCCGATCAGCGCGAGCTCGAGCTGCCGGCCGCCGAGTTCGAAGAGCGCTGGACAGGCGCCTACATTTTCGAGAACGAGTGGCAGAGCTTCCGCACCCGCCAGAAGCGCGATCTCGAAATGACGACCGCTCCCCATAGCTATGCCGCGCCTGGGCGCTACACAATCGCCGTGAAAGTGATCGACATCTTCGGCAACGACACAATAACACTCGTCCCGGTCACGGTAGGTTAACGGAGTCTCGGCCTCACCTCCGGTCGCGACGCCTTGGCGGCACTGGCCGTGCTGCACAATGAGCCGCGCCGACGATTCGACATCGTGGGTGCGGCCGTCGTTGAGCAGCGGGACCGCTGCGCATTCCGGCGCATCGGATGGCGCTGTCGTTCAGGGTTGTCGAAGGGGCAGGATCCTGACGCGAGCACCGCTTTCGTCAATCGACATCAGAGCGCCCAGCTCGATGACGTTGGCGTGCGCGTTCACGGCAGTCACAATCGCCTCGAGAGCGCGTTCCGAGAGCAGGTCCTGCATGCGAACTTGAACGACGCTCGGGGCCACCTCGGAGCTGGCGGCAAGAATCGCGGAGAAGTCGAGGTCATGGGTTAGCAGCACGAATCCTCTCACGCGCGCCCACGACAGAATCTCGTCGTCACCGGCCGTCGGAGCACCGACGGTCGACCAATGAACAGCCTCGATGCCATGCTTCGCTAGTTGCTCAATCCAACTGGGCGACAGGTTCATGTCGACGAGCAGTTTCACGGGCGGCTCAGAGGGATTTCGACTTCCTCCGCGCGCCACGCGGCGTACGACAACGCCTCGGCGATGTCGTCGGCTTCAAGGTAGGGGTACTCGCGGAGAATTTCCTCGTGGGTACGCCCAGAGGCCACAAGACCAACCACCGTCCCCACGGTCACGCGCATGCCACGGATGCACGGCTTGCCGCCCATGGTACCGGGGTCACGAGTGATACGCGTCAGTTGCGGCATTTCAGACGACTCCAAGGCATCAAACGGTTGCATTGTAAGGGGAATTGCTTTCAGTATGACACTTCGCCGCTGGCTTACAAGCGGCGCATTCCACAGGCGGGGAACGGATGTCCAAGGCGATCACCGCGACCTCGTGCGCCTACGTCCACACCGACGACGTGGATCCGGAGAAGCACATTAACGCCGGTCCGATCAACGCCGCAATGGAGGCGACGGTGAAGTGGGCGATCGCCGCGCTGGAGAACCCGGCCGGCGCGTACACGGATTTCCACCGCGCGAACATCCAAACGGTCTTCTCGTCGATGCTCTCGACGCACGGCCTGATCCGGAGGGTGCTCGCGGCGGGATGGGAAAACCCTGAGTCCATCGACGCCTTGGCCCTCGCTAGGGTGCCGCTCGAAGGCCTGTACACGCTCTGCATCATGTTCGAGGATCCGTCCTGGGTGGACGCGTACCTGAAGGACGGCTGGAAGAAGCAGTACGTCCGGCTCCTGCTCGAAGCGGAAGAAACGAAAAACCTCCCGCGGTTTGACGAATTCTGCAAGAAGTTCGCGCCGCACAATCTGGACGAGCTGCGCCAGTTCCACAAGATCACCGACGCGCAGGTCGCCACGATCAATAACGAGCAGCTCGGAACGTCGATGCCACAGGGCATGGTGAAGGAGGAGATCCCGCATTTCCCCACGCCGTCGCCGGTCATCAACAAATTGACGAGGGGCAGCGACAAGCGCCGCATGCTCGAACGGCTCTATCCGGAGTACGTCTTCCTCTGCTCATTCGCCCACGGCCTTCCGGACGCGCTGCTCTTCAAGATGATGTTCAACAAGAACGCGCGCGTGTCCAAGCAGTTCGACGACGAGGAGCTGAAGGACACATTTCACCGCCAGGTCGAACAGCCGGCCTACATCCTCAGCCTCATCAGCCTCGTGCAGGGCGCCGCGGAACTGACGACGCTCTATCCGGGCAACGTAGACCTGATGGCCGCCGTCGTGAAGGCGTGGCAGGAGATCTCGGAGGGCTCGCTCCTCGGGAAGGCGATCTGGAACATTCGCACCAAGTCATTGCTTGGTATCGTCGGCTAGCTCTACACGTTCCACGAGACGACGGTCTGACGTCGAGAACGCTCCCGCACGCAGCTCCATGAGGACGACGGCGCTCAGGTACTTGACCGCGTCGCGCTGGAAGAGGATCTCCTCGTGCTGGCGCCTGTTGATCCAGTCGATGTAGATGTTGGTGTCGATGACAAGCCGGCGCATGTTACGCGAAACGCTTCTCGATCTTTCCTTTCCCGCCCACGCGCCGAAGTGCCGCGTCGATGTCCGCTTCGCTGACTACCAGGGTGAGCGCGCGATCGAGAGCCTCGGTCTCGGTCGCCGCGGACAGGATCTTCTTTGCCTTTTCGAGCTTGGCCTGATCGATCCGGATGTGTTTGTGTCGCACGGACGAGGTCGCGGCCATCGGGTCCCTCCTAAGGGATGTACATCATACCAGCCTGCATGTACATCGGACGGGTTGGGGTTACGTGCCGTGCAAGCCGAGCCTCTGCGGCTCAAGCGGCTTCGTGCTCGCGGATTTGTGCGGAGATCTCTTCCCGATGCGAGCGGACGTACGCCCACGCATTCGCCAGGTCCTCCGCTCGCATCGCCGGATACGAGCGAAGCAAATCGGCCTCGCTCGACCCGAGCCGTCTGGCGTGTTCCAACAGCCAGACCGGAATGCGCGTCCGGACGATGACGGGCTCGCCACCGCAGACCTCGTCTATCACGTCGACACCGGGGTACGCATCTCCCAAATCCTGAGCCACACGCTGGAGCAGGCGCGCCTTTTCACCTCGCGTGAGGCGGGACAGCAACGCGTCGGCTTCTTCGGCGGTCTTCATCTCTCAGTCCCGGGACACCCAGATTCTACACCTGTGATTGAGCCCACCTGGCTAACCTGACCTACCCGAACTGCCTGACTCACCTGACCCACCTGACCTAAGGGCGCCTGGGCGCTATACGATCGCCGTGAAGGTGATCGACATCTTCGGCAACGACACCATGACACTGATTCCGGTCACGGTCGGCTAGCATTAAGGAAGACCATGCCCCGGCCATCCGTCGCACAGGTTCGCGAGCGCCTCGCGACCGGCTTCACGCTCGATCACTTGTGGAGGGAGACGATGGGTCTGCCAAAGGGGGACTCGAAAGAGCCAGCGCTCGCCCGGTTGACCAACCTGCTCCGGAAGGCACACACACCCTACGCGCTCATCGGCGGCGTGGCGGTTCAGCTCTATTCCGAGGAGCCCCGGACGACGGCGGACATCGACGTCGCGCTGGCGAGCTACGACGATCTTCCCCGCGGGCCGCTCAAGGCGGCCGGATTCACGTTCGAGCGAGCGTTCGCCCACTCCGAAAACTGGCGTGCACCAGGCGGCCAGTCCCGCAAGCTTCGCACCGCAGTCCAATTCACCGTCGACAAGCTGACCCCGGCGACCGTCGAGCGCGCCGCCGTGTTTCGCGTCCGCGGGATGCGTTTCAACGTGGCGACGCCGTCCGATCTGGTCCGGCTCAAGCTCGAGGCCGCAGAGGAACCAGCGCGCCGGCCGTCGAAGCGTCTGAGCGACATCACGGACGTCCAGCGTCTCCTGGAGACGCATCCCGAGGTGGCCCGAGAAGTGCCTGACGCGTTGGAGCGGCTGGAAGCGCTGCTCGAGCTTTCCAAGTGGGAGCTGTACTGGCGCAAACACGGTCCGCCGACGACCGCGGCCGCCGCACGCCGCTGGTGGATGACCCCGGGGCCCAGGCCGAACGATCCGGCGCTCGTCCTGAAGGCGGCACCGGATGCGGTGAGGAAGGTGTGCGATCGCGAGGGGCTGCCGCCGGCGTGGCGCGCGTAGGACAGGTTCAAAATCCGACAATTTACTTCATTCGCAACGACTGGCAATGCCTGCCTGAGGCGCGCCGTTTCACCTCGCGTGAGGCGGGACAGCAACGCTTCGGCTTCGTCGGCGGTCTTCATCTCTCAGTCCCTGGACACCCAGATTCTACACCTGTGATTGAGCCCACCTGGCTAACCCGACCTACCTGACTCACCTGACCCACGTGACCTACGGGGCGCCTGGGCGCTACACAATCGCCGTGAAGGTGATCGACATCTTCGGCAACGACACCATGACATTGGTTCCGGTGACGGCGGGTTAGCGCATTGTTGAAACTGCTATCGAATCGGCGTTCATCGATCGCACGAATTGCCAATTGGCATCGTGGGACCGATGGTTTTCCCGGTTTGCCGCTGGGCACAATCCTCGCATGTCCGGACGTAGAATGGCGAGGATGAGTGCCGTGAACCCACGCGTCAGCTTCGCTGAGCTGCAGGACTGGCCGGACACCCCGACGTCCGTCCGGTACGAGCTGTACGACGGCGAGGTGATCGTCGTGACGACGCCGTTCCCCAGGCATCAGCGCGTGGCCCAGCACGTCGGCGAGGTATTGATGGAGTACGAGCGCCAGACGGGTGGGCTTGTCTTCGACTCGCCGATCGATATCGTGTTTTCCGAGTACGACGTCGTGGAGCCGGACGTCACGTTCTTCCGGAAAGAGCGCCGGCATCTGGTCGACATGATGGCGGCGACGCGAGCGGCACCAGATCTCGTCGTGGAGGTGCTGTCCCGGAGCACCGAGGCTCGCGACCGAGGCCGCAAGATGGACCTGCTGGCGAGATTCGGCGTGCCGGAATACTGGGTCGCCGATCCAGTGAAGAACACGTTGGAGATTTACGCGCTTCGCGGAGCCGCGTACGAAATGACCGGTATGTACGACGAGCGGCAGGAAGTGGTGTCTCCCACATTGCCGGGGTTGTCGTTCAGCGCCGGCCGCATCTTCGAGGAATAGCGGGCGCGCCCGACCCGACCGGCGCCCCCTTATCCGCGTCGGCGCGTGGCGGCGGCTCGAGCCACGCGCTCCCGCGCGGCCTGCGCCTCGATGACGTCCCGGAACTTGAAGACGCCGCGTGGGTAGAGGGTCGGCGAGAGCGCGCGATACCGGGCGCAGTGCCGCATGAATCGGTCGAATGCGCTCCCCGTGCCTGCCTGCACCGGGGCCGCGTTCATCTCTGCGACGGAACGGAATTTCTGAACCGACACGTTACTCCTCGTCCGCCAGGTTGAATCGCTCCCGCAGCGCCGCCGCATCGTGTCGATCCAGGGGACTGACGGTTCCCTTCTTGAGATGATAGAGAGCCGCTGGCGTCGCCACGCGCACGCGAATGCCCTCGACTTCCTTGATCTCGGCCTGAACCGTGTCGAAGGTGACGGCCTCGCCCAGCCGCGTCATGACATCGAAGAACAGGTCGCCCGTGGGTGGATAGTATCGAACGGCCGGATACTCCCCGAGCAGGTCGTCAGCGCGAATGTCGTCCACGTTCGGATCGTCCGGATAGGCGCTTCGGAACGCTTCGCGAAGCCGTTCGATGTTCTCCGGAGTCGCGCGGACGAAGAGATCGACGTCTTCGGTGGCTCGCACGAGACCGTGGAACCCCATCGCCGTCGCACCGATCAGCACGTACTCCAGTCCCGCCGATTCGAATGCTCGCAACACGCGAACGAGCTCGTCTCGATCCACGCCCGTAGAATAATCGTGCCGCAGCCGGATCGGCGAATTAGGGCGGCCTTCAGTTCGACCCGTTGACCTTCGCCGGCGCCTTGCAGACGAAATTCTCTGCATCATTCGTGCTGCCGGTGCCTTTGTACTGCGCGACCTGCGGATATGGACAGAGCGGTCGGGTCATGTCGACGCGGTTGCCGGTCACATGCGACGCGCGGATTTGGTCGGGTGCGTTACCGGATTCGCGCCAGCGCTCCAGCGCACCGACGAAGTCGGCCTGGTCTGGCCCGGGACCGCCGCCGCAGTGGCCGACGCCGGGCAGTAAAAAGAGCCGCATCCAGGAGTCCTGCCTGCCGCCGAGCGTTCGCGCGACTTCCGCGACGTAGTTGAGCGTGTTGGCGGGCGCGGGACCAGGATCCGCCCAGCCGTGATAGAAGATCATCTTGCCGCCCCGTGCCTTGAACTTCGCGAGATTCGGATCGTTGGCCTCGATGAAGCCCGCGTTCTTGAGGGCCAACGCCAGGTCCGTCTCCAGATCGAAGGACATCACGTCCCAGTTCGCGTCCTGACGGCCGACGTACCGCGGCATATCCGCAAAGAGCGGATTGAGCGGGGTTCCCGGCGCGGGTATCCGCCATCCGGCCTCGAACCCCGGCGAATGTGCCGGATAGACCGACTCGCCGGTCTTGGTTTTCACGGCGGCGTACGCTCCCTTCGCCGCCTGGACCTGGGGCGCGGTCAGACAGTCTGCCGCGTCCGCTCCCTTGCACAGCAGCGTGGCGGGGTCGAACCTGCACATCTGCGGATCGCTCACGATGCCGTCTTTGACGCCGTCCTGAGCATCGCACGCCGCGAGGACGGCGCTGGCCAGCAGGCCGACTTTCTTCTGCGGCACGATCCGTGACGCGTCTCTGAGCAAGTCGACCTGCAGCGACACCTGCGACACGTTCAAGTGGACCTGGTTGTAGACGGGAGCGCCGGCGATGATGGCGTCGAAATCGTCGGGATAGCGCTGGGCCTCCATCATGCCCTGGCGCCCGCCGGTCGAACAGCCGCTGTAGTACGCGAGCCGCGGCCCCCGATCGTAGAAGACGGTGATCATCGCTTTGGATTTCACCGTCATCTCGTGCATCGCACGGTACGCGAAATCAATGACTTTCTCGGGATGGCCGACCGCGAACTGCGCGCTCCCGCCCTTGTGGCCGGTGTCATTGGACGCGGTGGCGTAACCTTCCAGCAGCGCCGTCGCCATCGCGGGAAAGCTGATCGTGCCCGCCCAGCCGCCATTGCCCACCGCCTGGAATTTTCCGTTCCAGTTCTCCACCGGCAGCCATAGTTCCATTTCGATGTGGGAGTCGGGCGACGGGGCGAGGACCGCGGCAATCCGGCAGTAGGCCGGGAGCGTGAGCGCCTGCTGACCTCGGCCGCCGGCGTACGGTCCGGCGGGCACGAGCTCCGCAGCTGTAATCGTTATATCGGGCTGCGAAAGCGCCTTGAGGCTTTCACAACGTGCGGCCGGGTACACCGTTGCGGCGAATGCGAGCGCGAGCATGCTGACCATCGGAGTCCTTTCCGTCTCGCCGGACCCAATAGGGTCCGGCCTACTTACCCACCTGCCCCACCCGCCCTACCCGCCCCACCTTGCGCGGGCTCAGTTCGTCGCGCTCGTTTTTCCCGGCGCCTTGCAGACGAAGTTCGCCGCGTCGTTCGTGCTGCCGCTCCCTTTGTACGTCGCCACCTGCGGGTACGGGCAGAGCGGCCGCGTCATGTCGACCCGGTTGTTCGTGACGTGCGATGCGACGAGTTGATCGGGCGCCTGGTTGGCCTCGCGCCAGCGTTCGAGCGCGCTCATGTAGTTGACCTGGTTCGGTCCCGGCCCGTTGCCGCAATGCTGCATGCCGGGCGCCATGAACAGCCGGACGAAGGTGTCCTGCTTCTGCCCCATCTTCGCGAGCACGCTGGAGTAGTAGGTGACCGAGTTGCCGGCCGAAATCGCCGTGTCGTTCCAGCCGTGGTACATGAGCAGCTTGCCGCCGCGCGCTTTGAACGCCGACAGATCGGGATTGATCGCGTTGATGATCGACCCGACTTTTTCGTCCACGAGCTTGAGGTCGCGATCGAGATCGAACGTCTTCCAGTCCCAGTTCACGTCGTTGTAGGCGACCTGAAACGATCCCACCGAGACGCCTGGCGGTTGCGTCGTATTGGCGATCACGGTCCAGCCGGTCTCACTGCCCGGATCCTTGCCCGGGAACACGACCTCGCCGCTCCTGGTCCTGGCGGCCGAGTACATCCGCTTGACCGATTCGAGCTGCGGCTTCGTCAGACAGGTCTCTCCCTCCGCACCTGTGCAGAGGAGCGTCGAGGGGTCGAAGCGGCACGAGCGTGGCTCGTTGAGCAGGCCGTCTTTCACGCCGTCGCGCGCATCGCACGCGTCCAGGACAGCTTTGTTGAGCATGGCGAGCTTCGCGGCCGGTACGGCACTCGCCGGATCCTTCAAGACCGGAATCGCGACGCCGAGATCCCACGCGTGCAGATGCGTCTGATAGTTCGCCGGGGCGCCGGCCACGATCGCGTCAAAGTCTTCCGGATACTTCTGCGCCTCCATCAGCCCCTGGCGGCCGCCGGTCGAGCAGCCGTTCCAGTACGAAAGCCGCGGGCCGCGATCGTAGAACGCCGAGATGATCGCTTTTGATTTCACGGTCGTCTCGTGCACCGCACGATACGCAAAGTCGATCACTTTCTCCGCGTGTCCGATCGCGAAGTTCGCGTTGCCGCCCCTGTGGCCGGTATCGGTCGACGCGGTGGCGTAGCCTTCCTGCAGCGCGGCGGCCATCGCGGCGTAACTGATGACGCCGGCCCATCCGCCGTTGCCGACAGCCTGGAACTTGCCGTTCCAGGTCTCTGCCGGCAGCCACACTTCCATCTCGATCTCCGAATCCGGCGACGGCTTCAGCGTCGCGGCGACGCGGCAATGCGCGGCCAGCACGATGGGCGGCGCCGCGGGCGCCTGGGCACCACGACCCCCGCGACCCGCAGCTGCCGCGCCACCGGCAGCCTGCCCGCGTCCTGCGGCCGGCGCGCCAGCCTGTCCGCGTCCACCAGCCGGCGCAGCCGCGCCGGGCGCTTGTCCCCGACCCGCGACAGGACCTCCAGGCGGCCCCGCCGGCGCGGGCGGTGTGTACGGGCCCGCCGGTACCATCTCCGCCACTGTGATCGTCATGTCGGATACCGCGATCGACTTGAGGCCTTCGCAGGATGTCGCCGCGTAGAGACTGCTCGCCAGGAGGACAGCGCTGATCATAATCGACCCTTTCTGATGCCGGACCCAATAGGGTCCGGCCTACTTACCGGAAGCTCATAAAACCGATCTTGTTCCCGGCGGCTTCGGCGAACCACAGCTTATCGACCAACCGATCGGGTGGACGCCGATCGCTGCCGGCCGTCAGACCCGTGGGTCCGCCGCCGCCGGGCACGTCGAATTCCGTGACCACCCCGTCCGGCGTGACGCGTCCAAGCTTACCTGTCCTCGTGTACCAGATGTTGCGATCGGGACCGACCGCGATGTTGACCGGCGATCCCATCGTGCCGGGCATCGCGAACTCGGTGATGGTCCCCTCGAGCGTGATGCGGCCGACGCGGTTGCCGTCCACCTGGCGGTTGTCCGCTCGGCCATTGAGCTCGACGAACCACATGTTGCCGTCGGCGCCGGCCGTGATGTCGCCCGGGCCGCGGTCGGCGCCGGGCAGGACGAATTCCGTCACCTTGCCGTCAAGCGTCATCCGTGCAATTTTTCCGGCGTTGAACTCGGACACCCAGATGTTGCCGTCGGGACCAGCGGCGAGCGCGCGCGGACCGCTGTTGGGCGTCGGAATCGGGAACTCGGTAATCACGCCCGCGGTCGTCACGCGACCCACCTTCCCGCCGGCAAATTCACCGAACCAGACGTTGCCGTCTCGCCCGAGCGCCGTCGCGCGCGGCTGACTGTTCGGCGTCGGGATCTCGAATTCCGAGATGACGCCCGCGGCCGTGATGCGGCCCATGCGGTTCCCGAGGTGCTCGGAGAACCAGAAATTCCCGTCCGCACCAATCGTGATGATCCGCGGCGCGCTGCCGGGACGGGGGAGATCGAATTCCCTGATCGCCGTGCCGTCTGGCGCCATGCGGCCAATCCGGTTGCCGTTCGCCTCGGTGAACCACAGCGTGCCCTCAGATGCGATGGCGATTGTCGTGGGGCCGCTGCCGGCGCTCGGAAGGGGAAATTCCGTGATCGCGCCGGTGGCCTCAAGTCCCCGCGTTCGTGGCGAATTCTGCTGCGCCGACGCAAGCCCGACGGCAACAGTTATAACCATCAGATACAAGTAGTTGTGAATCATGGTCGAGGTGGACATACGGGGGCGTGACCTCGTTGGCGCATGATAGAATTTGGACGCATCACGCATGAAAGTCAAGGTTCTCCTAAGCGCCGCATTGACGGTTTCGACCGTTGTGGCCGCGACCGGAAATGTCCGCGCGGCGCGGGTAACGTACGTAGGCCGGACCCTATTGGGCCCGGCGCTTCAGTCCCCATCTTCCACTTCGCCGCGCGCGCTGGTCGATCGCTACTGCGTCGCCTGTCATAACGAACGCGCCAAGACGGCAGGACTCGTCCTCGACAAGCTCGACATGAATAGCATTTCCGACGACGCGGAGGTCTGGGAAAAAGTCGCGCGGAAGCTGCACGGAGGGATGATGCCGCCGCAAGGCATGCCGCGGCCGGAACAGGTGGGCATCGATAGTTTCGTGTCATTTCTGGAATCGTCGATCGATCGCGCGGCCCGGCCCAACCCCGGTCCTTCTCCGCTCCATCGTCTGAATCGTTCGGAATACGCCAGCGCGGTCCGCGATCTGCTCGCGCTCGACATCGACGCCACCTCGCTGCTCCCGGCCGACGATGAGAGCAATGGGTTCGACAACATAGCGGGCGTGTTGAAGGTCTCGCCCTCGCTGCTCGAGCAGTATCTGAATGCGTCGCGCAAGATCAGCAGCCTGGCCGTCGGCAATCCGGCCACCATGCCTGTCAGCCAGGTGTATCCGGTGCCGCCCGATCGGCCGCAGAACGAGCACATCGAGGGCCTGCCGCTCGGCACGCGCGGCGGCATCCTGATTCGTCACAACTTCCCGCTGGACGCCGACTACGACTTCAGCGTCGGCCTCATTCAGAACATCGTCGGCTACGTGCCCGGCCTGGAGTGGCCGCATCAGATCGAGATCACCATCGACGGCGCGCGCGCGTTCCTCGCCCCGGTCGGCGGCGCGGAAGACAACAAGCTCTCGGACACCAACCTGGCGGCCGCCAAAGAGGCGCTCGACGCGCGGTTGAGGACCCGTGTGCACGTGAACGCGGGGAGGCGAGAAGTCGGCGTGTCCTTCATCAAGAAGAACTCCGCCGAATCGGTCGAGCCGCTCCAGCCGTTCACGCGCGACCACGACATGCAGAACATGAACGGCGTCCCGCTGATCGAGCGCGTGCAGATTACGGGACCGTTCGACGCCACCGGCCCGGGCGACACGCCCAGCCGGCGCCGTATTTTCGAGTGTCATCCCGCGACCGCGCGTGAGGAACCGGCCTGCGCCAGAAAGACTCTGACGACGCTGGCGCGCCGCGCGTACCGGCGGCCCGTTTCGAGCGGCGAAGTCGACACCCTCCTCCGCTTTTACCAGGCACGACGCAAGGCGGGGACCTTCGACAGCGGCATCGAGAACGCGCTGCGGTTCATTCTGACGAGCCCCAACTTCCTGTTCCGCGGCGAACCCGATCCGCCCGGCGCCGCACCCGGCTCGATCTATCCGGTCAGCGATCTGGAGCTCGCGTCGCGCTTGTCGTTCTTCCTGTGGAGCAGCATCCCCGACGATCCGCTGCTGACCGTCGCCGCGCGGGGAAAGCTCAAGGACCCGGCGGTGCTCGAGCGGCAAGTCCGACGGATGCTTGCGGATCCGCGCGCGCAGGCGCTCGTGACGAACTTCGCCGCGCAGTGGCTCTTCCTTCGCAATCTCCCGAGCTTCCTTCCGGACAACCAGACGTTCCCGAACTTCGACGACAACCTGCGGCAGGCTTTCCGGCGCGAAACCGAGTTGTTCGTCGAGAGCATCATGCGGGAAGACCGGAGCGTCCTCGATCTGTTGACCGCCAACTACACGTTCGTGAACGAGCGGCTCGCCCGGCATTACGGGATCCCCAACGTGTACGGCAGCCGTTTCCGTCGGGTCACGATCGCCGACGAGAACCGCCGCGGTCTGCTCGGCCAGGGCAGCGTGCTGGCGGTCACGTCGTACCCGAATCGCACGTCCCCGGTGCTCCGCGGCAAGTGGATCCTCGAGAACATCCTCGGCACGCCGCCACCGCCGCCGCCGCCCAACGTCCCCGCGTTGAAGGAAAGCAACGAGGGCGGCAAGGTGCTCTCGGTGCGCGAGCGGATGGAGGAACACCGCAAGAACCCGGCGTGCGCGACCTGCCACCGGGTGATGGATCCGCTCGGCTTCTCGCTCGAGAATTTTGACGCGACCGGCGAGTGGCGGACCAAAGAGGCGGTCGGCGTCCCGGTCGACGCGTCCGGTCAGCTGGCCGACGGCACGAAGGTCGACGGTCCCGTGGCGCTCGGGCAGGCGCTGCTGAAGCACCCCGAGCAGTTCGTCCGCACGATGACGGAAAAGCTGCTGACGTACGCGCTCGGGCGTGGACTCGAGTATTACGACATGCCGGTGGTCCGCGCGATCGCGAAAGATGCCGCCGCGCACAACGAAAAATTCTCGTCGCTCGTCATGGGCATCGTCAAGAGCGCGCCGTTTCAGATGAAGAAAGCTCAGGGGCCTGTCGGTGGAATCTAGTCATTTGGGAGACTCACGATGTTCCTGACTCAGAAAAGCCTGCCCCGCCGCACGTTCCTGCGCGGCATGGGTGCCACGCTCGCGCTGCCGTTGCTGGATGCGATGGTGCCGGCGAGGACGCTGCTGGCCAGGGCGGCCGCCAACCCGGCATCACGTCTCGGGTTCGTGTATCTGCCGCACGGCGCGATCATGAACCAGTGGACGCCCGCGGCCGAAGGCGCGAGTTTCGAGTTCTCGCCGATCCTGAAGCCGCTCGAGCCGTTCCGCAATCAGATCGACATCGTGAGCGGACTCGGCCATCGCGCGGCGGATACGACCGCCGTGCACTCGCTGAGCCCGACAACCTGGTTGAGCGGCGTACGGCCGAAACCGACGCAGGGCGTGGACGCCTACGCCGGCGTCACGGCGGACCAGATCGCCGCCCTGCACATCAGCCAGGACACGCTGCTGCCGTCGCTCGAGATCGCGACCGAGGACCACTCCGGCCTGATCGGCGCCTGCGATCGCGACTACGGCTGCATCTACATGAACACGCTGTCGTGGCGCACGCCGACGACGCCGATGCCGATGGAGATCAACCCGCGCAAGGTGTTCGAGCGCATGTTCGGGCAAGGCGGCACGCCGGCCGACCGGCTGGCGCGCACTGAAGAGGACCGCAGCATCCTCGACGTCGTCACGCAGCAGATCACCGATTTGCAGCGCAGCCTCGGGCTGAAGGATCGGCGGACGGTCAGCGACTATCTCGAAAGCGTGCGCGAGATCGAGCGCCGCATTCAGGTGGCCGGCAAGGAGCAGGAGCTCGACGTCGCGCTGCCGCCGGCGCCCGTCGGCATCCCGTACTCCTTCGAAGAGCACATCAAGCTGATGTACGACCTGCTGGCGCTCGCCTACCAGACCAACGTCACGCGCGTCGTCACGTTCATGGTCGCGCGCGAGGAAAGCAACAAAACGTATCCGCAGGTCGGCGTGCACGACGGGCATCACGCCACGTCGCACCACCAGAACCGGCCCGAAAAGATCGAGAAGCTGGTCAAGATTCAGCAGTATCACGTCGGCCTGTTCGCCGACTTCCTGAAGAAGCTGCAGTCCATTCCGGACGGCGACGGCACGCTGCTCGATCACTCGCTGCTCCTGTACGGCAGCAACATGAGCAACAGCAACGTGCACAACCACTTCCCTCTGCCGAATCTGGTGGTCGGGGGCGCGGCGGGCCAGCACAAGGGCGGCCGTCATCTCAAGTTCGCGGACCACACGCCGATGACGAATCTGCTGCTGACCATGTTGAACAAGGTCGGCATTCCGCTGGACAGCCTCGGCGACAGCACAGGCGCTCTGGCGGGCGTCTAAAGTTCGAAGGCAAAAGGCAAGAGGCGAAAGGCAAAAGGCAAAAGAAAAATGATGCGGGCGAGATCGCTGGGATTGGTGCTCCTGATAGTTGGCTGCGGCGTTGCGCTTCACGCTCAGGCGAAGACCGATCGCCGCCTCGTCCAGGCCGTGAAGGCCGGTGACCACACCGCCGTCACGTCGCTGCTCCGCCAGCGCGTCAACGTGAACACGCCCGAGCCCGACGGCACGATGGCGCTCCACTGGGCCGTGCGTGCGGACGATTTGGAGCTCGCCAACAGGCTGATTCGCGCGGGCGCCGACGTGAAGGCGGCCAACCGCTACGGCGTGACGGCGATCTACCTCGCCTGCGTCAACGGCAACCCCGAGATGATTGAACGGCTGTTGAAGGCGGGCGTGGACGCGAACGCCGCCGGGCCCGAAGGCGAGACGGCGCTGATGACCGCCGCGCGGACCGGCACGGTCGAGGCGGCGAAGGTCCTGCTGGCGCGCGGCGCGGTCGTGGACGCCAAAGAACAGTGGCACGGCGAGACCGCGCTGATGTGGGCGGCCGCGCAGAAGCACCCCGCGATGGTTCGCGAGCTCCTCGCCCACGGCGCCGACGTCAACGCGCGGTCGAACCTCGAGAAGTGGGAGCGCCAGACGACGGCGGAGCCGCGCGAAAAGTGGCTGCCGCTGGGCGCGATGACGCCCCTCCTCTTCGCCAGCCGCGAAGGCTGCCTCGAGTGCGCGAAGGTTCTCGTCGACGCCGGCGCCGAACCAAACGCCGCCGACCCGGACGGCCTCACGCCAATCATCTCGTCGATCATCAACGGCCACTACGACGTGGCGGCGTATCTTGCCGACAAGGGCGCCGAGGTGAACCTGGCGGATGCCACCGGTCGCACGCCGTTGTACGCCGCGGTCGACTTCAACACCGTGCCCGCCTCGAACCGGCCTGCGCCCAACGTCACCGAAAATCAGACCACGAGCATCGAGCTGATCAAGAGACTGCTCGACCGCGGGGCCAATCCCAACGCGCGACTGAAGAAAGCGCAGCCGTATCGCACCAAGGTCGACCGCGGCAGCGACACGATGCTGGGCGCCGGGACCACGCCGCTCATTCGTGCGGCAAAGGCCGCTGACATCGCCGCCATGCGTCTTCTCATCGCCCGTGGCGCCGATCCCAAGCTCGCGACCGGCAACGACACCACCATCGACGTGAGCGCCCCGACTCCGAATCGTCGCGGCGGGGGCGGCATCAATCCGCTGATGGCGGCGGCGGGGCTCGGATCAAAGGAAGAAGACACGACCGGCCGCGTCAAGGCGGAGACAGACGTCATCGAAGCGATCAGGATCTGTCTGAACGCCGGCGTGGACGTGAACGCCGCCGAGGCCCAGGGGCGAACGGCGCTGCACGGCGCGGCGCAAAAAGGCTATGACCAGGTCGTCCGTTTTCTCGCCGAGCACGGCGCGAAGCTCGACGTGAAAGATCGGCAGGGCCGTACGCCGCTCGACGCGGCCATGGGTCTGCTGGGCAACGGCGGCTTCGACGGCAGCCGAGCCGATGTTCACGAGAGCACCGCGGCCCTGATCCGCCAGTTGATGGCCAGCCCCACTGCAAGTCGATAGACTGATTCACGCGCGCGCCTAATCGACGCGCATGAGGAGACCGCTTATGAAATACGCCACCCGCCTGTTCGTGCTCGTCATCGCCGCACTCGCCATGACGGGTTCGCCCGCCGCCGCGCAGGCGACGATCTACGGCGACGTCACCAAGGACTGGGCCAGCCAGAAGGACCTGCTCGTCAAGATCGCCAACGCGATGCCCGACGACAAGATCGGGTTCAAGTCGACTCCGGCGCAGCGCAGCTACGGCGAACAGATCTTGCACATCGCACAGGTGAACATGGCTCTGCTCGGCGTGGTCGGCGGGAAAACGCCGGCGCCTGCAGTCAACCTGAAGGCCACGACGAAGGCTGACATGATCAAGGCGATGGCCGATACCTTCGATTATGGGACGGCCGTGCTCAAAGAGTTCGACAACACGACAATCCAGAGCACCGTGCAGCAGCCGTTTGGCATGGGCCCGGCAACGCGCGCGCGCGTTTTCTTCTTTATCATCGCGCACACGCAGGACATTTACGGCCAGATGGCCGTCTACCTGCGCTTGAACGGCGTGGTCCCGCCGGCCAGTCAGAGACCGTAGGGCGAACACTACACTTGGTCATCTGGTCATCTGGTCATCTGGTCATTGATTGGTCAATTGAGCTATCAAATGACCAAATAACCAGATGACCAGATTCGGTCCCGGCCTACTAGCCATTCACCTGCTCCAACGACCGCCCCGTCGTGCTCGGCGCGAAGAGCGCGATGTCGATGATCACGATCCACAGCGCCCCCGCCACGACCGTGAACATCGATCCCGGTCCCCATCGCTCGAGGACCGGCAGCAGCACGAACGGCATCGCACCGCTCGACAGGCGGCTCAAGCCGTACGCAGTGCCGGCCGCGGTCGCTCTCGCGAAGGTTGGAAAGATCTCGACCTGAAAGATGTGCAGCGCGTTCGAAAACACGTTGCTGACCAGGGTGTACAGAAAACCCAGGGCGACGATGAGGCTCGGAGACGAAGAGTAGCCGAGGCCGATGCCGAGCACGCTCATCAGAAATGCCGACCCGACAATCAGCCACCGCCGGTCGATCCGCTCGACGATGGGCAGCGAGAGCGCCGAGCCGACCGGATATCCGATGAATGTCACTGATGTGAACAACAGTGACGTGACGATCGAGTATCCCTTCGCGGCGAGAACGAGCGGCACCAGAGTCCCGAATCCGTAGTACCCGACGCTCTGAAACACGTGGAAGACGCAGAGCATGATTGTCCGCCTGCGGTAGCGATCGCCCAGGAGCACCGCGAATGTGGCGCGACCTGTCGACGCCGTCTCGTCTGCGTTCGGCGTCACAAGCGGCCCGAATGCTTCCGCCTCGCGCTCCATCGCGCTGATGATCGCCTCGGCCTCAGCGACCCGCCCCACCGATTCGAGCCATCTTGGCGATTCCGGCAACTGCGCGCGCATGAACCACACAATGGCTGCACCGAGCGATCCGATAACGAACATCCAGCGCCAGCCGTCCCAGCCCAGTGGCTGCAGCGGCACGAGCATGTGCCCCAGAAAGCCGGCCGCGGGGACGCCGACGAACCCGAGCGTGTACGCCAGCGCCGTGTAGCGGCCGCGCTCGCGGGCCGGCAGCAGCTCGCTCAAGTACGTATCGACCAGCGGCAGCTCCGCGCCGATGCCGATGCCCGCCAGGAACCGCGACCAGATGATCATGGTCGCGTTGATGCTGAACGCGCCGAGCAGAGTGAACGCCGAGTACAGCCCGAGATTCAGCAGGAAGGCGGTCCGTCGTCCGTAACGGTCGGCGAATCGACCCAGGAGAGCCGCGCCGAAGAACATGCCGACGAACCCTGACCCGATCACCGCCGGCAGCGAGAGTCGATTCAGGTGGAATTGCTCGGTCAGGACGGTCCCGAGAACGCCCGCGAGGAAGACGTCGAACAAGTCAAAAAAAGACCCGATGCCGGCGATGGCCGTCGCCCTCCGGTGGGTCGGCGTCAGCGGCAGACGGTTCAGCCTCGCCGCGATGGAGAAGACAGGCGTCACGGAACCTCAGGTCAAGGCAGGTTCTGGCGTTTCCCGCACGATAGCGGCGAGCGTTCGGTACGCCCAGATCGTGGCCGCCCACGCGATGACGACCGCCACGCACGAGATCCAGAACGAGGCATCGGTACCCGTTTCCCAGATCAGCGGCACCGGGCTCGCCGCTGTTTGCCACTCCGACCGCCCCCTCGTCAACAGTTCGATGTATCCCAGCACGTTCCCGACCGCGTGAAGGACCATGCCCGGCAGGATCGAGTCGGTCAGGTAAGCCAACGCACCATAGATGGCGGCGACGGCGACGTAATACGGCAGCAGGATCAGTGTGACCTCGGGATGCGAGAAATGCCCGAATCCAAACAGGGTCCCCGTCACCAGGATCGCGACCACCGGCCCATAACGCTGCTCGATGGGACGCTGCATGTAGCCGCGGTACGACGCTTCCTCGACGACGCCGGCGACGAGAGAAGCCATGAGCAGCGAGACCACCAGAGTCAGCAACGGGATGTGAGACAGGTCTTCGGTAGGCTGCGCTGGCAGCCTCAGCAGTCGGTTCACAACGCCAGCAGACAGCACGAGGGCCACGAGGCCAAGGGCGCCGGCAAACAGCGCCGCACCCCAGACGTCGGCCGAAAGGCGGCGGGCGCGAACGTTCGTCCGTCGTGCCTCCGCAGTCGATCGGGGCCACCCCGCTCCCTGGACATATCGCCAGAAGAACCAGAGATACAGGGCGGCCGGCGGCACCGCCCACGGCACGGCGGACCAGTACCTCGTGTTTGCCGTCACGAGGACAACCCACGGTGTGGTCCCCGCCCCGGCGACGACGACCCCGCTGATGACGGCCCTTACGATGACCGGCAAGCGCCGCCAGAGCGAGATCATCACTCAACGAATGACGGTCTGACCTTCAGCGACGATGATCTGTCCGTACGCCCAGGGATGCTCCTTGCAGATGTAGGTGTAGGTACCCGGCCTGGTGAACGTCGCGGCGCCGACTTCCCCGGTATTCAGCGGTCCTGTCGTCCAGGAACCGTCCTGCGCAACGATGGTGTGGACCATGCGGCCATTGTTGCGCCACGTCACCTGCGTGCCTGGCTTCACGCGCGCGCGATAAGGCGCGAACGCGTACTCGTCGGTAAAGTACCGGGTGCCGGTGAAACCGGAATCGCGTGCGAGCGAAGCCGTCTCGATCTGAGCGGTGTCGGTGATTGGGCCTGTGAAGTCTTCCTGCGGCGCTCGAGTCGGCGCAGCCGCGGGCGGCAGCGTGCCGCCCATCTTGAATCCCCACACGTTGGCGCCCGACACCGTTGCGACGTACGGCTCGCCGTCGATCTCGTACGCGACCACCGGCCCGCCAGCGGCTCCCATTTGAAACTGCCACAGCCGGTTGCCGGTCTTCGCGTCGTACGCCTCGAGATTGCCGTCGCCCGACGACTGAAACATCAGGCCGCCGGCGGTCAGGGTCGCGCCGCTCGGACGGCCGGGTCGATATTCCTTCTTCCAGACGATCTTGTTGGTCCGGCTGTCGATGGCGGCGAGGACGCCGTAGCCGAGACGGCTGATTCCCGGAATCCGGCTGTTGAACGTCGTGCTGAAGAAATGCGGATCGTCGGCGCGTCTGAGCCAGCTGAGTGCCGCGGCGCCGGCGGCGTAGAAATAGCCGGTCTGCGGACTGTAAGACAGCGGCGCGACGCGCATGCCGTAGCCCGGCGCTAACACATTGGGCTTCTGCACGATCGCGGGCGTGAAGAAGCAGGCGATCTCGAAGCCTTTCGGCGTCGCTTGTTTTTTCCATTCATCGCAGTCCGGCAGCACGCGATCGGCGCCGACCGGGTACGGCTGCGTCGCAGCGGTCTTCTGCAGCGCGTCCTGGGGGACCGGCCGTTCTTCCACCTTCATGAACGGCTTGCCGGTCTCTCGATCGAGCATGAAAAGATACCCGTCCGCGCGCATCGCCGCGATACCTTTCCGCGCCCGTCCGTCGATCTGCGTGTCGTACAGCACCGGCGATTGGGAGATGTCGCCCTCCCAGATGTCGTGATGGATCACCTGATAGTGCCATTTGAGCGCGCCCGTCTTCATGTCGAGCGCGACGATGGAGCATAGATAGAGGTTGTCGCCGGCTCTGTATTCACCGCCAAGCTGGGGCACGCCGTTGCCGGTCACGTAATAGATCGTCCCCAGATCCGGATCCGCCGTGCCGGCGAGCCAGACCGCACCGCCGCCGCGCTTCCAGGTGTCGGTCTGCGGCCACGTGTCGTGGCCCTTTTCACCCGTGCCGGGCACCGCAAAAAATCGCCACGCTTCCTTTCCGGTCTTCGGATCCAACGCGACCACTTGCCCGCGCCAGCCGTTGTCCGCGCTCAACCCGATCGACACGAGACCGCCCGCGTACAGCGGTGCTCCGGATGCCACCTGCCCCTTGTCGCGAGGGTTGTCGCCGACGTACTGATTCCACACGAGCGCACCGGTCTGCTCGTTGAGCGCGATCACGCGCGCATCCGAGAGCCCGACGAAGACCAGGCCGTCGCCCACGGCCACCCCTTCTCTCGCGGGCGAACCGAGTCCGCTCTGCGCGGCGCCCTGTCCCCGGCCGCCGCCCGCCTGAAAACGCCACACCGTCGCGCCGGTCTTCGCGTTGAGCGCGTAGACCGATGGCGGAACCGTGACGAAGATCATCCCGTCCTTGACGACCGGCATCGCGCGCGACGCAGCGGCCTGATCGAATTTCTGCGACATCCATGCGGCGCCGAGCTTCGTCACGTTCCCGGTCGTGATTTGGCCGAGCGCGGAGTACCGCATGTTCCAATCGCCGCCGACCGTCGGCCATTCCTTTCCTGCCCCCGCGCGGCCGCCGCCAGACTGCATGGCCGCGACCACCGGGATCGCGAGGACACCTGCCAACGCCGCAACGCCGATCCAACGGGAGTGACGACTCATAGATCCACCTTTCACCGCCTATACTAAGCGCTTCCTGAACCTCTGAAGCAATGGGACGACATCGACAGCGGCGCACCATCTCGCACGCCGACTTTCAGCCCTCGCCCGTGCCTCGCAGGGCTAAAGCCCTGCGCCACAAGGGAGCCCTGCGGCACAACGGAAACCTTCGGTGGCTGGCGATTTGCGGCCTTCTCGCGATGCTGGCCGTCTACCTCGCGCACGTGTGGCACTTCAGGCCTTACGTGAACGACGACGCCTACATTACGTTCCGGTACAGCCGGTTCGTCGCGATGGGCCGGGGTCCCTACTTCAATGTCGGCGAGCGCGTGGAAGGCTACAGCAACCTGTTGCTCATGCTCCTGATGGTGCCGGTCATTGCCGTCGGTGGCGCGGGCGCAGCTTTGTGGGGCGCGAAAATCATCGGGGGCGTCTGCGGTGCACTCAGCCTGGTGGCGGCATTCGCGTTGTGCGTGCGCTTGCAGCGGGACGAAGCAGACCGTGTGCCTTCCTGGATAGCGGGCGTGCTCGCCGCCGGTGTGATCGCGGTGTCTCCCTCGTATGCCCTCAACAGTGTGAGCGGACTGGAGACGACGCTATTCGGCTTGTGCATCACCGGAGGCGTGCTGCTGGGAACGATCAGCGCGCAGGAGGACCGGTGGCGCGGCGCCGGTCTCGCCTTCGCCTGTGGCGTACTGAGCCGGCCGGAAGGCCCTCTCGTCTTTGCGGTGTGGTGGTCGGCGCAGGCGGTGTCCGCG
>JBGPKK010000068.1:0-21739 GCA_041485905.1 Vicinamibacteria bacterium
GATCCGGCAGTCGGCACGCGATGCGGGCGAGGGGTACAATCGCGACGCGGCCCGGCATTACGCCTCGTGCCGTACTCGAATCGAGGAAGCCAGATGGCAGACGAGGACTTGAAAGCGGAACTGGAACGTCTCAAGACCGAGAACGAGCGCCTCAAGAGCCAACGTGGTCGCAGCGTCAGCCTGAAGGTCAGCGAGAAGGGCGGCGTGTCGGTCTACGGCCTCGGCCGCTTTCCCGTCACGTTGTACAAAGAACAGTGGGCGAAGCTGCTCGCAATGACCGATGAAATTCGGGCATTCATCAAAGAACACGACGCCGAGTTGAAAGCAAAGCCCGAATCATGATGGTTCCGGCGTCGGCGGGTTCGGGCGGACGGCGTATGGCGCGCGGTGTGCTGCCCTTGTCGCTCGCGGTGGTCGCCCTCGCGGCTGGTCCGGCATCCGATCTGCAGCCCGAGCTTCGCGCCCTCTTAACGCGCGATCTCAAGTTCTCGCCATCCGATTTGGCCGACCTCGAGAAGGGCCAGGTCGTCACGCGCGGACTCGGCGCCACGGCAACCGGCGAGATTGCCGCGGTCGGCGCCGTGCGCGTCCATTCAAGGAGGGACGCGTTCGTCACGCGCTACCGTGACATCACGCATTTCAAACGCGGCGCCGATGTGCTGCAGATCGGACGATTCAGCGACCCCCCGAAGATGGAGGATCTCGCTCCGCTGACCATCAACAAGCAGGATCTGGATGTCCGCGCCTGCCGCGTCGGCCGCTGCGACATCCGCCTGCCAGCCGAGGCCATCGTCAGGTTTCAGCGGGACATTGATTGGAAGGCGCCGGACGCCGAGGCGCGCGCGGCGGCATTGTTCAAACAGGTGCTGTTCAACAATGTGCGCGCCTTTATTTCGGGCGGTCCCGGCCGGATCGTCGAGTATGACGACGAGAAACGGCCGGTCCGTCCCGCGGACGACTTCATCGGCCTGCTCAAGAACTCGCCCTACCTTAGCGAGGTGGTGCCCGGCCTGCCCGAGCACCTCAAGACCTTTCCCTCAAGCCCGCTGCGAGGCGCCGAGGATTTTCTCTACTGGTCGAAGGAGAAATTCGGGTTCACGCCGTTCATCACGGTGACGCAGGTGACGATCACGCCCGCCACATTGACCCGGACGGTCATCGCATCGAGGGACGTGTACTCGAGCCGCTATTTCGACGCCTCGCTAACGCTCACGATTGCGAGTGATGCGGTCAGCGGACCGGGCGCGTTCTACCTTGTGTATGTGAACCGATCGCGCGCCAACGCACTGAAAGGCTCGTTGGCCGGGCTGCGGCGTTCGATGGTCGAGCGCCGCGCAAAGAGCAGCCTCGACGAGAACCTCAGGAGCATCAAACTTCGGCTGGAACAGAATCTCTAAGTCGGCGATGGGAGTAGCTGCATGCACAACCGCTGAATGATCGCGGGCTGGACCGGTACACGCGTCATCTACCAGTGGGAGAACGTATCTCTCGTGAGATCTCACTCATGAAGGCCTGGGAGTTGCTCGGTCAGACACGCGCGCCCGACGGTACCGACATGGCCCTGACGCGTCGCGGCGGCGAGTATGTGATCCTCGCCAGTGGCCGGAGCCTCATGTCGAGCCGCATGCACGGTTCGGAAGAGGCTCTGGCAACGCTCACCTGCCGTCGGGTGCGGACGCTGGAGCGGCCCCAGGTGCTCATCGGCGGCCTCGGCATGGGCTTCACGCTGCGCGCCACACTCGACCTCCTCCCGCCGGACGCGGCCGTGGTCGTCGCGGAGCTGGTGCCGGCAGTGGTGGAGTGGAACCGCAGTCCGCTTGGACCATTAGCGGGGCACCCCCTGAAGGATAAGCGCGTCGTGGTGGACGTCGGTGACGTCGCCGTTACGCTGCGCTCGAACCCGGGCCGGTTCGACGCCGTGCTGCTCGACGTGGACAACGGCCCGGCCGCATTCACCTCGTCGCACAATGCCGGCCTTTACGACGATCGAGGACTGGCTGCAGCCCGCGCGGCGCTCAAGATCGGCGGAGTGCTGGCCGTCTGGTCTGCCTGGGAGGATCGAAGATTCGAGCAGCGCCTGCGGCATGGCGGGTTCACCGTCGCCACGGAGCGCCTGCGCGGACGCTTGAAGAAGGGCGGCCCCCGACACACTATCTTCCTTGGTCACAACCAACCCCGTGCCTGCTAGAAACGGAGCCCGTCAAACGTGCGAAAACGCTAGTGCATGAACATGCACAACACCGTGATAGAGTAACGTCTTCTCTTTTCGCTTTTGGCCGGCTCCAACCTTGACCGCCGTTGAATCACTGAGAGGACTTACGCCGCCCCACGCCGTCAAGCTCCTGAGCCTGGTCGTCCTGTGGTCACAGTGTGTGGCAGCGACCGGCCGGCCGATCGCGATTCCTCGGGTTTATGAACTGACTCACGGCATTCCCCCACGGCCTCTTCAGGCTCTGACGGGTTCACAATTTGCCGAATCTATCTCCGCGCTGGACGGGCGGCAGCGGGAGCAGGCCATCCTGAGTGAAATCCTCGGAGGCAATCTGCCGACCTTCCTCAGGCGGCTGATCCCAGTCGAGCTCACCTACCGAACAGCCGGCGGCCGGCCGCTGAGCGCCACGATCTTCGTCATGCCCGATTACCTCGCGATCGGTGCAGACACCGATTTTCTGCGAATCCCCATGAATCTCGCGACGGCGACCGCAGTCGCGGCTCGCTTTCGTTTTGTCCTGCCGACCAGAAAGATGGTCGACGCCATCTATCAGCAGTCGGCGTATCACTTCGTGCCCGAACCGCTGACGCCAGGTCCGCGAATGAGGTCCACCGATTACTATCGGACCCATAACGAGATGATCGAAAAACAGGCGCGGGATCGTGGCATTCCATTGGGGCAACTGGTGTCCGGCCACAAGAAAGATGTTGTCGTCACCAACCTGTTGACCAGGACGCAGGGACGAATTGCGATTTACGGGTGGCATCGGGCCAATGGCGCGCCGATTCAGCCTCTGAGCACGGTACATGGCGCCTGCTACGCCGATTACAGCCACGGAATTCGATTGGTCAGCGAGATGGCCATTGAGGACGGCACGTTTCGATCCGTCCGTGACATCCTGCAGGATTCCGTGCTGGCCGACGCGCTCAGCGATGAGGGAGCCATCCGCCCCATGCTTGCGGGTGGTGCGCCGCAGGTTGGCGAGGGGCGCTGCGGGCGCGGGATCTAATCCAAGGTCTTGCAGCAGCGAAACCCGAGATGATAGTTGGCGTGACTATGCTCGTCCATCACTCGGCTCCCATGCCAGAACGGCGCACGCCACCGGCACCAGTCTTCGTGAGCTCTGAACCTGTCGAAAGCAAACCAACTGCCCTTCATTTCCGTGTAGCCTAACTCGTGGCTGCCGCGGCTTGCCATCTGGCTCTCGTTCAGGGGCAAATTCATGTGCTCGGCCGCATTCCCGTTCAAGTCGTAGACCTGCAGCGGGCTGCGGCACTCTGGAAAGGTCCCGTCAGGGAATGTGTTGGAGCCGCATTTTTTCCAACCATCGCCAGCACAGTCCGGACTCTTCTGACTTGACGTGGCGCAAATCCCTCCTCGATACGCTGGGCCATAGCTCCAGGTTTTCCGGCCGCCAGACGTCTGATTGTGTGCCGCGCGCATGCGTCGAATCGCATCGGAGGGGCTTGCTGTCCCGGCCAGGTCGAAGCGGTAGTCCGGTTCGCCGAGACGTCCCTCACACGCCCCCTCCCATTCGTGCGCGTCGCACAGACGTTTGCCCTGTGCGGAACAGACTTCGGCCGCTTCACGCGCCTTCACCCACACCACGGGATAGGCACAGGGAATATCGGGGAACTCGAACTGATCGATGCACGCCACGGCGTCTTCCGGGCGTTGACTGGAAGGGTCATACAACGGCGCCATGTACTTGCCCTTGCAGATCTTCTCGAATACGGGATTCTCATAGCTGACGCCCAGGCCTTTCAGCTTTTCCTGACATGCCGCTGGCGTCACCGGATGGCGGGTGATGGCTGGGTTTCCCTGGCCGATGTAGCCGGACTTGGCGAAGATGCCTCGGAGGGCTTTCATCTGGACGTCCGACAATCCGTGGACTTGCTGCAATTGCCGGAACAGCGTCTCATTCTGATCGTGGAGCGACTGGTACTGCGCGAGGCCGACCGAACCGCAGAGGGCGGCCATGAGCCCACATACGAGACCGCGCCACGCGTTCATGGCCGCACCGCCCTGACATCGCGTCTCATCACGTAGAAGAAATCCCGGTTGTCCGGGTATCCGACGAAGCGCGGCACCGGCTGGCCGGCGGAAGACTTGTCCAGCACGCTCATTCCTTTGATGAGGTGATCGATAGCTGTTTGCGAGTCTGACCTTCGATAGACGGCCAGGTATGTGTGTTCAAGCGCGTTCATATCGAGCAGCATGGCGTACTGGCAGCGGTACGCCTGAAAGACACGAACCATCGCAGACGGTGTGGCGGCGGAGAACACGGCATAAATCAGGAACCGCTTCCCATAGCTGTTCTGGACCGCTGCGCCCGCGCGTATCGTACGCAGTTTGCGATCTTCTGAACCGGACCAGTTCCCGAGCTCCCACCGGCCAACAAGGCGGCCCGGCACCGGCGACTGCGACGCCTCATCGAATTCAACGAGCGGGACCCCGTTCTGCCGCGCATGCTTGATCCGGGAGAGAAGCTTGTTGTCCGCCTCCCCCCACGTCTTCATCTCAATCGAGCCATCGTCGAGCGCGAAGATCGTCGCCAGGCCCGGTTGAAGCTTGCTGAACACGACACCGTTTTCCACAAAGCCGTAGTGACTGCCGTGATTCTTCAGGCCGAGCTCGCCCTGCTTGAATGCGCCGTGGGTGCGCTTGAAGCCACCGGTGAACACCGCCACCGTTCGACGGGCGTCTTCCGGATTGACAAGCCCCGTCGCCCTCAAGGGGGCGATGCTTCCGATGCCATCCGGTCCCGGCAATCCGGGATCCTTCATCTGTTCCAGAATGTGATCGGACCACTCCACGCCCGGATGCTCGGTGCCGCCTGCGTATCCGAGCTCGAACTGATCAAGATCGAACGCGACCAGGTAGCACAAGGCGGACGCTTCAACCCCGTCCAGCTTGGTGACCGCGGTGTCGCGCCTCTGCACAATCTGCGGGGCGATGAAGTTCGGCTGAAGGATGCTCACGTGGATCCCGGGGTTTCCCCTGGCCCCGTACCAGACTCCAGGGATCAAGCCAGTAGCTCTCGCATCCTCCAGATTGATTCCCAATTGAGTGGACGTCACCAATCGATCCGCGTATTTCGGATCGATCAGCGCCGCCAACGGGCCCGGCCGCCCGTCCGCTGTACTCCGTGTCGCAGCCTGAGCGTCCGTGTGGATCGTTCCTGTCTCTCGGTTTGCATCTCCCATAAGATAATGACCGAGAGCAATCGCCTCTTCCCCACCCCAGAGTCGATCCCGAAAAAAGTCTGTTGCCGCCTCCAGCGCGGTGTGGTGCCCCGCCGCAGGGTTTCGCAGATAGAGTCGTGACTCGCACAAGGGGTAAAAGATGCGTCGCGAGCCTCTGCCCTGTTCCAGGAGGTCCGGCGACGCGGCTGAGAACAGATCGCAGGAATACCGACCTGTGCCCTCTACGATCACGAGGCCGGACGGGTACTTCTCATCCAGCAGCAGCGTTCGATCGTGTGGATTCGGATTTTCCAGGTGATAGGCACGTTCCGGTGTTCCATCGTTCCAGATCACCTCGAGCAGATACCAGGCGTTGATCGAGGGATTGAGGTTGACAAGAGTCGCCACGCCTTCTCGTTCCGCTTTGGACCTGATGCGAATGGAATGGGTGTGACGAAACTGCTGCAGCTCCAGAATCGTCTTGGGAACTTCAGCGGTGTACTCCCGCAGACGGCTCTCTGATAGCACCGCCTGTTGGTGTGCGGATCCGACCATTGCGAAAACGACGACACCCAAGGCAGCCAGGAGCCACCAGGCGCGCGGACCCCTGAATCGAGATTCATGTTTCCCGGAGCGTTGCGGTGGATTGGCACACGACTCCATGGAAGACCGCCAGAGCAAATGCCGTACCGCGCAGATTCCAAGGACCTCTAAGAAACAACGACGTCAGGGCCGCCGGGTTATCGGCACCCAACTGGGGTGTCAAGCGACAGGATCTTTTGATCGGTGCCGGGTCCGATTCCGCGCCTCCGCTCGCGACCGAAATCGATCCTGACGTAGGCGACCATCGCATTCGTCAATAGTCGGACAGCACCTTTGGCGATATGGCAGCACGCATCGCGTTTGCGACCGCCGCGATGTCAATGACCTCCTGGGCTATCGCTCCTGTCACGGGCGGCAGGTAACCGGCCGCGGCCAGCACCATGCCGACAACACTCAGGGCCATGCCGCCGATCGCACTCTGCAGCGCGATCGACCGCATCCGTCTCCCGATGTGCAACAGCTCGTCGACCCTTTGCAGCGAGCTGTCCAGAACGACCGCCCCGGCCGCTTCCGTGGTGACGTCGCTCGCGGTCCCGAACGCGATGCCGACAGTGGCTGCGGCGAGCGCAGGGGCATCGTTGATGCCGTCGCCAAGAAACACCGTCGGCGCTCTCCTGGTCTCTGCGCGGACGAGCTCCAGCTTCTGTTCCGGGCTCCGGCTCGCGTACACCTCCTGGATGCCGACGCGTTCGGCAAGGTATCGCGACTCCGATTCCCGATCACCGGATACCAGTAGCAGTCGCTCGAAATGGTGCCGGCGTTTCAAGTGCAGCACAAAAGGACTTCCCTCGGCGCGTGGCTCGTCGCGAAATCGAAGTGTCGCCGCGTAGCAGCCGTCGACAAGTACCACGCACTCCATCCCTTCGGTCCCTGTCGGCACGCTCGACGCTGATGGAGACCCCAACGACGCGAGGATCTTTCGGCTCGTAATCTGAATCGAGCGTCCGTTGACGCTGCCTCGCAGCCCCTCGCCCGGACGCTCGCTCATCTCGTCGGCAACCGACCAGCTCACGCCGGCTTCGGCGGCCACTGCCACGACCGCCGCGGCCAGCGGATGCCGGGAGTATCGCTCCAGGCTGCCAACGAGCTGCAGCACTTCGGATGCGGAGAAGCCGGGTGCGGGAACGACCTCGGTGACCTTCGGCCGACCGTAGGTCAATGTCCCGGTCTTATCGAAGATCGCCGTGCGACAGCCGTCGATCCGCTCGAGGACGCTCGGGTCTTTGATGATGATGCCATGGCGCGCGGCAAGGGAGATCGCGCCGATGATGGCCACGGGAATGCCGATCAGCAAAGGACAGGGGGTTGCCACCACCAGCACGGCGAGGAACCGAAGCGAATGGCCGCTGACGACCCACGCGAGGATGGCGATTCCGAGTGCCAGCGGCGTGTACACCGCACCAAGCTGATCGCCCAGGCGCCGCAAACGCGGCCGGGCCTGCTCGGATTCCCGCATTACGCGCATGATCTTCGCGTAGCGGGAATCGTCGGCGCGCTTTTCCGCTCGAATCACGAGCGCGGTCGGACCGTTGATCGTGCCAGACAGCACCGCCGACCCAGGAACCTTGGACATGACGTACGGCTCGCCGGTGAGGTACGACTCGTCCATCGTCCCGTGACCTTCGATCACAGTGCCGTCGACCGGGCACGTCTCATGGGGCAACACGACGAGCACTTCGTCTACCGCAATCGCTTCGATTGGCAGGTCTGTCATGCCTTCGTCGTTCTTGCGGTGAGCCCGCGAGGGTACTCGTCTGGCCAGCGCGAGCAGCGCAGACGAAGCGCGGCGGACCGCGTAGGATTCCAGCGCCAGTCCACTCGACAACATCAGGACGACGACGGTCCCGGCCAGGTATTCGCCGAGCACCACCGAGGTCGCGATGGATACACCAGCGAGCAGATCCGATCCGAGCTCCCCACGGCCAAGGCGAAAAAGGAGCTCGCCCACCAGGGCGACGCCGCCAGTCGCGAGAACCGCCAGCAGCGGCAGGTCAACCCAGGGAGCGCTGTGAAATTGGGGCGCGGTTCCAGGCGCGAAGCGCAGAATCAGATGACACGCGATCCCGACGAGCGCGAACGCGGCGATGAGGCCGTGGGACAAGTCCCGGAGGCTCACGTTCAGCGATACAACATGTAGGTGAAACGACCGTGCAGCCAGGCTTCGCCTGTGGCGTCGTCGTGCCGTGTACCGAGCGATTCGTTGAGGACGTGGGCGTATCGTCCGCCGAGGCGGGTGACTTCCTGCTCGAGCCGCGCACGCGTCCGGGCCATGAGCTCGTTTTCGCAGCGATTCCAGAGCTCGTCTCGATGGGCGATGGTGCCGGGCACGCGGCAGCTCGTCGCTTCGATCGTGTGCTCGCCGATCGGTTCAGCGTCGACCGGAGGCAGCTCCCGGTGCCAATAGACGACTTGAGCAAGGCCCTCGTGAGCTTCGTTCACGATCGCCCTCAGCCACCGTCGCGAATTGATTTGTCGATGTACCCGGCCGGATCCGATTGCGGCGGCGGTCCCGCGAGTGTCGGGTCCGCGTGCATCGTACCGCCGTCGAGCCGCCCCAGTCCACAGCGATTGATGCGGTCGCCGAGCGTCGACCGTTTGACCTGCAGGAGATCCGCGGCCTTCGATTTGTTGCCGTGGCTCGCCTTCAGCGCCCACGTAATCAGGCTCGCCTCGAGCTCCCGCAATCGATCGTCGAGAGAGACTGGTGCGGTCCGAGACGGCGTTGACTCGATCGGCGAGGCCACGGATGGAACGATCTTGGCGGGCAGAGCGCTCGCGCGGAACAGAATCCCGGCCGACATGCAGCCGACGCGGACTGTGCCGCACGTGCAGGTCTGCGCGATCCGCTCGCACGCGTTTTCGAGCTCGCGCACGTTGCCCGGCCACGAGTACCGCATGAAGGCGTCTTTCACGGCGTCTGAGATCGCAGGGACGTCTTCGTTCCGCCGGCGGAAGTACCGCTTGAGAAAGTGCTCCATCAGCACGGGCACGTCTTCGGGCCGCTCGCGCAGCGGCGGCAAGGTCACGGGAAGGACCGCGAGCCGGTAATACAGATCCTCACGGAACTTGCCATCGGCGACCAGTTGCTTCAAGTCCCGCTTGGTCCCGGCGATCACACGCACGTGCACCGGCACCGTTCGCGTGCCGCCCAGCCGCTCGACCGTGCGGTTCTGAAGGACGCGCAGCAGCTTCACCTGCATCGAGAGGGGCACATCGTCGATGTCGTCAAGGAAGATGGTGCCCCCTTCCGCCAACTCGAAGCGTCCGGGCCGATCCTTGATGGCGCCGGTGAACGCCCCGCGTTCATGACCGAAGAGCTCGGATTCAATCAACGTCTCCGAGAACAACGCACAACTCACGGCGACGAACGGCCGCGCACGGCGGCGGCTGTTTTGATGGATGAGCGCAGCGGTGACTTCCTTCCCAGTGCCGCTCTCGCCGGTGATGAGCACGGTGCTGTCGCTCGTCTCGATGACGCCAAGGAACTCGAACACGGCCCGCATCCGGGCGCTCTGTCCGACGACCAGCGAATCGACTGTCTGCTCTTGAGGTGTCATCGGCGCACCTCAAGCCACTTGTAAGGTTTCGAATTCCGGGATTTCTTCGCGCAGAGCGGTTTCGATACCCACGTGCAGCGTCATGTGGGCGCTGGGACAGCCCGCGCACATGCCGGTGAGCCGCACGACGGCGGAATTGCCCGCGACATCGACAACCTCGATGTCACCGCCGTCCGCCCGCAGGAAGGGCCGGATACGCTCGAGCACGGCCTCCACTCGGTTCTTCGTAATCATGGGTGCCCTCTTGGGGTTGGCCGCCGGTCGCGGCTGCTTGAACACCAAGGCAACAGACGCGCCAGAAAGCCGGCGCCGGATTACCGTGACTTGCGGGTTTTCGCGGCGGTCGCCGACGTCGGAACGGGGATTTTTTCGCACCGCGGCGCGAAAAGCCGCGCGACGTCTATGTGGCGGCTGGCCGATCGAGCTTGAACTTTTCGATTCGGTACCGAATCTGGTCGCGGTTGAGCCCGAGCAGCGCTCCCGCCCGGGTTTGATTCCAACCGCTACGCTCGAGCGCCTGGACGACGAGCGAGCGCTCCAACCGTTCGAGATCGACGCCGCTGGCGGGCAGGTCCATGCCCTCGGACAGTGCAGCGCCGGAAGCCATGGGAAAGTCGGCTAGATTCAGCTGATCGCCTTCCGCGAGCAGCATCGCGCGTTCGACGGCGTTCTTGAGCTCGCGGATGTTTCCGGGCCACGGGTAGGTCTGCAGCCTCTGCATGGCCTCGTCACTGACCCGGCGAACCCGTTTGCGAAATTCCGTGTTGTACATGTCCACGAAGTAGTGAACGAGCGACGGGATGTCGTCCGCTCGGGCGCGCAGCGGCGGCAGAACGATGGGCAGCACGTTCAGCCGGTAATAGAGGTCCTCGCGGAAGCGTCCTTTCTTCACCTCTTCTTCGAGGTTGCGATTGGTCGCGGCAATCACGCGCACGTCGACCCGAATGTCGGCGACGCCTCCCAGACGCTTGAACATCCTCTCTTCGAGAAAACGCAGCAACTTGGCCTGGAGCAGGGGCGCCATCTCCGCGATTTCATCGAGAAAGACAGTACCGCCGTCCGCCGATTCCAGGAGTCCACGCTTCTGCTGACGTGCATCGGTAAACGCGCCGCGCTCATACCCAAAGAGCTCGCTTTCGAGGATCGTGTCCGGCAGCGCCGAACAGGTGATGTTCATGAACGGGCGGGACGCGCGGTCGCTCGCAAAATGCAGAACCTTCGCCGCGAGATCCTTGCCGGTGCCGCTTTCGCCGGTCAGTAGCGCCGTCGAGGAGTGACTGGCGGCGACCTTCAGCAACAACGCCTTGACGTCCGCGATCGCCCGGCTCTGGCCGATGATGCGGTCGATCCCGAACGGCTGCGCCTGAGTGGCACGCAGCGCCCGCACCTCGCGACGAAGGCGCGTGGTTTCGAGCGCCTTTTCCACGAGCAGCGCGATTTCGTCCAGATTGAACGGCTTGTTCGCGTAGTGATAGGCGCCGTGCTTCATCGCCTCCACCGCGGTGTCGATCGTAGAGAACGCCGTCAGCATGATGACGAGCGTGTCGGCGTCGGCTTCCTTGATTCGCTTGAGCACCGACAGGCCGTCGCCGTCCGGCAGCTTGAAATCAAGCAGGACCAGATCGACACCCTCCGCGTGACGCTCGAGGGCCGTCCGAACGGAGTCGGCCTCGACCACACGATACCCCTCCCCGGTCAGCCTTTCGGTGAGAGACCAGCGAACGAGCGGTTCGTCGTCGACGACGAGCACGGTCGGCGCCTGCATCCGGATGATTCTAGAGCGTATCTCATCACCGCCCTCAGGAGAATCACGGCCGAGGGCAATCCAACCACACCTGGCGGTGACGGTGATGCGATCGTCCGTTGCGGTGATGCCGGAATTCCGGCACCGCGCGTTCGTGGCGCCCAAAGAAGCGCTGCACCGAGGAGGACGCGGGCGCCGAAAGGATGATGTCAGTTGGCGTGGGCTTTGCCTCTCAATCGTGATGGGAGGCCCGGCATGCTCAATTCAAGCGATGAACCTGGCGGCGTAAACACCCTGGTCGTTTGCGGCGAACTTCGTGACATTGCTCTCCAGTTTCAGGACTTCACACCGCCGAGCGGCCAGGTCACGGGCGTCGACCTGCGCTCCCTTCCGCCTGGTACGGAGCTGGTTGTCGACACATGCAACTCCCGTTATCGCTTCGTTTTGCTCGACCCAACGCGCCGGGACGCATTGGTTCAGGGCGGCCGCTTTTTCGCTGAGGAGACCAGAGCGCGTCTGGAGGGATCTACCGTCGGTGGAAGTCTGCTCAAGATCGGTTGGATTGATACGGACCTCTTTTTGGAAATCTCGGTCGGACGCAAGCGATTTGTCACTTCGCGTGTTCGCTCGATCAGGGTCGAACCCATGTCAGCTCGGTCTCGATTCGAGAGCGATGGTGCGCCTCGGCTCACGGCACAAGCGCACGGTTGAGAATTACAATGATGTTGGCGCTGACGGCAACTCGCGGAGGCACTGTTCGCCGTGAGGTGCGAGCTCAAAAGTATCAATCGCTGGCATCAACGCCGACGAGCACCGCGCTAGCCAGGCGGAGGGACGGAACTGGACGCTGCGGCCGGCTGTAGCGCGACTTGAAGGTACGCGAAACGGATGCCACTGCCCAGGTAGTTGTCGATCCGTTCCAGGACCGCCGCGCTCCGGAGCCATGCCGGACCCGTCTCTCGCAGATCGTCCTCGATGAGCGCCGACAGGAACTCAAACCCGGCCGCGATCGCACGCCCCCGCAACGACTCCAGCACGTAATTCTCGAGCTCGACATCGTTCTGCACGGTCGGGAGCGTCGCCATCGCCTGCAGGTAGAACGTGTTGTTCTCTCCAAAGCGCGGATCCGAGCCGACGCCCTCCTCGTCGTGGTTCTCGAGCGCGCTGCCAAGGGCGTAGCTCACGAACCGTCCCGACACGCGGTCGCGCAACGCGAGTCCAATCGCACGGGGGTTGGTGGCCGTCGCGTCGAGTGTTTCGAGCGGGAACTGCAATAACGGCCGTCGTCCGGCCCGGAGGACGTCCGGCGGGTACTGGGCTGACGCACCGTACCGCTCCTGCTCCACCGCCAGAATCTGAAGTTTGTGCGTCTCGAAGGTTCCCGGTGTGAGATCCACGATTTCGACCGTCTCGACCGGGATCGCCAGAGTGCCGACGCGAATCTTCGGCGCCGGCGTGACCTCCGACGCGACGCGCCCGCCGACGAGATCCTCGATCGCCTGGCGGAGGATCGACAGACCCTCGTCGATCGCGGACGGCTCCATGTCGTAGCGGGGATAGAAACGCACGCTGCGCTCGCCGGCCGGCAGGAGCACCAGCCCGCGCCGAAACGCGCGGTCGAGCAGCGCATCGCACCAGTCGGCGCGTCGAACGTCGAACCCCAGCATCACGCCTGCGCCGCGCACATTCTTCACGATCTCGCCGTGCTCCCGCGCGAGCGCTTCGAGCCCGGTTCTCGCGCGCTCGCCGGTGCGGCGCACCTGGTCGAGGTCCAGCTTGTCGAGCAGCGCGAGCAACCGGACCATGCCGACCGAGTCTCCTTCCCACGTGGTGTTGAACTTCTTCTCTTCCTGGAAGAACGTCGCCAGCGCCTCGCTTACGAAGAGGACCCCGTTCTGGGCCTTCTTCGCCCAGGTCACCAGGTCGGGCGGACACGGCAAATCGAACAGCTCGTGAGCCCACAGGCGACCGGTCATTCCCCAGCCGGTTTGCACCTCGTCGAAGATCAGGGGCACATCATAAATGCGCGTCAGCAGCCGGAGCTTGCGCATGAACCGCGCGCTCGTCAGACGCACGCCGCCTTCGCCCTGAATCGGTTCGACGAGCACCGCGGCCACGCGCCGCGACCGCCGGACGACGTCGGGAGTCAGGTTCGCACGTTGCGCCTGCACGAACGCGTCGACGGCGCTGATGTCCGGATGCTCCAGGGCGAGGAACTCGTCGAGCGCGTCGATCTCGCGCCGGAAGGTGTCCTTGCTCTTCTCCGCATGCGGCAAGCGGCCGGACACGAGAAGGTCCCACAATTGCTTCAGACTGCGCTCCTCGCGCCGCGTCGTCTCCTTGGGCGAGCCCGTCTCCTCGACCGGAAAGGGAATGTGCGGCCAGTCGAAGGTCGGGAAACCCAGGCGTGCTTTCTTGCGGTGGGTCACGGCGAGACAGCCCAGCGTGCGGCCGTGGAAGGCGCCCTCGAACGACACGATGAAACCACCGTCACCGTCCTCCGACGTCATCACGCGATTCAGCAGCGCGGCCTTGATCGCGTTCTCGACGGCCTCGCCGCCGGTGTTGACGATAAAGTGACGGGGCGTGCCGGCCGGCGCGATGCGGTTCAGCTCGGCCTTGAGGCGCAGGGACAGGACGGTCTGGTATTCGGAGTGCGCGTAGCGGGACACGACAAACGGCAGTGACTCGAGAATGGCCCGTACGACCGCTGGATCGTTCTCGCCGAAGGCCTGCGTCGCGATGAGAGCGCCCATGTCGAGGAAGCGGTACGGCTGGCCGGCGCCGTCGCGGTCGACGATGGCCAGATACGGCCCGACAGACTCGCCGGGGTCGAAGGCCACCGGTAGCGAGAAGAACAGGCTGCGCGAGGCGGCCGTGAGCGCCCCGTGCGAGGCCGGCAGGTGCTGGGCGATCAGTTCTTCCAACGGATGTTGGCTGTCATGCAGTACCTCTGGCACATGCACGCGCATCTCGCCGGCGCGATATCGTGCATTGAGGTCCGCCACCCGTTGGAGAAATTCCGCGACCTGCGAGACGGAGGGGTCAAACATGCCCGCCTTCGTCTATCGCTGGTACGTTCATGCCCTGAGAATAACACTCTGCGTCCCAGCGGCTTCGGTCCGATCAGACAGACTCTCATCTTTCCCGCGGTTCGAGGAACATCCCTTCGCGCGCAGCGATGCTCACCACGCAAAGAGCCTCGTCAGCGCGCGGGTCGAGCGCTGCGAGCCTTGACGAGAAGGTCGGGGACAGCGTTCATGTCGAATGGCTTGTTCATCACGCCCACCGCGCCCAGATCGAGGGCGCGCTGCTCCATCTCCTTGTTGCCAAAGGCGGTCATGAGGATGACTCTCGTGCCGGGCGACAGCGCGTCGATCGAGGCGAGGAGGGACAGGTCGTCGGAATCGGGCAGCCGATAATCGAGCAGCACCACGGCGAACGGGGTAGGCCCTTCACGAAACGCCGCCCTGGCTTCGCGAGCGTCAGTGGCCTGGGACACCTCGCAGCCACAGTCGCTGAGCGTCTCACTGAGCGCCCACCGAATCAGGGAATCGTCATCGACCACGAGCACCCGCATCGAAGGGGGGTTTTTCGGCGGCATTCGCGGAAAATTTCTCGTTTCTGGTGCGTCCATGGCGTCTAGCGTCAACGGGCTTCAAGAGTCACGCCATCAGCACGGTCCTACGCGCTGCCGAAAATCCGTCGATGGCTGCCACCGTCACCCGCCTTCGGGTCCGGACACGCTGTTTTCCGCTTCTGTGGACGCTGGCACGTCGCGTGAACTGTTATCGCGCGGAGGATAATCATGATTGCACTCCGAAACATCCTCGTCGCCACGGACTTCGGCGAGGCGGCCGACGCCGCGCTGGTCTACGGTCGAACGCTCGCCCGCGCCTTTGGCGCCACGCTGCACGTCCTGCACGTCACCGAGAATGTCCTTCTCGCCTCCGCCGCGCGGGCGGAATTCTACGTGGGCGTAAACGACCGCCTGCAACCGGAGATCGACGAGGCCGCACGCACGCGACTCGACGCGCTGGTGCTCGACAGTGACGCCAGCGGACCGCCGACCAAGACAGCCATCCGCACGTCGAACGCTCCGGCGCCCGTCATCGTGGAGTACGCGAGAGAAAACAAGGTCGACCTGGTCGTGATGGGCACGCACGGGCGAGGGGGGGTCGCGCACCTGCTGATGGGAAGCGTCGCCGAACGCGTGGTGAGAACGGCGCCGTGCCCGGTTCTGACGATCCATCATCCGGAGCACGAGTTCGTGGTGCCCGACACGCTCGCCGTGCCCGTGCGGGCGTGAAGGGCCATGCGTGTTCTCGCCCCGCCTGCCGCGAAGCCGCCCGACGAGATCATCGGTCGCCTGTGTGCGGCGATGGACCTCACGCAACGCGTCACGCTGCTCGCCTTCCGGAGAGTCACAAACTGCATGGGGCTGCTGAATGCCGCCAGCCGAGGCATCTTCTTTGCAGCCGCTCCGATAACTGCGAGTAAGGAAAACGACCAGGCGGCCGGCGCCGAGGTGTGACATGAACACGATGAAGGCAGTTATACTCCGGGGAAAGGATCGCATCGCCCAAGGAGGTTCGCATGATCCGTAGGTCCAGAGTCCTGTGCCGCGCGGGGAGCGCCTTGGTGCTGATGATCCTCCTCACCCCGTCCCGCGCTTCGGCCATTCCCGCCTTTGCTCGCAAGTACGGCCTGAGCTGCACCGCATGCCATGAGGCGTGGCCGGCGCTCAACGATTTCGGCCGCGCCTTCCGGGACAGCGGCTATCAGATGCTCGAGGGGAAGGACAACCCGACCACGACTGCACCGGGCTACATTCCCTTGTCCATCCGCCTGACACCTCACTACGAGCTGAACATGGCGACAAACCAGCAGACCGACCAGGGCATGAAGACACTGAAATCGGGGAGCATCTCCGACATCGGGCTCGACCTGCTGATGGGCGGCACGCTGTCCGACAATGTCTCCTTCCTCGTCGTTCCCACGGGCTTCACGTCTGGTGAAGGCGTGTCGCTGGAAGCGGCGTGGGTGCGCTTCAGCAATCTCGGCGGCTCGTCGTGGGCCAATCTGAAGGTGGGCAAGCACGACGTGGATCTGCCGCGCGCCTCGCACCGGACCTGGACCCTGTCGCAGACCGGTTACCTCATCTACGGGTATCACTCGCCGGGTTCGGTCTCGGTATACGACCTGGGTGAGAATCAGCGCGGGGTCGAATGGGTCGGCCACGATCGCGGCAGCTTCACGCGCGCAGCGGTCTCTGTCTTCAACGTGCAGGGGTCTCCGGGGACGCGAAGCGCCTTTGACACGCCGGGCGTCTATGCGCACGTCACGCGCGAGTGGCTCTTCGACAGCTCCGGCCTCTCCGCCTTCCGGATCGGGGGCTTCGGCTCCTACGCGACTTGGCCGACCAGTACGCTCACCGAGGACAACGAGCCGATTCCGGGACAGGGCGGTGATCTGAAGGGCTCCTCCAAGGTCGGCTTCGACGCCCACTTCTGGTTCGGCCCGAATGTAACGCCCGCGCATCTCATCGTCGTCTTTGCCCATGGACAGGATAATGAGGCGCTCATCCCCGATGCCACACGCGACGGGACGTTCAACGGCGGCTTCGTCGAGCTTGGTTACACGCCCACGCTCAGAACGACCGTCTTTGGGCGGTACGACGTGATCCGCAACGGCACGCAAGGAGTGCCCGACAATCCGCAGAACCTCAACGACAAGGACGCGGAGACCATCGGCCTGCGCCACACCTTCAACTTTACGAGCCGCGCCGAGTACGCCCTGCACGCCGAGTTCTCGACCATGCGGACGCAGTTGGCTGCTGCGGACGGATCCGACACGAGGAACAACACGCTGTTCCTCGGAATCGACTTCGCCTTCTAGTCAGGAGGGTTTTCATGCGAGGAATATGGTGCACGGGTCTTGGCCTTGTCCTTCTGACCGTGGCGGCGTCGGCCGACGAGCAGGCAGGCAACCCGGCTCGCGGCAAAGCCGTCTACGGGCGGTACTGCGTTTCCTGCCACGGCGAACGGGGTGACGGCGCCGGTGAGTCCGCGCAGTACGCGATGCCCAGGCCGCGCGACTTCCGGCAAGGGACCTTCAAATGGCGCTCGACGCCAACCGGGTCGTTGCCTCTCGTCAGCGATCTCGAACGCACGATTCGCGATGGCGTCTACTGGACGATGATGCCGTCCTGGTACCCGCTGAGCAGACGGGCGCGGCTGGATGTGATCGCCTACCTCCAGACCCTCTCACCGCGCTGGAAGGCAGACCAACCTGGCGAGCCCCTGGCAATTCCGCCCGAACCGTCGCGCACAGCTGAGTCAGTCGCACGCGGCCGTGCGATCTATGACATGCAGAAGTGCGCACAGTGCCATGGCGATCAAGGGGCAGGAGACGGGCCGTCGGCGAAGACGCTGGCCGACGAGTGGGGCGATCCGGACCCTCCGTTCGATCTCACGAAGGGTCACATGAAGGGCGGTTCGACGGGAGAGAACCTCTACCTCGTGTTCATGACCGGCTTGAACGGCACGCCGATGCCCTCGTTCGCCGAGACGATCAAGCCGGACGAAGCCTGGGACCTTGTGCACTACATGCAAAGCCTCGGCGCCAGGAAGCCGACGACTCCTTGAGGGAAGGGAGAGACCGATGAGGCGTTGGCCCTGCTTCGCGATCGCGGCGGCAGCGATTACGTTGTTCGGATACGGGCTCACACCGGGCAATCGCGTCGCGGCTGCGCAGGCTGCGGGCACCGCACGCATCGTGGCGAAGGTCGTGCTGACTGGTACGCCTCCACCGCCGGCCAGGCTGCAGATGAATGCCGATCCCGTGTGTGCCAAGAAGCACCAAACGACGGCGGTATTGAGCCAGACAGTCGAGACGGGCGCGGACGGAGCCCTGAAAAATACGTTGGTCTTCGTTAAAGACGGCGTGACGGGCGCGTATCCTGCGCCCAGCACGCCTGCGACGCTCGACCAGGTAGGTTGTGTGTATACACCCCACGTCTTCGGTGTGATGGCGGGTCAGCCGGTGCAGATCATCAACAGCGATCCCACTCTCCACAATATCCATCCGATGCCCGTCACAAACGCTGGGTTCAATATCGGGATGCCGATCGAGGGAATGAAGCAGACGCGAGTGTTTTCCAAAGCTGAAGCGCCGTTCCATGTGAAGTGCGATGTGCATCCGTGGATGTCGGCTTACATCGGCGTGTTCAGCCATCCTTTCTTCGGCGTCTCGAACGAGCAGGGAGAAGTGGAGCTGAAGAATCTGCCGGCTGGGACGTTCCAAGTTCAAGCGTGGCAAGAAAAGTATGGCGCGCTGACACAGAGCGTGACCGTTGCGGTCGGGGAAACCAGGCAAATCACGTTCACGTTCAAAGCCTCATGAGGTCACGGCTGCGCGTCGGCCGCCGTTTCGCAGCGCGCCGTTCACCGCTCCAGAGTTCCGGTGACTGCGCGAAGGAGAACGACGATGGGTGAGGCGATCTACTGTCTCGTGGATGGAAGCGGCCGCATGTTCACCAAAGAGCGGGCGGAATCCTATGCGGAGGTCGCAGCGAGCTACGGCCTGAACGAACACGAAACGCAGAAGTACCGATTCGATCTGACGAGCAGGCGATTTCTCGTCGACCGAGGGACCCCGTCGAGTGGCGTCGCCGTCCACACGTATCTCTCGTCACATTTGTTTCTGAGTATCGGAACGCCCGAGAGGCTCATGCATTTTGCAGAGGACGGTCATGTGCACAAAGAGGTTCTGGCCAAGCTCCTGGAGGTCAAGGACAGACAGGCCTACTTCGAAGCGTGCACTGACATCGAAAGAAAGTACACCGCGGAATGCGCCGCTCGGAACGACCCCTGCCTCGAATCAGGCTGTTCGATTGATCAGACGGCAGGCGAGATCTGCCTCGAACCGCTCTTGAGGGCCGGCATCGATTACCACAAGGCCTGCGCGGCCGAATGGATCAAATTGTTCCGGAATCCTGAGCACAGGATCGAGGCGTGGAAGAACTGAGCCGGCTTAATGGGCGGCCCCCGGCACACCCTCAGTTGCAAAGGCCAGCGACAAGCCGAGCGGCAGGAACGCCAGCTTGTCATGGTCGACGAACGGAAAGACCCCGGCTTCTGGAATGTAGAACTCGAGCATGGCGCCGGCGCCCGCCGGCACCGCAAACGTCTGCACGCCTGCGACCCACGGCGTGCCGGCAGACACGCGATCGAACACCGTGCCAATGACGTGGGCGGCCGATATCCACGGTCCGACGTTGACAAAGTACATCCGCACGAGATCGCCCGGGTTCACCAACACCGCCTCGTTGTCCAGCCGTCCGTTGAACATCGACAGGAGCTGGTCATTCTTCATGGTCTTCGCCGGATCGGTGCCGGGAATGAATCCCTTCTCGTCGCGCGTGCCGTAGACAGCATCCTCGACCACCACGATCTCGCGCGCCGGGCGAAGTTGCTCCTGGCGCGGATACACGATCATCGCCCCGTGCACGCCACTCTTGATGTGCAAGTCGGTCACCGGTCCCGCCGCGCAGTGATACATGAAGACCCCGGGAGTCTCGACCACTTTTTCGATCTTCAGCGTCGTCCCGGGCGGCGTGGGGCCGAACTTGCGCGCGTCGATCTTGAAGGCATGCGTGTCGAGCCCGTGCGAGGTCGTCCCCTTGTTGTGCACGTTGAGTGTGACCGTGTCGCCCTCGCACGCCTCGATCGTGGGCCCGGGAAGGCGGCCGTTATACGCCCAAGCTGCGAACGTCGTCCCCATGCCCAGGTCGACGCCGGTCGTCTCGATGACATCAAGGTCGAACGTCTTTTCGCGTGGCCCGGCGCAGGTCTTTTGCTGGCCAACGACGGGAGGCATGTTTTTCGTGGCCAAGGGCGCTCCGGCCCCGCCGCTCGTCCGTGCCGCCGCCTGCGACGGTTGCGCCGATGAGCCAGATGCCGGTGGCTGGCCTCCACAACCGATGAGTGCCACGGTGAAAATCGCGATCCCCGTCTGAACCCAGGTTGCGGTCATAGCGTTTCCCCCTGATCGACTACGCTGCGGTTTCTGGTGCGGCCTGCTTCCGGTTCGGGCTCGTCGAACAAGATCGGCGGCGCTCCCGGGATGTCGTCGAAGTCGGCGACGAATGCAAGTCGTGGACCAGCTGCACCGGGACGTGATGCGAACGCTCCTCAGCCATAGCGCCTCTTGTTCCGGCTAGGCTCGTCATCGTTTCTTGCGGCCGATGGCCTGACAGTACGCGACGAGGTCGTCGATCTCCTGGCGGCTGAGATTGCGTCCCCACGGCGGTGACAGCGGTGAACGCCCAGCCGATGCGCTCCCTTCTGCGATAACGTTCCTCAGGTACGCGGTATCTCCGATGCTCTTCGACACGGCCATGTCCGGCGGCGGTGGGTTCAGGTTCGACGCATTCTGACCGTCGCCACGCCCTTCGTCGCCATGGCACGTCGCACAGTAGTGGAAGAAAAGATGTTTTCCCTGACTCTCGGCGTACGACAGGTCACCGCCGCCGCGCTCTTCGGCGCGAATCGCATTGAGGAGTGGATCGCCCGGTGGCGCACTCGTCCTCCCGCAGCCGGCGAGCGAGGCGCTTGCGGCAGCGGCAGCCAGAGCCAGCACAAGCGATGCCCGGAACCTGCGTGTCACGGCTTCGTTCCTCCGATCGACGTGCCCACCCTCCCCGTGCCGGGGCTGCTCAGATACGCGGTGAGCGCGCGCACGTCCCCGGCGGACAGGCCGTAATCGGGTTGCAGCGTGCTCGGTTTGTAGCGTGTTGGCGCTGTCAGCCACGCGGCAATCCAGCCGGGCTTCAGCCGGGCGTCGGTGTTCGACAACTCGGGGCCCACGTACCCGCCGGTCGTGCCAAGCTGGTGACACGCCGCGCAGCCCAGTTGCCCGTAGAGATCGTGACCTCGACGAGTCTCGGCGGGCGTGAAGCGCGCGTCGTACCGTTCAAAGGCATCGTCCACAAAGACCGTCGCGAAGTAGTCAGCGATCACAATCGCCTCGTCAGGCAGCATGTGAAACACCGGCATCCGCGCTTCGATGCTGACGCGCACAGCTCCGGGGTTCAGGAGATATTTCGCCACATAGTCGCGCTTCAGCTGGCTGCCGATGCGATCCAGCGGCACCGTCGACAGATCGCCGCCCCAGCCGCCGACGGTGTGACAGCTCAGACATCGATACCGATCCACCAGCTCGCCAAAGCGGCCCGCCGGGTGATACGGTGCCGGCAGGGGCCGACGCAGCACGTACGACGCTGGTAGGTCCGCCTTGCGAATGCTCGCCAGTGCCAGGGCGATCTTGGCGGCGTCGGCGGGCGCGAAGGAAAAGGTCGGCATGGACGACGGCTGTCCGAGCGCGTTGGGCATGAGGACCTTCAGGAAGATGTAGTTCTCCGTCGTGTGGCGGACGA
>JBGPKK010000069.1:0-21502 GCA_041485905.1 Vicinamibacteria bacterium
GCGACGTCTGCGCCGAGAGCGCGCAGACAAAGAGGAGCGGCGCGAGGAGAATGTGACGGACCATGGCTTCTCTAATCAGTCCCGACAGAATATCCCAAGCATACCCATTCATCTTCCTGCCCGTGCCAAGCAGGCCGGACCTTATTAGGTCCGGCGAAGTCTGTCGCAAACTCGCGGCGCACCGTCTCCTCTTCATCCGCGAGGATGCCGCTGAGGATCAGCGTGCCTCCGGAATTCACCGCGTGAAGTAACCGACTCGCCGATCGAACCAGAAGAGCACCTGTGAGATTGGCCATCACGACGTCAAAAAGGAGACGGCCGCCTTCCCGGCAGATTGTGGTCAGGTCGGCAACGACGAACCGGACATCACGGGCCTCGGGGTTGAGCGCCAGATTCTCATGCGCCGACTGGATCGCGTCCGCGTCCGAGTCGATCCCGAGCGCCTGGCTGGCTCCCAGACGCACGGCCGCGATGGCGAGGATTCCTGATCCGGTGCCCACGTCGAGGACAGACGCGCCGATGACGTTCGTCTCCTGCAGCGCAGCCAGACACAAACGCGTCGTGGCATGGTGCCCGGTGCCGAATCCCATCGAAGGCTGGATGACAATCGTCAGAGGCTGGGGGCGGGGGGCTGGCCGCCGCCGCGCCTTCGGCGTTTCGGCGAGCCGCGCCGTAGCTCGCTTGATTCGTGCGCGAGCGAAGGCGGGGGGCCGGGGTCTTGGTAAGACGGTGAGCCGCCCGACCGTGATCGGCGTGAGGTTCTGCTGAGACCGTACGGCCCAGTCGCCGTCCGGGACATCGACGGGGGATGCTGCGATCCCCCGACCGCTCAGAGCGGCTCGGGCCGTGTCGCGATGCTCGTGTATGGCGAAGAAGATTCGTCCGCCCGGTGGGTGCTCCTCGATCGCCGTCGGCACGAAATCATCGAGCGCGGCCAGAAGCAGGTCATCGAGCCGGTCGACGTCGAGGGCGGGCCAGACTTTCAATTTATCCGAACATGTCCTTGACGCGGTCGAACAGATTGCGTTCATCCTCTTCGTGCTCGCGCGGGCGCGGCTGGAATTTCTCCGCCGGCAGCATCTTGGCGAGCTGCTCGATGAGGTTCCGCTGTTCCCTCGACAGCTTCTTCGGCGTCAGCACCTGGACGGTGGCGAACAGGTCGCCTTTGCCGCTTCCGCCGTTGACGTCCGGCATGCCTTTTCCGCGCAGCCGCAGCGTCGTGCCGGTTTGCGTGCCTTCATGAACCTTCACGCGCTCGATGCCGTCGAGCGTCGGCACCTGAATCTCACCGCCGAGCGCGAGCGTCGTGAAGTTCACCGGGATCTCGCAGAACAGATTCAGGCCGTCGCGCCTGAAGAACTCGTGCTCCCGCACGTGCACGACGACGTACAAGTGGCCGGCCTGGCCGCCTGCTGAACCGGCTTCGCCTTCGCCCTGCATTCGGAGCTGCTGGCCGGTGGCAATCCCAGCCGGGATCTTGACGGTGAGCTTCCGCTCGCGCGCCACAACACCTGCGCCGCGGCACGCTGTGCACGGCTTGGAGATCACGCGACCGGCGCCGCGACACTGAGGGCACGTCGTCGCGACGGTCAGAAATCCGCGCTGCACGCGGACCTGACCCTGCCCGCGGCACTGCGCGCACGTGGTCGGCGCCGCCCCGGGCGCCGCCCCGGAGCCCTTGCAGCTGTCGCAGTGTTCGTGGCGGGGGATCTGGATCGACGTTTCGGTGCCGCGCGCCGATTCCTCGAAGGTGATCTCGAGATCGTAGCGGAGGTCGGCGCCACGCTGCGGACCGCCGCGGCGGCGCCCGCCGCCGAAGAGATCGCCGAATCCGAACATGTCTCCCAGGCCGCCGAAGAGATCTTCGAAGCCCTGGAACACCGTGGGATCGAAGCCGGCGCTGCCGGAGGAGCTGACGCCGGCGTGGCCGAACCGGTCGTACAGGCCGCGCTTCTCGGCGTCGGCGAGGACCGCGTACGCTTCCGCCGCTTCCTTGAATTTTTCTTCCGCGGCGTGATCGCCCGGATTGCGGTCCGGGTGATGCTTCATCGCCAGCTTGCGATAGGCGCTCTTGATGTCGGTGTCGCCGGCCGTGCGCGACACGCCGAGGACCTCGTAGTAATCGCGCTTGCTCACGGCTTGGCTACCTTGACCATCGCCGGCCGCAGCAAGCGGTCGCCGATCGTATACCCCTTACGCAGCTCGCCGATGACTTCGCCGTCGCGGTGGTCGGGGCTCGACTCATGCATCACCGCCTGATGCATGTTGGGATCGAAATCGGCGCCGAGGGCGTCGAGCGGGCGGACGCGGTACTTGCGCAGGAGATCGTGCAGTTTCATCTGAATGAGCTCGATGCCCTTGCGGTACGCGGAGCCGCTCTCGCCTGCGTCCACGGTCAGCGCCAGTTCGAAATCGTCGACGATGGGCAGTAGCTCCTCCAGCAGCTCGGTGACCGTCTGGTCCGCCTGCTCGCGCCGCTCGCGCTCGATGCGCTTGCGGTAGTTGTCGAACTCGGCGGTCTTGCGCAACCAGCGGTCGTGGTACTCGTCGCGCTCACGCTGCAGGTCGCTGATCGGATCGGCCGCTTCTACTGGTTCAGGCGCGTCTGTCAAAGGTTCGTCAGGCATCGGCGGGTTCAGGGTTCAATTCGAATCGCGCAGCACGCGCGAGACCGCCTGCGCCGCGCCGTCGACGACGGCGATGGCGCGCGAATAGCGCATGCGCGTGGGGCCGATGACGCCGATGGTCCCGGTGCCCGTCGCATCCTCGTAGGTTGACGCGATCAGGCTGAAGGAGCGCAGGTTCGGCTCGGGATGTTCGGCGCCAATGACGACGGTCAGGCCGGGGCCGTCGATGTATTCGTTCAGCAGCCGAACCAGCCGCTGCTTCTCTTCGATCATCTGCACCAGCACCTGCAGCGTGCCCATCGTCACGCCCTGGGCATCGCCGAGGAGCGACGCCGTGCCTTCGATGAAGAGCATCTGTTCGTCCGACAAGTTCGTGAAGGTCGATGTGGCGAGGCGCATGGCGCGCGCAAACAGCGCGTCGCACAAGAGCCGCTCCTCGTCGATTCGCTCCATCACCGCTTCGCGCGCACGCGCGAGCGGCAGGCCGGTGAACTCCGCGTTGAGGTAGCTGGCTGCCTGGCGCAGATCGTCGGGCCCGAGCGGCTCGTTGATGTCGATGACTTTCTGCAGCACATGACCGCCGCGCGCCACGATCACGACGAGAACGCGGCCGGAGCTGAGCGGAATGAATTCGACGCGCTCGAACACCGCCGCGCCCTGCTCGGGTCTGAGCGCAAAGGCCACCAGGCCCGACGCCTGCGACACCACGTGCGACGCCTGAGAGAGCAGCGAGTCGGGCAGGGGACCCGGCCAGTCGCGTCTGAGACGCGCCTCGACCGCGCTGGCCGTCCGGCCCGATCGCCTGGATTCGAGCAGCAGGTCGACGTACACCCGGTAGCCGCGGTCCGTTGGAATGCGGCCCGCAGAGGTGTGCGGCTGCTGAACGTAGCCTTCGTCTTCCAGGCGGGCGAGGATGTTGCGGACGGTGGCCGACGACACGCCCAGCCCGGCGGCGGTCACGAGGAGCGCCGACGCTACGGGTTCGCCCGTGACGATGTACTCGCGGATCAGCGCGGCAAGCACACGTTTCGAACGGTCGTCGGTCTCGTGCGTCATGTGGCTGCTATCTGCAGTAGTGTCCGGCTTTAGCCGGACCGTCTCTTAGCAGTCTCAAGCCTCGACTGCTAAAACATTATACACCGGCGACAATTGTAGACGCCCTCTTGTCGAACCTGAACAAGAGTTCAGCCAATCTTCAGGTTGACGTGGACGATCTTGTCCTATCCTTCAGTTCTGAAGGCCGACGAGATTCACCCGTCCCTCGCGGCGATGGCCAACAAGCTCCAGCCTTCCCGCGCGAGGGAACGCCTCAGATCCCATCACTACCTGGCTGGCGGCTGCGCGACGATCGGATCAACGCAGAGGCAGTTGGGCTATGGGCCTCCGTGCCTGCAGGACGCGATTGGCAGGCTTCCGTGGATCTGGCCCAAACGAGAAGACCTCCGCCAGTGATGGCGTGACGCTTCTAGCGCTGAATCCCGGCGCGCGAGGCGAGCTCGCGCGCCGCTGATCGAGCCTCGGCGGCAATTTCCGCGCAGTCGACGCGGGTCGGCGCGAAATCGTCGACCAGCACCTCGCCGTCAACGATCGTCGTGCGCACGTCGCTGCCGCGCGCGGCGTACACCAGCGTCGAATAGGGATCGGGACCCGTCGCCAGATGCGGCCGATCGCGATCGACGACGACGATGTCCGCCCGCTTGCCCGATTCGAGGGAGCCGATCTCGGACTCGAGATCGAGCGTGCGGGCGCCTGCGCGCGTCGCCATCCACAACACGTCGCGGGCCTTCAGCACACCCGGCTCCCGGCGCGCCGCCTGCACGAGGGCCGCCAGGCGCATCTCCTCGAACATGTCCAAACGGTTGTTGCACGCGGCGCCGTCGGTCCCAAGCGAGACCGTGACGCCGCGCGCCAGTAACTCCGGCACCGGCGCCACGCCCGATCCCAGCTTGAGGTTGGAGCTCGGGCAATGCATCACCTTGACCCCGTGCTCGGCCAGCAGGTCCTGCTCGCGGTCGTCCACCCAGACGCAATGCGCGGCGCACAGGCGCGGTGACGCGAGCGCGAGGCTCGCCAGATACTCGACGTTGGACAGACCGCCGGAGATCTTCCGCACGATCGCAATCTCTTCGCGCGATTCCGACGCGTGCGTGTGAACGAGCGTTCCGTCCGCCGCCGACAGACTGGCAACCGCTTCGAGCAGCTCGCGCGAGCACGACACGGCAAAGCGCGGCGCGAAGGCGGCACGAAGGCGGTCGTTGTTGGCGCCGTTCCATCGCGCGTGGATTGCGATGCTCTCGTCGATCGACGTCTGGGTGCGTTCCTGCAGACGCGCGGGCACATCGGGATTGAAATCCATCATGCACTTGCCGATGGTCGCCCGCAGTCCACTTTCCGAGACGGCTTCGAACACCACATCCGTGTCGTGGACCGTCTCCATCGTCAACACGGAGGTTGTGCCGCTTGTGAGCAGCTCCGTGGCCGCCAATCGCGCCGAGGCGCGCAACGTGTGCGGCGAATGTGCCGCTTCCAACGGCCAGATGCGCCCGCGAAGCCAGTCCATCAGCGGCAAATCGTCGGCGTAGCCGCGAAACAGCGTCTGACACAAATGGATGTGAGTCTGGATGAGGCCCGGGAGCACGTACCCGCCGCGCGCGTTGACCACGCGGTCGTGCGGCTCAGTTATCGCGGCGCCGATGGCCGCAATGCGCCCGCCGCGGATCGAGACGTCGCCTTCAACGATGTCGAAGCGGTCGTTCATCGTCACGACGGTGCCGCCGCGGATCAGAAGCGACACGTCTACTTGGGACTTGGAACGTCAGGCGTGAGACTTTTTGGCCGCCACTGCATCGAGAGGCCGGCGGCGTCGCGGTCGGCGAACTTGCCGTGCTTGACGGCGATCAGCTCGGCCAGGATGCTGACGGCGATCTCCTGCGGCGTCACGGCGCCGATGTCGAGGCCGATCGGTGCGTGGACACGTTTCAGGTGCTCGGCGGGTATGCCGTCCGTCCTCAGCGCATCGTAAATGCGCGCGACCTTGGCGCGGCTGCCGATGAGCCCGAGATACCGGAGCTCTCGCGGCGCCAGCGCGCGCAGCGCTTCGAGATCGTTGGTATGGCCGCGCGTGACGATGACCACGTAGCTGTGCGGCGTGAGATCGGTTCGCGCGAGCCAGGCCGGAATGTCCTCCGTGACGACTTCAGTGGCGGCGGGGAAGCGTTCGCGGTTGGCGAACTTCTCGCGGTCATCGACGATGTGCACGTGAAAGCCGACTTCCTGCGCGAGAAGGGCGAGGTGCGTTCCCACGTGGCCGGCGCCGATGACGTACAGCTCGGGTGAGGGCTCGATGGGCTCGATGTAGACGTCCATCTGGCCGCCGCAGATCAGGCCGGTCTCCTGGGCGAAGTCGTCGGACAACTCGTAGTGCACAAGCTGCGGCTGGCGATTCTTGATCGCCTCGCGCGCCTTCCAGAACGCGTCATTTTCGTAGCAGCCGCCGCCGATCGTGCCGACGAGCCGGCCGTCGCCGAACACGAGCATCTTGGCGCCGACTCGTTGGGGCGTGGATCCATTCGTCGCGACAATCGTGACGAGCGCCGCCGGCTCGCCGCGGTCGAGCGCGTCAGCCACCGCCGCAAAGACCTCTTGGTTCACTGTCTGTCGATTATAGGGCACAGGGCACAGGGCACAGGGCAGAGGGCAGAGGGCAGACCGGGCTACTACGTCCTTCGAACGATCTGCGCCAGGTCGTCGTAGATATGACGGCGGTGGGCGACCGCCATCACCCGAACGGTCCGACGTGATCGATCGACGGCATACACAATCCGGAAGCGCCTGACGCGGAATCGCCAGAGCCCCTTCAACTCGCGCTCGAGCGGCGCACCGATTGAAGGGTCGGCGCCGATGGCGCGGAGCGCGGCCTTGACTGGCCGTCTGACGTCCGGCGGGAGGCGGCGAAGGACCTCCGCCACGTGAGGCGGGATGTCGAGTCCGAACGGCGCCATCTAGCGCGCGCGCTTCTTTGCGGGCACACGTGGTTCGCCGAAGACATCCTCGAACGATAGACCCTTCGGGTGCTTCGCGTAGAATCGGCGACTCTGGCGAATCTGCTTCATCATGCCGGGGTCGCTGAGGATGTCGAGCGTGTCCCGCTGGCGCCGATACTCGTCGTAGTTCACGAGCATGGCCGCCGGCCGACCGTTCCTGGTCACGACGATCTCTTCCTCCCGCTCGGCGACACCGGTGACAAGCTCGGGAAGGCGGGCTTTGACTTCAGAGATCGGCAGCGTCCTAGACATGGCGTCATTCTAGCGATGACCATAATTCTGGTCAATTGTGATCGTGGCCGCCATCAACATTCGTACGAACCAACTTTGCGTCGACAGCGCACGCAGTGGGCGCGCCGTTGGCCGTCTACAAGGAAATGCGGCGTGCTCTCGGACAAGGACTCGCCCACGACGTCGAGAAGGGACTCGACGCTGCCGAGGTGGCGGCATGCGTGAGTCGGATCGTGGCGAGCGAGGCGCCCAAGCCTCGACATCTGGTCGGCCGCGAAGCGGGCCGACTGCGCCGCCTCAAATCGCTCATGCCAGCCGGAATGTTCGAGTGGGGCCTGCGCCGACGGTTCGGCCTCGTTAAAGCTCCCTGAGACGTACGCCGACCGCCAGCCTCCCCTCGAGCAGCTTTTCAATGTGTAGATGACCCTGTAACTCGCTAGCGACTCACCGCTGCGTCTCCCGAACTCCGGAGTTCTTCGTCTGCATCTTTTTCGGCGGCCCTCTCGGCCGTTTCCACGAACGTCAAAATGAACTCGCTGCGGCTATGCGACGGCGCTTCATTACGTGTGCGAATGATCAGAACTCGTACTTCACCGCGAACTGCATGATGCGCGGGTCGCCCGACGATGTGATGCGCCCGAACGTCGCGCTGGAAAGCGTGGTGTTCGGGTTGTCCAGCAGGAACCAATTGAACGCGTTGAACGCCTCGACCCGCGCCTCGACGCGCTGCCCGTTGCCGATTCGGAACGCTCGCACGAGCGAGAGATCGACGACCTTGCGTCCGGGACCGTCGATGGAGTTGCGCACGAAGTTGCCGTAAGTCCCCAGCGCCGGCTGCGCGAATGCCGCCGGATTGAGCCAGTTGAGCCCTCCATCCCCGTACGGATTGTCCAGCACCTGGTTCGGGCGCTGCGTGGTGGTCTGGATGCCCGAGAGGGCCCGGTCGGTGCCTGTCGTGATCGTCAGCGGGCTCCCTGAATTTGCGCGGAAGATCCCCGACAGGCGCCAGCCGGATGCCAGCGCACGTACAGCCGCGTTGGTGAACTGCGGCGTCTCGGCGCTGGCGCTGAGGTTGAGGATGTGCTTCCGCCACGTGCCGCACCGCCCCCGGTCCTCCTCGAAAATCGCTTGTGTTTCGGCGGCTGAAGGCGGATTGATTAACGACACGGGTTTCATGTACCCCGTGGCGACGTTGAGGGGGGCCTGCCCCTGGCTGATCAAGCCTTCGCATGAGGACACGGTGTAGTTGGCGCTGGTCGTAATCCCGCGCGCCGACCGGCGCTGGAACTGCAGCATCAGTCCGTGGTAGGTCTGCCACCCCGCATCGGTGATCCAATCGAGGTACCCGTAGTACTGCCCGACTGCTGGATTCAACTGGCTGAGCTCCCGGCGGAGATCCAACGACGCCGTCGAGCAGTTGGTGAACGTCTGCGTACCGCCGGTCGGCAGCTTCAATGTGCACGGCCCTGTCGGCGTGGCTCCCGCGGGGATCACGCCAGGGTTTCCGTCGACGACGCCCCACATGTTGACCATGTGATTGCCGAGGTACGTCGTCGAGAACGCCATGTTGTCGCCGACCTGCCGCTGAAATGCCACGTTCCAGCTGTGGTTGCGCGTCGTCTTGATGTCGTAGGGCATCGAGATGAACAGCGAGTACAAGGCGGCGTTGTACGGATAGTCTGCACCGCCCAGCGAGACCGGATACGGGTTGGTCCTGCCAACCGCACCCCACGGATCGTCGAGTAGAGTGTTCGTGAGACGCTGTTCCAATCCGAACGGCGGGGCCGAGCGCGAATCGAAGAAGAACTGGCCGGTCACGAAATCGCCGGTCAAGCCGTATCCGGCGCGCAGCGACGTACGACCGTCGCCTTTCGGGTCCCACGAGATGCCCACCCGAGGCGCGATGTTCGACCACACGGTCTTCATGCCGGAATTGCCCGGGAACCCGGGGTCGCCGGGATAGTAGAGACCGGCCGGCGCCTGCGGGTACACCGTGCTGTGAATCCCGGCCCGCATCCGCTCGACGTCGAAGTTGTACACCGACCGGTCCACGCTATCCTGCGGGAACCACGGCTCCCACCGCGCCCCGTAGTTGAGCGTGACTTTCGACGACACCCGCCACGTGTCCTGCCCGTAGAGCGCGAAATACGGCTGCTTGATGTCCTGCCGGAACGGCGTCGCTTCCCGGAACTCGAACACGCGTCCGAGCAGAAAGTCGCCGAGCGGCAGGCCGGTGACGCCGCCGGTGAACGAGATCGGACCCATCGAGCGGACGTTCGATTCCGTCTGCCAATCGGACATGGCCACGGCGCCGCCGATGCCGTACTGGTGATTCCCGCGGACCACCGTCAGGTCGTCGGAAAGGGCGTACGTGTTCGTCTTGTAAAACGAGAAGGTCTCCGTCCCCGTATTGATGGAGAAGGCGCCCGTCGTGGTGATGTTCATGTACTTGGGAATGTAGGTGAACATCTTGATGCCGACGTCTTCCGGCCCGAAGAGATCGGAGTGCGTCCGCACGACGTTCGTCCGATTGACGGAGCCCCGGATGTTGTTGACGACCGCATTGCTCAACACCATTGAGTCGCCAATCGCCAGCGAGTGTTGGGTGTTGTCGCGACCGCCAAGCGTCGCCGCCAGGATGTTCCCGTTCGCGTTCTCGAATGCCGGCTCCCAGAAAGTTGTCGACAGCATGTACCGGGCGAATAACGTGTGACTGTTGTTGAGCCGCCAGTCGATGCGGGCGATCGGCTGGGTCTCTCTGGGTTTGGTTGGACGGGAATACGCAATCTGGCCGCACGGGTCGCTGGTCGTGGGCAGCATCCTGGCGATTTTCACCGCCGCCGGGCTGAGCCGCGCCGGATCGATCCGGTTGTTCACGAACCCGAGCGCCGCCGGGAGCGTGAGGTTACCCTGCGCCCGGCACTGCGCCGAGGCGGCGGTGGAGAAGTCGCCGTTGAGCATCGCCGCGGTCGGGATGAACGTCACGATGTCGGCCGGCGTCTGCGTTGCGCGCGTGCCCTGATAGGCGCCGAAAAAGAAGATCCTGTTCTGGACAATCGGTCCGCCCAGCACGCCGCCGAACTGGTTCCGGACCAGACCATCGCTGGTGCGCTCGCCCGTGACAGGACTGACCGCCGCAAACGGGGCGGTCGCGTTGAAGCGATGGTGGCGCGCGAACTCGAACATGTCACCGTGGAACAGGTTCGTGCCTGCCTTCGTCGCGACGCTGACCGTGCCGCCCGCCTTGACGCCGTTCTGCGCGTTCTGCGAGCTGGTCTCCACGCTGAACTCCTGCATCGCGTCGGGGAAGGGGAGCGGCAGGTTGACGCCGTCATACCAGTTGTTGTGGAGCGCACCGTCCAGCAGGTACTGCACACCGAACTGCTGGCCGCCGGCGACCGCGATGCCGCGGCTCTGGGTCAGGCTGCGGCTCGAGGGGTTGCCCGTATCGACCGCCCCGCCAGCCAGGAGGACGAGCGAGGCCACGTTGCGGCCCTCGAGCGGCAGCGCCAGGACTTGCTCGTTGTTGATCACCGCTCCGATGGCAGGGTTACGGGTCTCGACAAGCGGCGTGGACGATGTGACGGTGATCGTTTCCCCGATCGCGCCAAGCTGCAGCGTCATCGGGATCACCGGATTGCTGTTGACCTGCAGCACGATACCGGTCTGCACCGACGTGCGGAAGCCGGCGAGCACCACCTCGAGCCGATACGGTCCGACCGGCAGGTTCGTCAGCGTGTACGAACCGGTCTGATCGGTCACGACCTCCCGGCGGAAGCCGGTGTCGGTCTGTGTCGCGGTGACGGCAGCGCCCGGCAGGATGCCGCCGCTGGAATCCGCGACGGTCCCGTTGATCTGCGCCGTGGCCTGGGCCCACGTCGTCGTGATCGAGACCAGAAGGATCAGCACGACGCAAAGCACGAGACGGATCGCGTGACGCATATGCCCTCCATGAGCCAGTTGCCGGCCGGTTTCACGAATGCTTCCGGGATTTCTTCCCGCCCTGTGGTCCCCTTGATTCCCCTCCGTGGCCGGATGGACGGTCAGCCGGGAGCATTATATGGAGAGCGAGGCCGGTGTCGTATACCATTTGCCCATGCGCTTTTGCCGGCACCCTTTCGGCAACGCCCTCGCGCTGATTGCGCTGGTTCTCGTGCTGGGCGGGCGCCAGGGGACGCAGGCACTTCCCGCGCAGCAGCATCCCTCGACCCTCACGGCGGGCCTCGAAGCGCTCCAGATCCGGCCGAACGTCTACGTCATCTTCGGGGCCGGCGCCAACGTGACGGTTCACGTGGGAGACGACGGTCTCGTGCTGGTTGACAGCGGCTCGACCGGCATGGCCGACGCGCTTCTCAGAGCCGTCAAGTCGATCTCGTCGCGCCGCATCCGTCTCATCATCAACACCAGTGCGGATGCGGATCATGTCGGCGGCAACGCCGTCCTCGGCAGCGCCGGCGTGCCGGTGAGTCCTGACCCATTCGCCCGAGAGAACCACGCGACCGTGCTCGCCCACGAGAACGTGCTGCTTCGCATGAGCGCGCCAACAGGAAGCCAATCGCCTTTTCCCTCAAACATGTGGCCGACCGAGACATTCACGTCGCGATTTCGGCCGATGTATATCAATGACGAGGCGGTCCAGGTCATCCGGCAGACGGGTGCGCACTCCGACAGCGATGTCATGGTGCTCTTCCGCAAGGCCGACGTCGTCATCACGGGCGATATTGTTGACCTGAGGCAGTTCCCCGTCATCGATCGGGCACGGGGCGGCAGTATTCAGCGCGAACTCGAAGCGCTCAATCGTCTGCTCACGGAGTTCGTCGTTCCGAATGGTCCGGAGGTTCTCAAACCAGGCGGCACGATGGTGGTCCCCGGTCACGGGTACGTGTCCGATTACGGCGAAGTGGTGGAATACCGCGACATGCTGACGGTGATCACCGACATCATCCACGACATGATCGGGAAGGGCATGACGCTCGATGAAGTGAAGGCTGCCAATCCCACGCGGGGTTATCGTAGCCGGTACGGCAAGGATACGGGACCGTGGACGACGAATATGTTCGTGGACGCCGTCTACCGGAGTCTGAAGGGGTCCCCATCGTGAGCCGTCTGTCGGTGTTTCTTCTGGCGCTGACGCTTCCGCTGACAGTGTTGAACGACGCACGCGCACAAGGACGCGGTGGAACGGCTGGGCCCGCATCGCCACGCTCGGTGGCGCCCATCGATCTCACCGGTCAATGGGTGGCGGTCATTTCCGAAGACTGGCGCTGGCGCATGATTACCCCTGCGAAAGGCGACATCGTCAGCATTCCGTTGAATCTCGAGGGCCAGCACGTGGCCGAGGCGTGGGATCCGGCGAAGGACGAGGCCGCAGGCGAGCAGTGCAGGGCCTACGGTGCGCCCGGCCTGATGCGCGGACCGATCCGCATGCGCATCTCGTGGCTCGACGACAACGCATTGAAGGTCGAAACAGACTACGGAATGCAAACGCGCGTGCTTCGCTTTGCGAACGCCGCGGCGCAGCCCGGAGCGCGGAACTGGCAGGGTGCCACGGCCGCAGAATGGATTGTGCGTGGCGGTGGCCGCGGCAACCCTCGGTTCGGGACGCTCAAGACCGTGACCACGAATCTGCGACCGGGGTACTTGCGGAAGAACGGCGTGCCCTACAGCCAGCGGGCGGTGTTCACGGAATACTGGGACGTGCATGCGCTGCCCAACGGCGACAAAGTGCTGGTCAACACGAACGTGGTCGAAGACCCGGTCTACCTCCAGCTGCCATTCCAGACGGCGATCCATTACAAACTGGAACGTGACATCAGCAAATGGGATCCAACACCATGCGACGCGCGCTTCTGACTCCTCTGCTGTTGAGTGCGCTGACGATGGTGAGCGTGCCGGCGTTTGCGCAGGTCGAGCTCACGGGTTCGTACGCGATCCGGATGTACGAGGACTACATCGAACGCGGGCCCGGTTCCTACCTGGGCGACTTCACCGGCATGCCGATGAGCGACGAGGCGCGTGCCAAAGCGCTCTTGTACAGCTCGAGCCTTCCCTCCACCATCGAACGCCAGTGCCTTGCGCAGTCGCCCTGGGTGGGACAGTACCGGCCGCTCGGTCTGCGGATCTGGAGCGAGATCGATGACGGCCGCGTCGTGGCTTGGGTGCTGGCCGGCGACTATCTGCGCGACACCATCAGAATCTGGATGGATGGACGGCCGCACCCGTCGGCGAATGCGTGGCATCCGCCATCCGGGTTCACCACCGGGCACTGGGAAGGCGACACGCTGGTGGCGCACACCACGCACGTCAAGGCGGCGTGGATCCGGCGAGGCGTCGGAATTCCCGGCAGCGATCGCTCGGAGTTCACCGTCATGATCACGCGGCACGGCAACCTGCTGACGATCACGACGGTGCAGGAGGATCCGATCTATCTCACCGAGCCGCACATTGTGAGTCGTGTGTGGGAATTCGATCCAAACGGGAGTCAGGAGGCGAACAATCGAAGCACGTGCAATACGGGCAACGAGATTCCATCGCTCGAGGACACGGGCAAGGTGCCGCATGCTCTCCCGGGGCAGAACCCGGACGAAGACTACATGGTGCGCACGTACAACATCCCGAAGGAAGCCGCCATGGGATTTGCCCACACCCTGTATCCCGAGTACCGCAAGACACTCAAAAACGTGTACACGCCACCTGCGTCGTGCGGACGGTACTGCTGCGGCTGGATCGAGCGTCAAGGCTTACCAGGCGCGGCTCCAGGCTTGACGTGCAAGGACAACAACCAGCCGCCCTCGATCGGGGAAGGGCTCCCGGGAGGACGCGACCGGTAAGAGGGCGTGAGAGTTCGAATTCCACGCGGAGTAGCGAAATGATCGAAGTGATCAACATCGAGAACAAAACCAGGACCCCGATTTCGGAAGGGCACGTGAGGAACATCCTGAGCCCGTCTGACAACGGGACCAGGGTTCAGGTCGCGATTGAGGAAGTTGAGCCTGGCAAGACATGTCGTCTTGCTCCCAGCGACAAGACACAGGTCGCTTACATACTGGACGGGAAAGACGCCAAAGTGACCCACACGGCCGCCGGAAAAACGGCCGTCCACACGGCCCAGCGACGCGCCGGAGTCTATTTGGAACCAGCCGAGGAAGCCACCCTCACAGCTTCTGGCACTCCGCTGGTTCTGCTGCTCGTCACGGTGCCCAAGCACACCGGCAAGCCCACAGGCAACCAATCGCCGGCTGGCTACTTCTTCGAAGAGGCACAACTCAGATCGCTGATTGACGAGAAAGGTTTCCGGGAGCGGACCTTCTGGGTCAACAAGGAAACCGGCCTTTCCGGCTCCTGGGACCTGCAGCTCGGCCGCATGCTCTATGCGTCCGATGCTCATTCTCCGCGGCACGTACACCATCCCTCGAAGACCAGTTCCATCACACCGGAGCATTTCTACTTCATCGAAAAAGGCACCGGCGAAGTGAAGCACGATACAGGCAGCCTTCCTGTTGGTCCCGGCAGCCTGGTGTTCATCCCCTCTGGCGAATGGCATCAGCTGATCGCGTCCGAGACCGGTTTTGATTACATCGAATTCCAGGCACCGTTCGACTTTGTCACGACCATGGATCACGATCCCCTGGGCAAGAACTGGTACATCAAGGGGACTGACGACGGAACAGGCAAGCCCACGCTGTGGGTCCAGAGCTGACACTAGAATTGCGCGGGAGGTGGGTGTGATCGCCAGGCTGCAAATCCTCGCACTCGGCTTCGTCGGGATCCTCGCGGCGGCCAGTCCGTTATTCGCGCATCACGCGTGGCCCGTCGATACGTCGCGGGAAGTCACGGTGAAGGGAACTGTGACGGGGTACAAGACGGGAGACGTGATCACCGCCATCGGCCATCGGTTCATTGACGGCTCGAATATCCTGCGACTGCAGAAGGTGGTGATGGCCAACGGGAAGGAATTTTTCCTGTACGGCGGGCGGTAGGCTCGGATAGCTATCCCGTTGCACCCAAACCGCTCGCGATCGCATTGACCGTCAGCAGCAGGCCGGGTAGGAGCGCGGCCGCGCCTTCGGCGTCTCCGCGCTGACGCATCCCGCGCCATTCGCCCCGACCTGCTAGCTGCAGATCCGCGGGCTACTACGTCCTTCGAACGATCTGCGCTGGTGTCCCGTCCTTCGCGTGCTTCGCGTAGAACCGGCGACTCTGACGAATCTGCTTCATGTCGGGGCCGCTGAGGATGTCGAGCGTGTCCCGCTGGCGCCGATACCGTTCCGTGAACCGGACGTGGACACCGCTCTAATGTTTCCTATCGTCTCGCACCGGCGGCCGACGGGTACAACGCGAAGCTGCCTGACCCGCCCGACCTACCCGACCCACCTGACCCACCCGACCTCGCTATGGCTTATGCACCTCGCACACTTCGGTCGGTTCGGTGCCGGCCAGAAACGCCTCGTGAAAGACGCGCGGACATGCGGGCGACACGAGCTTGCCTGTGTCCGCGTCGATCTCCGCGAAGCCCACGCCGTCGGGCACCTCAAAGGGCATGCTGCCGTGACCCGCGAGCGCGCGCAGCATGAACTGCGTCCAGATGGGCAGCGCCGCCTGCGCGCCGCTCAGTCCGACGGGCTGGTTGTCGTCGAATCCCACCCAGACAACTGTCAGGAGATCGGGCGTGAACCCCACGAACCAGGCGTCGCGCAGATCGTTGGTCGTTCCGGTCTTGCCGGCCGCGTTCAGCGTGAACCCGAGAGCGCGCGCGCCTGCGCCCGTCCCTTCGTTGAGGACGCCGCGCATCATATCGGTCACTAGAAACGTCGTATCGGCCCGCGCGACACGCCGCGGCTCGGCGACTGTTTTCTTCGTCACGTCCTTGCCGCCGCTCGTGATCCGCACAATGTGCTTGAGCGGACGAATCAAACCGTGATTTGGAAAGAGCGTGTACGCCGTCGCGATTTCGTAGGGCGTCGCTTCAAAGACGCCGAGCGCGATCGAGGGATAGGCCTTCGGAGGTTGACCGACGCCGAGCTTCTTCCAGAATGCCGCGATCCGGTCGAAGCCCGCGGCCTGCGCGACGTGAATCGTCGCCAGGTTCCTCGAATGGACGAGGGCGTGGCGATACGTGATGGGACCGTCGTAGGTCTTCTCGTAGTTCTCTGGCGTCCACACCTGATCGTCGAATTCGAACGTCTCGGGCTCGTCGTTGACGATCGTGGCCGGCGTGACGTCGCGTCGACCGCTGTCGGCGGCCTCTTCGAAGGCTGTCAGGTAGACGAACGGCTTGAAGACCGATCCCGGCTGACGCCGCGACGAGATCGCGCGATCGTACTGCGACTGGTTGTACGACCGTCCGCCGACAAACGCGAGAATCTCGCCCGTCTTGGGATCCACGGCGATCAGTGCCGCTTCCGCCTTGCCGCGCCGGCGCCGCCGCGCCAGCAGCTCGTCGACGTGCAGCAGACCGTCGCGGACGGCATCCTGCGCCAGGCGTTGGAGGTGGAGATCGAGCGTCGTGTAGACATCCACCGCCTGATTCGTGGTCGTCGTCAAACCCGGGTAGCGGTCGGCGAGCGTCTGGCCGACGAAATCGACGAAGTGGGGCGCTTCTGCTTCGAGCGCGCGCTGGACGACCACGAGCGGCTCGCGCGAGGCGCTCTCGGCGACATCAGCGGTGATGTAGCCGGCGTCGGCCATCGCCTGCAGGACGACGTTACGCCGATCCCTGCAGCGCATCGCATTGGTGAAGGGCGAGAGCGCGGACGGCGACTGGATGACTCCCGCAATCGTCGCGGCCTCGGCCACCGACACATTGCTGACATCCTTCCCGAAAAACAGGCGCGAGGCTTCGGGGACGCCGAAGATCGCGAACGATCCGCGTTGTCCCAGCGGGATGTCGTTCAGGTACATCTCGAGGATGTCGTCTTTCGACGCCCGGCGCGACAGGACCAGCGAGACGACGATCTCCTGCAGCTTGCGCTTGAGCGACCGGGCGCGCGCGCTTTGCAGCGTCATGCCCTCGAATGTCGGCAGGAAGACGTTGCGGACGAGCTGTTGGGTGATGGTGCTGCCGCCGGCCATATAGGCGCGCCGGCCGGTGGCGTACGAGAAAAACGCGCCGACCACGCCGATCGGATCGACACCCGGGTGCGCGTAGAAGCGGCGATCCTCGATCGCCAGCACCGCCTGCACGACGCGCTGAGGAATGACCGACAGCGCGACCTCGCGGCGCTTCTCGCGCTCGCCGCTGATAAGCGCGGTCAGCACCGGCGCGTCGAGCGTGACGCGCTCGCTCGCGTGCGTGCCGAGCTCCAGACGTTCCACACGGTCAGGCACCCGCGGAGGCTTCGAGGAGCGGGCGGGCGTCGTCGCCTTGGCCGGCGCGGGCTTCTGGAACACGACCCGCACGAGCTGACCCCGGAGCGCGGGGACGCGCGGCATGATGGTCAAGACGCCGGTCGCCGTCGCAAACTCACCAGGTTTTTCGGCGCGCGCGCGCTGCGCGTACCCCAGATCGTTGAGGCGGTCAATCAGCTGCTGCTCGGTCATCGACTGGCCCCGCCGCAGCTCGAGCGGGCGTGCGAGGACGCGGGGCAGGACGCGGTCGCGCTCGCCGTGCAGGCGGGCGTCAATCACCCGCGAGAAGCTGACGTAGTAATACACGGTTGCGAACGAGAGGCCGACAACCGGCACGGCCAGCACCGCGGCCGTGACGCGCACCCACCGGCGGCGCCAGATCGCGGCGATGCGGCTCTTGAGCTTAGGCAGGTCCTGTGACTTCACGTCTCAAGTAAAGTTACCTCAAATCGTGATCACCCAGTGATGTCCTAGGTCGAGCGGGAGCTCTTCGTTCAGGCGATCGACGAGCGCGGGTCCGTACTGGTTCAGAAAGGACACGAATCCGATCGTGCGTTCCTGCGCGTGGCCGCGCGGGAAAGCGAGCGCGCGGGCGTGGATGAATTGACGCCGCAGCGTGTCGTCGCGGCGCTTGGCGGCCTGAATCATCTTCCCGTGCAGGGTCTGGAGGTCGTGCCGCATCCGTCCGAGCGTCGATTTCGCGACGCCTTCAAGCGTCGGATCCAGCGCCGGAATCGCCCGAATCAGCTTCATCATCTGCGCTTCGATCGTTTTCGACGACTGAACGAACGACTCGTCGATGGCCGGGGGAATCTGCGTTTCGAGGAGGGTATTGAGCGCCCCTTCGTCCTGCGGCTGCAGCGCTTCGAGCGGCACCTGATATTTGGTCAGGAAGCGCGAGGCCGCGGAATCGAGCAGCGTGGCCGTCGCGCGCGGATACATCAGCGGCATCGGCACCCCGAAGTGTTCGTAGACGCCGCGGAGTTGACCGAGGTACGCGAGCTCGTTGGGTCCCGCCACATAACAGACCGTCGGGAACAGCGTGTCCTGGACCACCGGCCGCAGAAGAACGCCGGGACTGAATCCCGCCGGCCGGTCGCTTGCCTCTCGCTGGAGCGCGTCGATCTCGTAACGCTTGTCGCCGGCCACCAACCCGCCGTCCTGTTGGCGGATTGCCCGCCGGCTGCCGTCGAGCAGAAAGAGCGCGAGGTTGTCGTCCTGGGCGTGGACCTGGGCGTGATATCCCCGCGCGACCAGATCGGCGCCCGTCGCCGCCGCGAGTCTGGCCGTCTGGCCGGGCGTCGCGATTTCGCGCGAGAAGACCTTGGCGGCCAGGGGCTTCGACGCCGCGTCCGATGCGTCGTAGACGACGAGGCCGCGGTCGCCGAGCACGCGGTCGAGCCAGCGCGCGAAGCCGTCCGCCATGCCGATGCCTGGCGCGTAGGCCTCGCGCAGCTGCTCAATCAGCGATACGGTGAACTCGGTAGGCGGCACCAGGCGCGCGAGCTCGTCAATGACGTCGCGGATGGCCGAGTCGAGCGGGATACTCGCGACGGGAAGCGGGTCGCCGGCCGCTCGCGCCGGCAACCCGACGTCCCGCGGCTCGAGGTCCTTGTCGAACACCGTGCACGAGCGCACCTCGTTCCAATCGTGATCCTCGGCTTCGACCCAGAAAATGGCGACGGCCGGCACGTGGTGCTCGCGCGTCACCTGGTCGGTGAGCTTGAGCGCGGTCAGCGCCTTCAGCAGCGTGAACAGCGGGCCGCCGAAGAGGCCGGCCTGCTGGCCGGTGAGGATCGCGACCGTTGCCGGGTCGGCCAGCCGTCGGCCCGCCTCGATCGCGCGCGCGGGAGCCTGGCGCCGCCGCTGTTGCGCTGCCACGACCGACGCGATCGCCTCGCGCTCGAGCGGTCGGCCTTGGGCGGCTGCGATCGTGCGCTTCCAATCGAGCGGGTTCGACGGATCGCCGGTAAAGAATGGGGCGAGGGCGGGGAAATCGAACGCGTAGTCGGCGGCGAACGGACGGATCCACGGGAAACGCCGAACGTCGACCGGAATCCGAACCGACGATTCGGATGAAGATGATCCTGTTATGTTGGCGGACACCGAACCGCTACTGTCTCAAACCGATGAGAGCGCTGTCAATCGTTCAGAGCGTGATGAATATTTATTCACGCCAGCGGATAGTCGTGTTACGATCGCGTTGCCTTCCAGAGGAGTTGTCCCACTGCACATGGAAGCTGCCGGCGCCGCGCCTCCTGACGCGTTCGGACCGTTCCGCGTCCTCCATCAGGTGGGTGCTGGAACGCTGGGCCCGGTTTTCCGCGCGTACGATTCAGAGCGCGATCGCCTGGTGGCGGTCAAAGTGCTCCGCCTCGATGTGCCGCCCGAGCGCATGCACCAGCTCGTCGCCGAGTTGGAACGATTGATCGACGCGCACTTGTCGCATCCAGCTATTGCGGCACCCATCGCGACCGGAACCGACGGCCTGGTGATGTACCTCGTGCAGGACTACGTGCCCGCCGAATCGCTCGACGTCGTGATGCGCGACCACGGACCCCTTGCACCCGCCGATGCCCTCCGGGTGGCCGCGCAACTGGCGTCGGCGCTCGACTTGGCGGCAGATGCCAACGTGCATCACGGCGTGCTGCACCCCCGCGATGTGCTGATCCTGCAGGACGAGGCCCGGCTGACCGGCCTGGGCGTCGCTCGAGCGATTGAAACGGTTGGCGTCGACGCGCCGGTGCGGCGTCCTTATACCGCACCGGAACGAATCGCCGGCGGCGCGTGGGATCGGCGGGCGGACATCTTCAGCCTGGCCGCCTTGCTCCACGAGATGCTGTGGGGCCGGCGGGTGACCGCCATTGGCAACGACGCGGCCGACGCGCTCACCGCGCTGCCGGGCGGCGATCTGGCGGCGCTGCGGGTCGCCTTCGCGCGCGGGCTGGCAGCCGCTCCGGCGGATCGCTTCGAGACGGCGTCCGATTTTGCGGCGGCGATAAGCGGTGCCTTTCCAGACGTCAGCGTGACCCAATCGCCAGTCGGCGGCCGCCCGTCGACGTCAGACCTGCCGTTGCCGTTTGACCCGCCGTCGCCCGGTAGTGAAAGACGACCGAGCTTTGGCGAGGTCGCGCCGAAGCGCGACGGTGCATCCGGCCGCGCGGAGGCGGACGAGCGACTGACGACTGACGACCAACGACTGACCACTGGCAACTGGCGACTGACGACTGACGAGCCGCGGGCCGCCGAGAGCGCTCGATATGAAGATGTGGAAGTTGCGCCGGCGATTGTCGCGCCGAACCGCGACGGTGCGTCCGACCGCGCGGAGGCGGACTGGCGACTGACGACGGACGACGATCGACTGGCGACTGACGCTCGGCGACTGACGACTGAGAAGTGGCCGGTTGCGGCGGCGCTGCTCGTCGGCGTCGCGCTTGGTTTCGCCGGTGGCTATGGGATTGGCGCACGACGGCCGGCGCCCGCTCCGGTTGCGGCAGTTGCGCCATCGCCGGTTGCGGCTCCGGCGCCCGGCCGCGAGTTTACAGAGGGCACGGTCAACGAGCCAGCCAAGGCTGCATCGTCGACCGGCGTTCAAGCGGACAAACCCGCGGCAGCACCGCCAGTCCGGCTGAAGCCGGACGCCACGGTCGACACCGCAAATGCCGTCAACACCGTTCCCAGGGGCCGACTGCTCGTGCGCTCTACTCCCGCTGGCGCGCGCGTGATCGTTGACGGCCGCGACCAGGGCCGCACGCCAGCCTCCATCGGCGACCTGACCAGGGGGTCGCACCGGATCCGTATCGAGCGCGACGGTTACGTCGCTGAAGATCGACGTGTGGTGGTCACCGCCGCGAAGTCGATTGAGACGATGGTGGTCAGATTGAAGCCGTCGGCAACGGCAACTGCGGCGCCGCTCAGCGTCGACTCGAGGCCGGATGGTGCGAAAGTATTCATCGACGGAATGCTCGTCGGCACGACGCCCATGTCGATCGCGCAGCTCGCCTCCGGGCCACATGCGATTCGTCTCGAACGCGACGGCTACCGTCGTTGGTCATCATCAGTACGGATCGTCGCAGGCGAACGGAACCGAGTGACGGCGTCACTGGAGAGGTAACCTGCAATGCACAATGCACAATGCAAAATGCAGAGCAGCTGACGTCGGAGCATTGTGCATTCGGCATTTTGCATTAGTTGATCACCATGGAAGCAGTCTTAGCACTCGAAGACGGCACCTGGTTTCTGGGAAAGGCCGCC